>CAIWAH010000276.1 GCA_903910585.1 uncultured Verrucomicrobiota bacterium
CGTCGAAGCCGCGGGCCACTGCGAGTAGGATGTCTTTGGAATCGGAAAACGCGAGGTCGCGCATCGCCAACGCCACTTCGCGACGGACGGCTGGCGACGGATCACCAGACAGGGTTCGGGCGTGGGGAATCAGGTTATGCCCCTGACGTCGCAATGCCCGGAAAGCCGCGACACGAGTTTGCGGTTGCTTGTCTTTGATCAGGCCCTCGACCTTCTTGATTCCGTCGGTGCCCACTTGTGAAAGCAGCCACACCGCCCGCGCCTTCACGTAGTCGTTCTCGTCCTTGAGCAGCTTGGCGACGGGCTTCACGGCCCTTTCACCGTGCCGGCGGATGGTGTCCTGCGCCGCCCCACGCACATTCACCGCCGGGCTCTTCAAGCCGGCCAGCGCGCCTTCCAGCGTGTTGAAGTCCACCTTCGCGACCTTCGGTTTGAAGCCCTTCGGTGCGATGCGGTAGATCGTGCCCGAGGTCGTGTCGTCCCAGTCCGCGTGGCCACCGACGCGGGCGTCGAACCAGTCCGCCACGTAGATCGCACCATCGGCGCCCACGCCCACGTCGCTGGGACGGAACATGGTCTTCAGGTCGCGGGTCTCGTTGCGGCCGCCCTTGAAGTCGGTGCCGGCAAACTCGCCTTCCTTATTGCTAGTGATGAAGTCGAATCGCTCCAGCTTGAAGCCCGCGCCGTCCGGCTTCGGGAAATAGCCGAACACCACGTTACGGCCGGGTTCGCAGCTCAGCAGCAGGCCGCGGTAGTTCTTGCCGAGGGCGCCGTCCTCGTAGAACGCGATGCCGGTGGGCGAGCCGCCGCCATACACGTCGCCGGGGGGCATCGTGCCGGGATCCTCCTGGCGCCATTCCGCGACGGGAACGCTCTGGCCGGGCCGGCGGTCGGCACCCCAGGAGCGCTGGCCGTCGAAGGAGCAGAAGCCCGCGTTGCCGTATTCCAGTAGGAACGCGGTGCGGCAGGCCGGCGGATCGTCGTTGTCGTTCTGGAACACGTCGCCGAACGACGTGACGGTCTGCTCGTAGCTGTTGCGGAAGTTGTGGCCGATGATGTGGACACCCGAGCCGTCGGGGTTCATGCGGGCCGCGAAGCCGCCGACCCAGACGTGACCGTCGTCGCTGCGCTGGCCGGCGATTTCGGTGGGCTTCCAACCGAGGTTGGCCTGGCCGGGATCGTAGGCGCTGCCGATGCGGAAGGTCTTGCCCGACTTGTCGGTGAACTGCGCGCCGCAGTTGCCGCTGTTGAAGTAGTATTGGCCGTCGGGTCCAACCGTGACGCTGTGGATCGTGTGGTCGTGGATGCGGGCGTTGAAGCCGGTGAGCAGCACCTCGCGCTTGTCCACGGCGGGATCGAACTTCAGGTCGCGGTTCACGTCGGTGTAAACGACGATGTCCGGCGCCATCGAGACGATGACCTTGTTGTCCACCACGGCGACGCCCATCGGTGCGAGCAGGAAGGGTTCCTGCACAAAGGCCCAGGACTTGTCGGCCTTGCCGTCATGGTCGGTGTCCTCCAGCACCATGATGCGGTCGCCTTCGGGCTGGCGCTTCGCGTGGCTGCGGTAGTTAACGCCTTCCGCGACCCAGATGCGCCCGTCCTTGTCGAAGTCGAGGTTCGTCGGGTTGCGGAGCATGGGTGACGACGCCCAGACGGTGACCTCGAGATTCGGGTCGCTGGTGTGGAGGAGCGTCGTCGGCACCTGATTGGCGGCGGCGTGCAGGCCGGAGGCGGCCAGCGCAATGGCGGCGAGATACGGGGAGTGCGGCTTCACGGGCGGGAAGTGTCCAGAACTTCGGCGCGAGGGGAAGCGGGATGACGCGGATTGCACGGCGGCGTGGCGGGATACGAGAACGGGTTTCCCAGCGGACAGGCCGGCCGGTAGGCTCGCGCCCATGAATGGAAAACTGGCTGCCGCGGGAGTCTTGGCCGTGCTGGTGGGTTGTGGGACGCCGGGTCCGGGTCCGGATCTGACCGTCGCGACGGAACGGTTCATCCGCGAGTATCACCAGATGCGGCCACTCACGGGCGTGGCCCTCGGCTGGCATCAGTTTGACGGAAAATTCGTCGTGCCCACGGCGGCGCAGTCCGCCGATGAGCGTGCCTTCTTCCGGGCTTCGGCTCGCCAGTTTCCGGAATCGGCGCTGACCGGCACATCGCCAGCCCTGCGGCGCGACTTGGCGCTGGTGCGCCGGCAGATCGAGACTGAGCTGATGGGTTACGACGGCTTCCGTGCGGACCGCCGCAATCCGATGTTCTACGTCGGCGCGGTGGACGTGAGCATCTATCTCAAGCGCGACTGGAAGCCGCTGGATGAACGGGTGCGTGACCTCACGGCGATACTGCTGCGGACGCCGGAGGTCTTCGCGGCCGCGCGGGCCCAATTGGAGACGAAGTTGCCGAAGCCGTGGGTGGAGACCGCGATCCAGATGGCCGACGGCACGTCGACGTTTCTGGAAAAGGACGTGGCCGGGGTGGCCCAGGGGGCGACGCAGCGCGACGTGGTCGGGGAATTTGCCGTGGCGAACGCGCGGGCGGTGCGGGAACTGCGCGGGTTCGCCGCGTGGCTCAAAGCGGAACGCCTGCCTGCCGCCGATGAGGCCTATGCGCTGGGCGAGGAATGGTTCGCGCGCATGCTGCGTTCGGAGATGGTTTCCCTCACGCCGGAGGAGGTGCTCCAACTGGGGCTCCGGGAGCTGAAGGCGGAGCAGGCGCGGTTCGCGGCCGCCGCCCGCGAGATTGATCCCAGCCGGCCGGCGACGGCCGTGTTCAAGCAGGTCCAGGCCGAACACCCCACGGAAACCAGCCTGCTGCCGGACACGCGCCGGAACCTGGAGGCGATCCGGCAGTTCATCGTGGACCGGCAGTTGGTCACCATTCCGAGCGAGGTCCGCGCGAAGGTCGAGGCCACTCTGCCACCGTTTCGCGCGACTTCCTTTGCTTCGATGGACACCCCGGGGCCGTTCGAGACCAAGGCCACGGAGGCGATCTATTACGTGACCCCGACGGAGCCGGAGTGGTCGGCGCAGCAGAAGGACGAGTGGCTGACGGCCTTCAACTACTACACGACCGACGTGGTGAGCATCCACGAGGCGTATCCGGGCCACTACGTGCAGTTCCTCGCGCTGAACGCCTCGCCGGCATCCACCGCCGCCAAGGTGTTCGGCAGCTACGCCTTCATCGAGGGCTGGGCGCACTACACCGAGCAGATGGTTCTGGAAGCGGGCTTCGCGGGTCCGGAGAAAATGGCCAATCCGCCATCCGCAGCCGACCGCATCCGGGCGGCGAAATACCAGCTGGCGCAATCCAGCGAAGCCCTGTTGCGGCTTTGCCGGCTGTGCTGTGCGGTAAAGCTGCATTGCCGGGGCATGAGTGTGGACGAGGCGACCCAGTTCTTCGTGGACAACGCCTACTACGAACGGCAGCCCGCCCGCTCGGAGGCGGTCCGCGGCACCTTTGACCCCGGCTACTGCTTCTACACGCTGGGCAAGCTGGAGATCCTGAAGCTCCGGGACGAAGTGAAGGCGAAGGAACGGGCGGCGTTCAGCCTGAAGTCATTCCACGACCGGTTGCTCCGCGAAGGGGCACCGCCGGTGGCGGCCCTGCGGGAGAGCCTGCTGGGGAGCAGCGGCCGCTGAAATGCGCGGTGGGTTTCAGTCGCCGAGAAGCGACTTGAGGGCCGAGCGGGCCGCGTCCTCCCGGTCATTGCCCTTGGCGCCGGACCAGGTTCGGCGGACGAAGTCGAAATACTCGCAGAAGTTCGCCGCCTCCTTGTCGCCCACCGGTTCGGCGCGCGAATCGCGGCACTGGTTGGCGTAGTTATGGGCGTAGTGCTGGCAGTTGAGGCAGACCCGCAGGTCGGCCCGGCATTGGGGGCAGGTTTCACTCCGGCCTGGCAGGTCGCGAAAGGTCCAGTTCCAGCCGCAGCGGTGGCAGTGGCGCGTCATGCGGGGCAGGCTAAGTGATTCCGGTTGCCAGCGGAAGCGCCGGCCGGGGAACTCAATTGATCGCGAGCAACTCCACCTCAAACACCAGCGTGGCGTTCGGCGGAATCACGCCCGGATATCCGCCGGCGCCGTAACCCAGGTGCGGCGGAATCGTCAGGCGCACGCGGCTCCCGACCTTCATCGTGGCCACGCCCTGGTCCCAGCCGGCGATGACCTGCCCCAGCCCGAGGGCGAACTCAAAGGGCTCATTGCGGTCCACGGAGCTGTCGAACTTCGTGCCGTCGGTCAGCCAGCCCGTGTAGTGAACCTGGACCGTGGAACCGCGGGTGGGCTGGGCGCCGGTGCCGGCGGTGAGGACTTCGATTTTCAATTCTGCGTTGGCCACGCGGCGAGGCCAGCAGGTCTGGGTCCGGAGGTCAACCGGGCGCTCCGCGGCATGGCGATTTTCCGGCCTGGTTGCGCCCGCGAAGGACGCAAAAACGCCCGCAATCCGGAGACTGCGGGCGTTGATCTGCGGGGGGGGAACGCGGCGGACGGGCTACTTGGCCAGTTCGGCGTTCACCTTTCGTTGCGCGACTTCCAACAGATACCGGGCATACGGCGCATTGTGGATGCCATGGCTGCCGTCATGCTCGATGAGATAGAGGTTGTAGCGGGCTTCCTGAATGGCCTTCGGAATGCCGGCCTGCTCGGTTGCCGTCGGTCCCTTGATGGAACTGCTGCCCGTCGGGTTCGACAGTTGACCGGGCGTGGAATACTCCCACCCAAGGGCTCCGTATAGGGTGGCCCAGGAGTTGGTGTTCTTGGTGGTGGCCCAAACATCAAGAAGCGTCTTGGTCTGGGCGATCAGACCCCGGATTTCCACCTGCGTGGTGGCGAGCAGATTGGTCGCGGAGAAGGCTCCGGTCGGGCTCTTGTGGCACTCCTGGCAGGCCTGCACGGTCCAGCGGAATCCGTGGCCGGTGTAGGCGGGATTCGCCTCGGTGGCGCCCTCGGAATTGTGGCCGTGCGTGTGGCAGCCCACGCATTGCAGCGGGTTCTTCCAGTGCGCGCCCTGGGTCGGGGTGACCGAGTCGGTGATGCCGATGTTGCCCATCATGATGTTGTGCTGCGGTGAATGATGCGGTGGCCGGCCGTTGCTGGAAACCGAGGCGCCGCGGGCGTTGTGGCAATTGCCGCAGAGACTGACCTCCGGATTGAACTGCGAGGCGAAGGTGGCGCCCGTGTTGTAGGAGAAGCTGTTGGTCGAGGTCAGCGGATGACGCAGCTGGTTCGTGTAAACCAAACCGGTGAGGACGTTGGTATAGACGTGCTTGTTGTGCGTGTCGTGGCAGGTCACGCAGGTGACGCTGGTCTCGGCGGCCTCGATGCCGGAAGGCCACACGACGTTGGTGCGCGCATTGCCGGTGTTCTTGTTGTAGGCCTGTTCCATCTGGAAACGAACCGCTCCCGAGTGGCAGGAACCGCAGGAGCTCATCCGGCCCTGTGCACTGACGATGTTCGTGCTCAGGAACCCGGACGCCACCGAGGCGATCACCTCGGCATGGCCGGCCGTCTTCCACTCGTCGTAGGTCGGATGATGGAAACCGTTGTGGCAGCCACCGCAGAGCATCGCGTTGGGGGTGGTGATCGGCAGAATCTTGGGCGGCAAGGCAGAGCCGCTGGCCCAGTCCACGTGTTCACCGCCGGGTCCGTGGCAGTTTTCGCACTGCACGCCCGCGAGGTGGGGCGTGGTGCCGATGTCCACATAGCCGCCGGCCTGATAACCGACCGTATGGCACGCGAGGCACGCGGAATTCTTGTCCTGACCGATCTTCTTCAGCGTGTCGAAGGCCTTGGCGTGGGCGGTATCGAGCCATCCGGAATGCGTCATCTGCGGTGCCACGTTGTGGCATTCGGCGCAGACGTCCGAACCCACGTAGGAAGGATCGGAGCCGAGCACGCGGAAGAAGCCGGATTCGCCCGGCTTGGCCACGGAAGCGGTCGTGTCGGTCGTCGGTCCGGAGACGTCCGCCCATTCACCGCCCGTGAGGGCGGACTTGTGCTGCAGCTTGTAGGGCGGCGTGAGGCCGAGCCATTTCACGACGACGTTGTCACCGTCGGCGATGTTGGTGATGACCGGACTGACGTTGATGCCGCCCGGGGTGGGTTTGGTCAGCTTGAACGATTCCTGGGCCACGAGGGTGGTCGTGCCGAGGGCCACTAGCCCGGTCAACAGGCCGGCGCCGAGGCGCGACCACCAGGATCGTCCGAGCGGCTGCGATTGCTGGTTTTGGGTTGGATGTCTCATAAGCGTGTATCCTGCTTCGATTTGCCATATCGCGCCGCCGTGCCGGAGTGTGTCGCCCCGATATTCCCTTGTATCACGGGACACTGGCCGGACTGCTGCGCCATCTGGTCAATGGAGTAGCCCGGCGCACGAAGACGTGGCTCGCCATAAATTAGCGCTCCTGCGCCAAATATTGCTCAACCGCAAGAAACGCTGATTGTGGGTGGCGGGCATGTTCCCGCCAAAAGCGCCATCGGGAGGTCAGTCGAACGACTTCGGGCGGCGCTGGCCCTTCTTGGCGGACTGATGGGCCTTGTCGGCGAGGATGCGCCGTTTGGCCGACGCGCTGCGGCCACGTTTTTGGCGGCGAACCTTTTCCCGCTCCGCCCGGGCGGCGGCGTCGGCCGCGCGTTGGCGGGCCTCCAACTTGTCCAGCAACAGTTCCCGGGCGAGCTCGCGGTTGCGGCCCTGATGCCGGGTTTCCTGGCACTTCACCGCGATGCCGGTGGGCTTGTGCAGCAGCATCACGCAGGTGGCCACCTTGTTGACGTTCTGGCCGCCGTGGCCGCCGGAGCGCACGAAGGTCTCCTCCAGTTCCTCCTCCCGCACGCCCAGGCGGCGCATGCGGGCGAGCAACGGATCGGATTCCTCGGGCTGGGGCTGCGGTGCAGACACGGCGGGAAGCTGCCAGAGTCGTCGCCCGGTGGCGAGCGTGGTGCGGCCGGCCGGAGGTCCCGCCAGACTCCTATGCCAGAAGATCCTTCACCACGTGCCCGTGGATGTCCGTGAGGCGGAAGTCGCGGCCCTGGAAACGGTAGGTGAGCCGCTCGTGGTCAATGCCCAGCAGGTGCAACAGGGTGGCCTGGAAGTCGTGAACGTGGACCGGGTCACGGACGACGTTCATGCCAAGGTCATCCGTTTCGCCGTGGGTGAAGCCGGCCTTCACGCCGCCCCCGGCGAGCCAGCTCGTGAACGCGTAGGGATGATGATCCCGCCCCCAGCGTTTCCGGTCGTCGAGATTGCCCTGGATGAACGGCGTGCGGCCGAATTCGCCACCCCAGACCACCAGCGTGTCGTCCAGCAGGCCGCGCTGCTTCAGGTCGGCGACCAGACCCGCGCTGGGCTGATCCGTGTCCCGGCACTGGTTGTAGAGTTCGGTCGTGAGGCTGTTGTGCTGGTCCCAGCCGGCGTGCATCACCTGCACGCAGCGGACACCGCGTTCGACGAGCCGGCGGGCCATCAGGCAATTGTAGGCGAACGAGCCCTGTTCCTTCACCGCCGGACCGTAGAGATCGAGCACCGACTTGGGTTCGCCGGAAATGTCGGCCAGTTCCGGCACGCTGGTCTGCATGCGGAAGGCCATCTCGTATTGCGCGATGCGGGTGGCAATCTCGGGATCGCCGTGTTCCCGGAACTTGAGCTGATTGAGTTCCGCCAGGTCGTCGAGCATCGCCCGCCGGGTGGCGCGGGAAATCCCCGCCGGATCGCCCAGATACAGCACCGGCTCGCCACCTCCGCGGAACTTCACTCCCTGATACCGCGAGGGCAGGAAGCCGGAGCCCCAGTAAAAATCGTAGAAGATCTGGCCGCAGCTGGTGCCCTTGCTGACCGAGGTCATCACCACGAACGCCGGCAGGTTCTCCGAGTCGCTGCCGAGGCCGTAGGTCAGCCACGCGCCCAACGTGGGGCGTCCCGGGATCTGCGCGCCGCTGAGGAGGAGCGAAATGCCCGGGGCGTGGTTCACGGCGTCCGTGTGCAGGCCCTTCACGAAGCAGAGATCGTCCACGACCTGGGCGGTGTGGGGCAGGAAATCGCTCACCCAGGCACCGCTCTGCCCGCGTTGCCGGAACGGTTCGACCGGGGCGAGCAGCAGTTTGCCGTCGGCCTTGCCGGTCATGGTGCTGAAGCGCTTCCCGCCGATGTAGCTTTCGGGGACCGCCTGGCCGTGGAGTTCCTGGAGCTTCGGCTTGTAGTCGAACAGGTCCACGTGGGTGGGCGCACCGTTCTGGAAGAGGTAAATGATCCGTTTGGCCTTGGGGGCGACGTGAGGAAGCCCGGGAAGGCGGCCGCTGACCGGAGCCGCGGTGGCCGTGCTGCCGCCCAGCAGGCTGGCGAGCGCCGCAAGGCCCAGGCCGGTGCCCGCACGACCGAGGAACTCCCGGCGGGTGACCTGAAGGGCGTGTTCCTGAAGCGGATTCATCGGAGCGGCGAAACGGACGGGAAACCTGGCCGCAGAGTTCATTCGATCCGACGGCGGAAGCAATGCCGCAAGCGGGTCAGTTGTTGCGGACAGGATTGGCGGAATCGGGAGCGGCGGCGGAGCGGGTGATCGGAGTTACGAAGGCCGAGTGGAATCGTTACGGAACGCCCAATATCACCCTGAACTTGGCTCCCCCTGGATGCTTCGCCAATAGATGCTCAGGGAGTGGTTTCGCTTCTGGCTGAGCTCCGTGGATCGTTCTTGCGACCAATTCCTGAACCTTCTCTGAGGGATTGGAAGGGGAGGATATTGAGCCAAGTCCAAAACGTCCGTCTGGCAGGATACGCACCCACACGGAAACCGGCTTCCATCCGAACGGGACGGCTCCGGACTTCGTCAACGAGTCCCATGATTTGGAGATTCTTCTCCCGGCAGAGAGATAGGCTTCCTCCCAGCCGACTTCCCGGATCGCCTTTTGCTGTGTCGCTCCGCCGGGGAGATAAATCCCGTCCCCCATGTTCTTCCCCAGACACCCGCCGGTCACTAAAGCCACCAGGAGCGCTATCCATGCCGTTACAGGACCGGAAGCTCTCACTTGCAATCTCAATACTTCGCCACGCCGTGGTCGATCTGGTCGCTCCACGCGTCGATGCCGCCCTTCACGGACTTCACATACTTGAAGCCTTGCTGGCGTAGGAATTCGAGCGCCTTCATGGAGCGTTTGCCGGCCTTGCAGTGCAGGTAGAGCTGCGTGTTGGGGTCGAGTTCCGTGAAGCGGTTCGGGAGCTGGCTGAGCGGGACCAGCGTGGTGCCGGCGACCTTGGCGATCTGCCATTCGTCAGCCTCGCGCACATCGATCACGCGGATGCCGAGCTTCGGGTCGTCGAGCGCGGCCTTCATCTGCTGGACGGTGACCTCGTCGGGATTCTGCCCCGGGTTCACCGGCTCGGGCACGATGCCGCAGAACTGCTCGTAATCGATCAGCGCCTGGATGCTCGGGGCGTCGCCGCAGATGGGGCACTTGGGATCGCGGCGCAGCTTCAGCTCGCGGAACTTCATGTCGAGCGCGTTGAACAGCAGCAGCCGGCCGATCAGCGACGAGCCCTTCCCGAGCGCGAGCTTGAGGATTTCGGTGGCCTGGATGCAGCCGATGATGCCCGGCAGCACGCCCAGCACGCCGCCTTCGGCGCAGCTCGGGACCATGCCCGGCGGCGGCGGTTCGGGATACAGGCAGCGGTAGCAGGGCCCGCCCAGGTGCGGGGCGAAGACGCTGGCCTGTCCCTCGAAACGGAAGATGGAGCCATAGACGTTGGGCTTCTTGAGCAGCACGCAGGCGTCGTTGGTCAGGTAACGCGTCGGGAAATTGTCCGTGCCGTCCACGACGATGTCGTAGGGACGGATCAGGTCGAGGGCGTTCTCGGAGGAGATGCGGGTCTTGTAGAGCTCAACCTCGACATTGGGGTTGAGGGCGTTGATGGACGCCTTGGCGGATTCGGCCTTGGACACGCCCACGTCGGCGTCGCTGTGGAGAATCTGCCGCTGGAGGTTCGAGTAATCCACCGTGTCGAAGTCCACGATGCCCAGTTTGCCGATGCCGGCGGCGGCGAGATACATCGCGATCGGCGAGCCGAGTCCGCCAGCGCCGATGCACAGGACGGAGGTGTTGCGGATCTTGCGCTGCCCGGCGAGGCCGACCTCGGGCAGGATGAGGTGGCGGGAATAGCGACGGATTTCCTCGTTTGTCAGATCAACCATACGAATGCGGGTCAGCCTAGGGCGGAGCCCGCAACCGACAAGGGAAGTTTCCGGAGGGGGATCGAAGTCAACAAACCGGTGGCCGGCGTCGTGGTGCGCCCGCAGTGCGGTCGGGAGGTGGGCGCGATGGGGGCCGCTTCGCTGCGGCGATTGCGTGACGGGATCTGCCGGGTATCGCCCGAAGTGGCAACCGTTCCGTGCCTACTGGCGGGAGCGTCTGCGGTCGCTGCTATGCGCACCGACTCGATTTTTCAAAAATGCTCTGAGCGAACGCCGCCCTCAACGGCCCGGCCGCTGGAGCGTCCAGTCGTCGCGGTCGGCCTGGTTGGCCCAGTGGCGCATGTCCTGGAGTTCCCGCTTGCTGAGGGCCTCGACGTGGCCGTCCACCATGCCGCCGAGGGCGCGGTTCGAAAACCGGGGATGCACATGACCCCAGGCTTCCGGGCCATCCGCGGGGTTGAAGTCGAGCGACCAACGGCGCGCCATGAAGAATGGGGAACGCACGAGGTAAAAGCCGTTCACAATCTTGCCCTCGAACGGGCCGCGCGCGGAGGTGAACACCATCAGTTCGCTGGGCCGGGTGGCAGCGGCGGTCTTGAGCACGCAGAAATCGCCGAAGACCTCGCGGGCCTTGCCGGAGGGATCGAGCTCGTTGTCGTCGCCGCCGACGAAGGTCGAATTGATGCCGAGCGAGGGAAACACGCTGGCGGCATAGATGCCGATGGCCTTGTCGGGCATCCGCTTGAACTGCTGGAGCAGGCCCCGGTTCTCGTTGGCGTAGATCACCTCGAAGCTCTTGCCGAGGTAGGGGTAAAGGCGCCACGGGTAACGGGCGTTGATCGGAAAGGGCACGCTCTGGCCGTCCTGGTCGGTGGCTTCGTAGCCGTGCCGGTAGCCGGGCAACACGCGGTCGTGGTGGTCGTCGGCATACATCTGCCACGCCAGCATCAGCTGGTGGGACGACGACATTTCGTTGGCTTTGCGCGCCTGGGATTTCGCCTTGGACATCGCCGGCAGGAGCAGGCCTGCCAGCACGGCAATGATGGCCACGACGACCAGCAGCTCGATCAGCGTGAATCCGTTCGGGCGCGGTCGGGTTGGAGTGTAACCGGTCGCATTCACGGGTCGGAGATTAACGGGTGGTTCCCGGTTCGCTTACAGTTTTTTGCCAAAACCCGGCCCACCTCGAACCGCCGCGGAAGTCCCTGACCGGCCGCCTGCGAATGGTGGACCCGGGCAATTCCCGGAGAGGGTGGCGCCCTGAATCGGTGCCCCAGTTCAGGCCATGGCCGCAAACTGCGCCTTCAGGCCGCTGCCTGCGGCAACCTTCACCTTGCGGCCATTGGCGGCGAGGTGGGTGGCGATCTTGAACACCGCCTCGGCCTCGTCGGGCTGGCCGATGGCGGCGGCGAGTTCCGTCGCGCCGAAGCTCTGCCCGGGATGGGCGGCGAGGTGGGCGACGAGGCGGTTCTGGAGCCCGAGGATGGCGGCCGCGGCCTTCTTGCCGGCCTCCACGCCGGGCTGGTGATAGGCGTTGATGTTGATCAGCGACGCATAGAGGCCCACGGCGCGTTCGAAGAGCGCGATGAGCATGCCCACCGTGAAGGCACTGACGTCGCGCACCGTCAGCGTGAGGCTCTGGCGGCCGTTTTCGTAGAGGGCCGTGCGGGTGCCGAGGAAGAAGCCGTTGAGGAAATCCCCGCTGGTCGCGCCCGGTTCCACTTCGACGCTCGCGCCGGAACGGTCCTGCAGCACCTCGATGAAGACGGCGAAGAAGTTCGCCACGCCCTCGCGGAGCTGCTGGACGTAGGCATGCTGGTCGGTGGAACCCTTGTTGCCATAGACGCTGAGGCCGGTGTTCACGATGCGGCCGTGGAGGTCGAGTTCCTTGCCCAGTGATTCCATCACGAGCTGCTGGAGATATTTGGAGAAAAGTTCGAGGCGATCCTTGTAGGGCAGCACGACCATGTCCTTGGCGCCGCGGCCTTCGCCGAGGAAATACCACATCAATGCGAGCTGGGCGGCCGGATTGGCCTTCACCTCGGGCACACGGGTCACCTCGTCGCACGCCTTGGCGCCGGCGAGCAGCCCGTCGATGTCGAGCCCCTGCAAGGCCGCGGGCAGCAGCCCCACCGCGGAGGTCTCGCTGGTGCGTCCACCGACCCAGTCCCACATGGGAAAGGACTTCAGCCAGCCTTCGGCGGCGGCAACCTTGTGCATGGCGCTGCCGAAGCCGGTCACGGCGACCGCGTGCTTCGCGAAGTCGAGTCCTGCGGCCGCGTAGGCAGCCTTGGCCTCGATCATGCCGTTGCGCGTCTCGGGCGTGCCGCCGGACTTGCTGATCACCACGCAGAGGGTTCGGCCAAGCTGGCCGGCAAGTTCCGCGAGGACCTTGTCCATGCCGTCCGGATCGGTGTTGTCGAAGAAGAACGGCTTCAGGCGGTCCGATGCGGGCTGGCCCAGCGCCTTGGCCACAAACTGCGGTCCGAGCGCGCTGCCGCCGATGCCGATGACCAGCACGTTCTGGAAGCTGCCGCCCGCGCCGGCGATGGCACCGGCCTGCACCGCGGCGGCGAAGGCCTTCACGTCGGCCACGGTGGACTCGATCTCCCCGGCGATGGTCTTGGTCGGCGCCAGTGCGGCATTCCGCAGCCAGTAGTGACCGACCATGCGGCGCTCGTCAGGATTGGCGATGCCCCCCTTTTCCAGTTCGGCCATGGCGATGAACGCCCGCTGCATCGGCCGCGCCATCGTGGCGAGGAAGCTGTCGGGGAAATTGACCCGGGACAGGTCGAGCGCGAGCCCCAGCGAGGGGAACTCGGTGTAATGTTGCTGAAAACGGGCCCAAAGCGCGGACTTCGAGGTCATGGCGCGCGAAGGCTAGCGGCCGGAACCCGTCCGCAAAGAGCGAATTTGTCCACGCGCCGGCCGCCGGCCAAATCTAGACACCGTGGGCGAGCCGGCGGTCCACAAAGGGCTGCCGGCATCTTGCCGGCAGCGATGGCGTAGAGTGGCTGCAAATTGGGCCCGGCGGGCGGATCGGGCCGACAGGCTTCTGGCCGACAGCCCACGTCCGGCGCAGTGGCCTTCGGCCAGAGCTGAAGCCCAAATCGGCCGTTCACCGAAAGCCGTCCGCGCCGATTCACGGGGCCTGCCGGTTTCAAACCGGCAGCACCTCGTCTTCAGGTCCCGTCACGCGGGCTTCAGGTTGGCGAGCTGGAACTTCACCTTCACCACGTTGCCTTCCTGGGCGCTTTCCAGCGGCTCGGCGAGTTTCTGGAAGGTCTTCATCATCGCGAGGTTCTCCGGCAGAACCTCTGCCCTGAAACCGACGATGCCCTGTTCGAGTGCGACCTTGGCGAGGTGACGCAACAGGAAGGTCGCCAGACCGTGCTGGCGAAAATCCTCCTGCACGACCACCGCGATGTCGGCGAGGTCCGTGGCCGTGTCGCGGGTGTAGCGCGCCACGCCGATGAGCCGCTTGCGTCCCTCCCAGGGAATCTCCGCGACGAGCGCCATGTTGGACTCGTAATCGAGCGTCACCATCCGCTGGACGGCCTCCGCCGGCAGCCGTTTGAGCTGCGTGAAGTAGCGCTGGTAGATCGTCGAGGGATCGTGCGAGTAGAACAGTTCCTTCAGCAGGCTTTCGTCGGTCGGGCGGATCGGGCGGACGTGGATCTTCAGGTCGTCTTTGCCCTTGTAATCCACCTCGAACTTGCGCGGATACGGCTGGAGTCCGGGCGGCAGCGCAATCTGCATCGGGCTGACCAGCTTCGCGTCGCGCGCTTCCTTGAGGAGCTGTTCGCGGAAGTTGGGATGCGCGATGTGGATGAGGGCGAGGGCGCGTTCCCGCACCGACTTTCCGTGCAGCGAGGCGATGCCGTATTCCGTGACCACGTAGTGGACATCGGCCCGGGAAGTCACGACGCCGGCGCCCATCTGCAGCCAGGGCACGATGCGGGTGATCTTGCCGTTCTTGGTCGTGGAAGGCAGCGCGATGATCGGCTTGCCGCCCTCGGCACGCGCGGCGCCGCGGATGAAGTCCACCTGCCCGCCGAAGCCGGAGTAGAACTTGCCGCCGATGGAATCCGCGCAGACCTGCCCGGTCAGGTCCACCTCGATCGCGGAACTGATCGCGACCATGTTGCGGTTGCGGGCGATCTGGAACGGGTCGTTGGTGAACTCGGTCGGCCGGAACTCGAAGGCGGGATTGTCGTGGATGTAGTCGTAGAAACGGCGGTTCCCGAAACAGAAGCTGGTGACGACCTTGCCCGGCAGCAGCGCCTTGCGCCGGCCGTTGAGCACGCCCGCCTCGATCAGCGGCAGGACGCCCTCGGTGAGCATCTCCGTGTGCATGCCAAGGTCCTTCTTGTGCCCCAGCCGGGCCAGCACGGCGCTCGGGATCGCGCCGATGCCTGTTTGCAGCGTCGCGCCATCGGGCACCAGCGTCTCGATGAACTCCGCGATCTTCTCCGCCTCGGGCGTGATCTCCTCCATCGGGAACTCAAAGAGCGGGCGGTCGCTCTGGACCATCGCGTCGAGCTGACTCACGTGGACGAAGCTGTCCCCCAACGTGCGTGGCATGGCGGCGTTGACCTCCGCAATCACGTAGTCGGCGGATTCCACGGCCGCCTTCACCACGTCCACCGACACGCCGAAGCTGCAGAAACCGTGGCGGTCCGGCGGGCTCACCTGCACCAGGGCGATGTCGAGGTGCATCCGGCGTTCGCGGAACAGCCGGGGGATCTCGGACAGGAAGATCGGCGTGTAATCCGCGACGCCCTCGTGGACCGCCGCCCGGACGTTGCCGCCGATGAAGAAGGAGTTCTGGCGGACGTGGTCGAGCAGTTCGCGCCGGGCGTAAGGCGCGGGACCGTGGGTGAGGATGTGGAGAACCTCGACGTCGAAGACCTCGGGCGCGCGGGCGGCCAAGGCCTCGATGAGAAGTCCGGGTGCGGCGCAGCCGGAACCGATGAAAACGCGCATGCCGTTGCGCAGATGGCTGAGGGCTTCGGAAGCCGTGACCCAGCCGGGGCCAGAATTGCTCATGCGCGGCAACGATGCTGTCGGCACTTCCCCCGGGGCAAGGATGCCGCTTGCTGTTCTCTGTGCCGAAATGGCGGTGCCTCGTTCCGGCCCAATTCCGGATAAACCGCTCAAAAATTCAGCCGGATGCTGGCGACGAAGGTCCGTTCGCGCGGCAGCGGGGTGAGCAGGCTCAGCGGGTTCAGCCGGTAGTCTTGGTCCGCAAGGTTAAGGACGCCGACGCGGAATTCGGCTTCCCGGCGTGGCAGGCGATAGCCGGCGAAGACGTTGTGCTGCCAGAAATCATCACCCGGGAGGGCGGGCGCATAACCGCCATTGTCCTGCTGATACCAGTCGCTTTCCCACAGCGCGAAGAAACCGCTGGCGTGGTTGAAGCGGGCGAACAGGCCGACCTGATGCAGCGTGGCGGTCTCGTTCTGCTCCAGGGCGGCGAGGCCCGCGGCGGAGGCGGGCAGGTTCGGGAAGCGGCCGGTGAGTTCCGCCTCGCTGACGCGGTAGCGCGCCCCTACGGACCATTCGTCGCCCAGCAGTTGGGTGGCGTAGAGTCCCAACGAGCGCTCCCGGAACGCGAGGTTCTGGAGGGTGGCGTCCACGGTGTCGGCCAAGGGCAGCGGCAACGAATTGGAGACGGCACCGACCTCGCGCTGGCCGTCGGACTGCAACTGCTCGGCCTCGACACCCAGGTAGGTGTTCCGGCCGAAGGATTGGTCCAGGCCCACGCCAAGGGTCTCGAATTCCGTTCCCGGCACGAGCCCCGCAACGCTCTCGGGAATCAGGCTGCGGAAGATCTGGTTGAAGCCGGCGACCTGCGCAGGTTCGAGCCGCAGACTCTGGTCGAAGTAGAGGCCGCCGAGCGAACGCGTCCACGCGGCGCGCAGATGGGTGTGGTCGAAGGGCGACCAGATCACGCCCAGCTTGGGCGAGAGGAGATCCGCGTCCGTTTCGCCGGCGCTGACCGGAGCGACGTCGGCATTGCGCGGGAAGTCGAGGCGGTCGTAGCTGAGGCCGGCGGTGAACCGCAGCGAATTCACCGGACGCCACTGGTGATAAACGTAGCCGCTGAGGCGGGAAAAGCCGGGTTCCACCTGCTGGTCGGCCAACGGGGGCGGCAGCGGACTGTCGAGGCGGGCGGCGGTGTCCACGGTGCCGTCCTGAAACCGTCCGCCGAACACGGTGGTGTGATGGGTGGTTTCGTGAATCTGCTGGAGCTCGGCCGAATAGAGCGTGAAGTCGCTGTCGAGTGTGAGTGCCCGGCGCACGCTGCCGAAGTCCACGTCGGTGACGGTGCCGGCGAAGTCGCGGCGCAGGAACAGCAGCGGATGGTCGGAGTCGGCCAGCGTGAACCGATCGTTGAGCCGCGAGGCGAGCAGCAAGGTGTGATGGCCGGGCGCCCACTCATGGTGCCAGCCCAGGTGGAGCGTGGGTTCCTGCCGCTCCGTCGTGCGCAGGGTCGCGCTCGCCATCGCCGGATCGTATTGGGCCGACGCATCGCCCGAACTCGCATCCATCCAGCCGGCCTGCACGTAGAGGCTGTCGGCGGCGCCGAGCTGCTGCTTGGCCTGCGCGGAAAACTCCAGCCGCTCGAAGTCGCCGTTGGGATGGTCGCCGTTGAGCGTGCGGTATTGGGAATCGAGGGCGTAACCCAGGCCGGCAATCTGCCCGAACACGGACGCGGCGGAGTTCCACTCGCCCCCGCTGCGGTATTCCGCGAACCCGCTGGCCGCGACCGGCGCCGGCCCGAACCAGCGCAGGCGGTCCTGTTGCGAGAGCTGCTGGGAAAGATTCCCGGCGCCCGGCGGTGCGAGCAGGTTGGCGACGAGCAGTTCGCTCTGGCGGGCGGATTCGTGACGGAGATTCACGCCGGCCGGATCTTCCTGGCGCTGCAGGCTGCGGGCGCGGAACAGGTGCGCGGCGAAGTTTGCGTAGTCGTCGGCCAGCGCGCGGGCGGCGGTGCGTTCGGCCACCTCGGTGAGACCGACCGCCTCGTAGGCGATGGCGAGATTGGCGCTGCGCACTGCGCGGTCCTGATCGAGCAGTTGCGGCGACCTGAGGACACTCCGGCGGTCGTTGAGTTCAACCGAGCGTTCCAGCGCACGAACGGACTCGTTGAAGCGGTTGAACTGCGCGTCGTTCAAACCCTCGTAAAGTCGCGGCGTGGGGTCGCCCTCATCGAGGCGCTGCGCCATGTGGAGATCCTTCTGCGCCCGGGCGTCGTCGCCGGCTTCGCTCCAGCCTTTCGCCAACTGGCTGCGCAGCGCCGCTCGCTGCGGCTCCATCGCGGCGGCGAGCTGCAGCGCCTGCCGGGCTTCGTCGGAACGGCCCAGTTCACCGAGCGCCAGGGCCCGGCCCAGCCAGGCGTCACCCAGTGCCCCGTCGAGCGCCAGCGCGTGGCCGAAGTGTCCGAGGGCCGCGTCGAAGCGACGTTGCCGCAACTGCACAAAACCGGCGAGAGCGTGGGCGGAAGGCAACTGCGGCGTGAGTTTGCTCGCCCGTGCCAGCAGCGAATCGGCCTCGCGCCAATGATCAAAGCCCAGTTCCAGTTCCGCCAACCGGGTCAGGGCAAAGCCCGAATCGCCGGCGTGTTGGGCCGCCGCACGGGCGCCGGCGAGGTCGGACCGGGACTGCAGATAATAGGACCGGGCCAGCCAGCCGGATCGGCTCCGCGGCTCGGGCAACTCCGCGAGGCTTTGAAATTTCACCGCGGCGATCACCTCCTGAAGACTGCGGGCAGTTTCAGAAAGTTGGCCGGCGAGCAGCGGTTCAGCGGCGTCGAGGTCGCCGTTGGCCAGCAGGAGCGCGGCGCGAAATTCGCGGACCTTGGCTGATTCGGCGGCGACGGTAGTTGGAAGAGCCTTGTGCGCGGCGTGGAGGTCACCCCGGCGATACGCAGTGAGCGCTTCGGCGAGCGCGGTCTCTTCGGCCGGGGTCAGATTCAACTCTGCCGGATCCAGGACGGCCGGATAATTGAGGCACCACTGGACCAGATTGGCGGCGAGCATGGCGCGGGATTTGGCGATGGTGCGGTCCGGCCGGACGGCGGCCTGTTCGCCGGGCGCCAGTTCGGCCGTGCCCTGCGGGGTGGTCAAGGCGACGGCACCGTCGAGCAACGCCAGTTCGGTGGGACCGGTTTCCCCTTTGGCGCGCAGGACGAATTCGGTGCCGCGGATGGCGCCGGTGGCAAGCGGGGTTTCAAACTCGATGTCGGCCGGCCGCTCGCGGTTGAGGAAGAACAGGCGGCCGGAATTCAGGCGGAACTTCTTCTGCGCCGGGGCCTGGCTGGGCGGCTGGAGCTGAAGCAGCGAGGACTGGTCCACCCGGATCACGCTGCGGTCGGAGAGCTGCAGGGTGGCGCGGGCCCGGGCGCCGGTGCGCAGCCGGTCGCCTAGGCCCAGCACGAGGTTGGTCTGGGCCGGCAGCCATTGTTCGGTGCCGGAACGGAGCACTTCCACGGAGCCGTGGAATTCCACGACACGGCTGAGGAACGCGTCCGCCGCCGCGGCGGAGGTCAACGCCGCCGCGGCACTGAGCAGGCCGGTGAGGGTTCGCCGGAGGGAAACGCGCGCTTTCACGGTGTGGAAACGAAGTTACCGGACATCCGGTCCCGAGGGAATCCGCATGTCCGGCAGGGGGAGGACGAAGGTTCAGTTGCCGGTTTCGCGGACAAACGTGCCGGTATCGGTGTCGGTGACGACCTCGTCGCGGATCTCGCGGCGGACGAACGAGCCGGAGCCGTCGGAGTTGAACGTGAGGTCGTATTCGTCGCGTTTGCCGGGCTTGAAGGTGACGAAGAGGGAGGCGGCCGCGCCTTCCTTCACGGTGTAAACGTAGCTGAAGCTGCTCGGATCGTCGTTGTCCTCGGAGCTCTGTTCGGTGCCGGTGGTCGCGGTTGCGAAGGTCAGGCGATCGGACGATTCACCGCTGCGGAAGGCGTAGTGGGTGCCGGTCAGCTCGGACACCGGGGTGCCCTGGCCATCGCCGGGGCCGCCGGAACCGTTGCCGCCATGGCCGCCTGCGGTTGCGTTGCCGGCCGGGCTGAAGGCTCCCGTGTCGGTGTCGGTGAGCAGGTCTCCGCGGAATTCGCGCCGCACGAAGGTCCCCTGCGCGCCCTGGGTGAAGGTCAGCTCATACTCGTCGCGCCGGTTGTCGGGCAGAGTCACCACCAGCGTGGCGTTGGTCGGCGTGCTGAAAACGTAGGTGTAGCTGAACTGCTTGTTCGGCTCGTCCTCATCCGGGCGGGGCTTGTCCTCGATTTCCACCCCGGCGGTGGCGGTCATGAACTCCAGCCGTTCCGGCGTCGCACCGCTCAGGAACGTGTAGGCGAGTCCGGTCAGCGCGGCGGGCGGCGCGGTCGGCACCGCGTTGGTGTCGCCGGTGCCGCCACCTGTGCCGCCGCCGGGATTCGTCGTGCCGTCGAGGAACGTGAAGGTGCCGAGGTCGCGATCCTTCAGGCGTTCGCCGCGGAACTCCTCCCGGACGAAGGTGCCGAGCTTCTCCGCGGTGAAGGTGAACGTGTAGAGGTCGCGCCGGGCCTTGTCGCCGCCGGAACCGGTCTTCACCAGGTTCACCTGGGCCTCGTTCTCGCCGGTGCGGGTAAACGTGTAGGTGAACGGATCGTTGCCGGTGGGTGATACCTTCACGCCGTTGGTTTCGGAGAGGAAGTCGTAGTGCTCATGCGCGCCGTCGTCGCCCAGTCCGACCGACAGCCCGAGGAAGCTCCACGGGGCGAGCCCGACGTTGGTGACGGTGGTGATGTCGAGCCGGTA
Source organism: uncultured Verrucomicrobiota bacterium (assembly GCA_903910585.1). Classification (GTDB taxonomy): domain Bacteria; phylum Verrucomicrobiota; class Verrucomicrobiia; order Limisphaerales; family UBA9464; genus CAIWAH01. The sequence continues at coordinate 19,984 of CAIWAH010000276.1, forward strand.
GCTGCCGAAGGCGACTTCGCCGCCGCCCTTGGTGGAGAAGATGCGATTCACCGTGTTGCCGTTGCCGAACACGGGCTCACCGATGTTGGTCCAGGCGGTGAGGTCCCCCGAGCCCTGGAGCTGATAGGACTGGCCGCGTTCGGTCGCGAACTCGACCTCGATGGCGGTGAAGATCCTGAGTTCGGACTGGGCCTGGGCGAGCAGGCTGCCGAAGACGAGTCCGGCGAAGGCGCCGGCGCGGAGCGGAGAGAGCAGATGTTTCATGATGTGACCGTGTCGTTGACCGTGTGTCGCCTGAGCTGCGCCGGTTTTCCCGGAGCCGTCAGGCATCTGCCCGCCCATCCGCAATCGTGGTGCCAACCGGAAAATGTCCCGGAAAACGGGCGGAATCACCGAGAAAGCCGCTCTTGGACGGCCGAAGTGGGTCGGGGCCGGACCACTCCGGACCGCTACCGGACCGCTCTCGACGGTTTGCAGGTAAGAAGGCCGGGCTGCCAGCCCGGCTTGTAGCCCTAGCTGCCAGCTTGGTCCGGGACCGAATTCGGGCTGGCAGCCCGAACTACCTGTCGGGCCGGCGGCCCGACCTGCTTGGGGGGCAGAGTTGAAATTCGCTCCCCGGCGGTTCGGGCAGGTTTATGGGGTTGTCGAAGCGGTCCCGGAAGGAATACGCTCTGAGGAAACTCCTCCTGGCCGTCATGAACCCACGTCAGACACCTTGCCCGGCCGCCCGCGGCTTCACCCTCATCGAGTTGCTCGTGGTGATTGCCATCATCGCGATCCTCGCGGGCATGCTCCTGCCGGCGCTGGCCAAGGCGAAGTATGCGGGGATGCGCGCGGTCTGTCTCAGCAACCTGCGCCAGCAGCACCTGTCGCAGATGCTTTACGCGGACGACAACCGGGGCCGGTTTCCGCGGCATGAGGACAGCAGTCCGGACTACCACCGCACCGGCGGCGCCAAGGACAGCATTGTGGACGTCATGCGCGGCAAATACGTGCCGAACACGCACATCCTCATCTGCCCGATCACGTCGAAGTCCTTTGGGCGACTGTGGCTGAACTACGCGAGCATGACCAACTTCGCCGACAAATCGACGCGCGACTACGGCGGCTGGGACACGACGGCGGCGAACGTCTATACGCCCTACATGTGGCTCGCGAACTTCAAGACCGCGGCCGGCATGAAGTTCCTCGACGATTCCGGCAAGGTGAACGCCAACGCCGACCTGAACGAGCCGGCCTGGCCGACGAAGTCAGACGAGTGCGATTCCCGGCGGGCGTTCATCACCCACCGCATCAGCGACACGCCAGGGACGAAGCTGTGGGATGTAGGCCACCTCGGGAAGTTCGATGCCGGCGCGACGAGCAAGCCGCTGTGGTCATGGTCGGTTGCCCCCGATCAGCCGGTGGGACAGGCCGACGGCAGCGTGATCATCCGCACCAAGGCGAAGCTGCGGCCGCGGGCCATGGGCGGGCCTTCGTCGGACACGCGCTACTATTACTGAAGCGGTCCTGGTGGAATCGGCTCAGGCGAACAGCCGACTGCCGAGCAGGTGACCGCCCCAGCCCGCGGCGACCGATCCGCCAAGCCACAGGCCGAGGCGCAGTTCGCTCCACCAGTCTTCGGCACCTTCGCCACGGAACCACGAGATCACATCGGGCGTGAGCCAGAACCGGACACATTCCGTGAAGTCGTCCCAACCCTCGAACAGGAGGCGGAACAATCCCCAGGCGGCGGCACCGCCAGAGGCTAGGGCGAGCAGAAGTGTCATGCGGCTGGGGCGGGAAGTTACTGTTTTCCCTGCTTCACCCAGGCCACGTTGAAGTGCGCGTGCTTGATCGCGCCGCCCTGCTTTTCGTGAAAGCTGTAGGTTGCGTGCAGGGAACCATCGCGGCTTTGCAGCAGGCTGGGATAACCGTAGGACGCGCCGGAGTCGGCGGGCGACGATTCCAGGTGCCGGCGGTGCGGCCAGGTCCGGCCTTCGTCGTCGCTGAGCCACAAGGCGAGTGAATGGCGACCCTTTTCCGTGTCGTTGCCGATGAACGCCAAGGTGCCGTCCCGCAACGCGATAACCTCGGCGCCGGAGCCGGGATTCGGGATTTCGCTGTCGGTGCCGGCGGTCCACGTTTCGCCACGGTCGCGGGATTCGGCGACCTGCAGCCGCTTGGGCGGCGGGCCGTTGTCGCGCATGAAGGCTACGAGCGAGCCGTCCTTCCGCGGCACGATCGCAGCCTGGATGTTGCCGGCACCGATGAGGGGAGCACTGGTGCGCCACGAGGCGCCGCGGTCGTCCGAGATCGCCACGAGGCAGAAGGAAAACCCGTCGTGGTAGAGCGGCAGCAGCCAGCGGTCACCGATGACGGTCAGATGGGATCGGCCCATCCAGCCGAGGCGGCGGTAGAGCTTGTCGGCGGTGTGCTCGCGCATGGCGTTGAGGAAATCGTCCACCTCACGCCGGGTCTGTTCGGACCAGTTCTGCCCGGCGGCGAGCTGCTGGAGGCGGGGAAGGGCGTTGCTGACGCCGGTGTCGAATTCCGTTCCCGGGGTGATGTGCAGCACTTCGGTGCGTTCCCACTTCGGCGGGCCGTCGCGGCGCCAGTCGGAGCTGACGTAGGACTTGAGCAGGGCGGATTCCCAGAGGTTCGCGAGGATTGTGGTGTGGATCAGCCAAAGGCGGCCCCGGTCATCCACGTGGAGCAACGGATTGCAGTCGGGATAGCCCGGGGTGTCGGCGAGCGTGAACCGGGGTGACCAGGCGTTACGGCCCCGGCGGAGGCGGGCGCCCTCGACCCGCACGTCGTCCGCCTTGCGTTCCCCGGACCCGTGGAACCAGGTGGCGAACAGGTCGCCGTTGGGCGCCTCGACCACACACGACGCGTGGTTGTGCCAGTTCTCCTGCGCGAAGATCAGTTCGGAGCGCAGGATCGGCTTTTCGGCGGCCAGGACGGTTCCGAGGCAAACCAGCCCCAGGAGCATCCGGAGAACGGTGGTGAACATGCGGCGACCTTAGCCTGCCGCCGGGGTGTTTGTCGCCACCGGAACCGGGGGACGACCTGAAAGAGGCACAACTTGGTCCAGCCCTGAATCGCCACCGACGCCTCGCCGGTGGCGGTTTTACCCATCGGAATCGCCGAGTGAACGGCAGGCGAGGGCGCCTGCCGCACCGGGCACAGCCGGGGCGGCTGTGCCACTATGGAGGCCGGATTCAGGCGACCGCGGCTTTGCCTTTGACCTTGGCTGCGTCCGGCGTGGCGGCGGGCAGAGCGCTCCGCCACATGTTCTCCGGGAGCATCCCGAGCCCGACGAGCACGAGCTGGCTCACGATGAAGATGCCGAGCCAGAGGAACGCCCCGCTGGTGAAGCCGTAGCTGTGCAGGCCGATGCCCAGCATGTTCGTCCCGAACCACGACCAGCTCGTGACGATGTTGCCGATGATCGCGAGGTTCATCAGACCGCGTTCACGGACGAGTCCGCCCCAGCGCGCGTGCAGGATCAGGGCATTCCAGAGCACGATGATGAGGGCGCCGTTTTCCTTCGGGTCCCAGCCCCAGAACCGGCCCCAGCTCTGGTCGGCCCAGATGCCGCCGAGCACCGTGCCCACGAAGCTGAACAGCGTCGCGAAGCACACTATCCCGTAAACCATCCGGGTCAGCGACTTCGCCACGGGCGCGCTCAGGCCGGTGGTGAAGGCGCCGCGCACGATGTAGATGATCGCGAGGAAACCCGCGACGTAGGTGCTGGCGTAGCCGAGCGTCACGATGACGACGTGCGTCGCGAGCCAGAAGTTCGTGTCGAGCACCGCCACAAGCATCGTGAGCGTATCACCGCCGAGCGCGAGGTTGTGCGCGACGATCAGCGTGACGAAGCCCAGCGCGCTGCCACAGACCAGACCGATGGCGTTCTTCCAGAACCGTTCGAGCAACAGCCCCAGGCCCACGCTGCCCCAGCCGATGAAAATGGCGGACGAATACAGGTTGGTGACCGGCGGCCGACCTTCCAGCCACATCCGGAAGATAAGCCCGACGGTGTGCAGCACGAAGGCCACGGCGATCAGCCAGAACGACGCCTTGCGGGCCCATTCGGCGAAGTTGAACCAGAAGAAACAGCCGAGAAGGAACGCGATGAGGTAGATCGGCATCGTGCTGTAGAACGGCGCGAGGCGGTTGAAGAACACCTCGCGTCCCGACTTGCCAAGGTCGGCGGCGACGGCGGGGTTGGCCGCGAGGCTCTGCCGGTAGGCGGCCAGCGTGGCGTTGAAGGCCGCGGCATCGCGGGCGCGGAAAGCTCCGGCGAGTTTGACCCAGAGATCCATCGAGGCCGGCATCGGCGCCGGGTCCTTGGCGCCGTCGAGCAGCGTGTTGAAGTGCTCCCGCAGTGAATTGAGCGTCACCGAGCCGGCCATCTCCGGATTCGAGGAGGCCTTGCGCAGATCCTGCAGGGTGCGGAACAACTCGCCGGCCTTGTCGCCCCACGCGAGGGACACGACGCCGGAGCCGATCCGGGACCAGCCTTCGCGGCCCGGGAGAATCTCCGTCGGGGGCAGGACCAGCGGCGCCTCGAAGCTTTCGAGCAGCTCCCAGTTGAAGATCTCCGTGACCATCTTCTGGCGCAGTTCCTGATTGTCGGGCTTGGCCCGGAACTCCGTGACCGTCTCGCGAAACCGCGCCACGTCGGCCAGCAGGTTGGTGGTGTTGCCCGGCACGACGGAGTTCTTGAGCCGCAGGTAGAGGGTCAGCGCGTTACGGAGCTTGAGCACGGCGCCCTCGAAGGCGGTCCGCTGCGAGGCGTCCTGCTTGGATTGCAGGATGCGCCGCGCCTGCTCCTCGAGCTGCTCGAAGCCGGGCGAGATCTGGTTCCAGGAATAGTTTTTGCCGTCCTCGCCGTTGGCCTCGTCCTTTTGCGGGAGCTTGAGCAGCGAGATCAGGTCCGGGTGATCGATGCGGAAGGTGCGCCGTTTGTCCGCCGCATCCGGGTTCATGGCCACTTCGGCGAACCACTCGTAGGCGGGCACGGTCCGGCTTTCGGTGCGGTCGTAAACCGAATACCGGTCGCGCATCTGCACGAGGGAATTCCGGGCGGCGGAATCCAGCGGCTGATGGCGGCCGTTGAAGACCACCGGCAGTTCGGCGAACTCCTTCAGGTTGAAGGCGTCATTCGGTCCGGCGCCGAGGGCGGCAAAGGCCAGCAGGCACTTTGTGAGCAGGAGCAGGGCAAGGCGTTTCATGGTGCGGCGGACGAACGGGTTCAGGCGGTGCGTTTCCGGACAAAGCCAACAAGATGGATCATGAACTGCACCGTGAGGCCAAGGCCGACGACGATGGTGCCGAGGTAGGGCGTGAGCCACGACGGGTTTTTCACGACCTGGAAGGC
>CAIWAH010000277.1 GCA_903910585.1 uncultured Verrucomicrobiota bacterium
CAAGGCCGAATCCGGCGCCAAATGCGTCCCGCTCAGCAGCACCAGCGTGCCGATGACGTTCAGTCCTGCCCGGATGGGAACGGCCAGACCGCCGCGCAGTCCGCACTGCCGGGCACTTTCCTTCTGCAGGAACCCGCGATCCTCGGCCAGATTGCCCATGACGACGGCGCGGCCGTGCAGCATGGCCTGTCCCGGCAGCCCTTCTCCGGCCGCAAAGCGGGCGCGGGAAGATTCCAGCGCCAACGGTCCGAAGCGCGGGTCCGAATCCGGCCACGAGAACTCACAGCTCAGCCGGCTGTCCGCCGGGTCCACTAGCCAAAGCTCCCCGTAATCAAACCCTTCCCCTTCGCAGACTGCCCGGAGCACCTTGGGGATGGCCAATTCCACGGACTCCGAGTAGGCCAGCACCCGTGCCACCGCGTCACCGGTCAGCCGCTGGACGGCGAGCCGCTGGCGTTGGCTGACGTCGAGCAGGACACCGTGCCACACCAGGCTGCCGTTCGATTCCACGGCCGGACCCGCGTGGCCCTCGATCCAGACCGTTCCCTTCGCCGGATGGCGGACGCGGAACTGATGACTCCAGCCGGAGGCGGACCTGGCGGCCGTGCCGATGGATTGCCGGAGAGCCTCCAGGTCAGCCGGATCGACCAGGGCAAAGGCGTGGCCCGCGTCGGCCACAATCGCCTCCGCCTCGCCGCCGATGATCTCCAGGCACCGCGGTCCGACCTCGAGAAAGCGCCATTCGCCATCCGCACCGATCTGGAACGAAAACAGCACTCCGGGCATCGCCGCGGCGAGGCCGGCGATTCGCTCCTGCAGTTTTGCCTGCGTCCGCATGGCCTCCTCGACCTGCCGGCGCTCGGTGATGTCGCGCATCACGCCGACCAGGCAGTTCCGGTCCCACAGCCGGAGGCAGGTAGTCGTGATTTCCCCGACGAAGGACGAACTGTCTTTCCGCCTGAACCGGAATTCGGTTGCCGGCGTCACCGCGTGAGCGGCGTGGTGGCGGAAACCCGCGAGCACCGCCGCCCGCTCCTCCGGCAGATGCAGATCCTCGACGTGCAGGCCGCCCACTTCCTCCAGTCCGTATCCGAAGGCTGAAAGGGCGGTCGAGTTCATCCGCAGCAGTTCCCGGGTCTCGGCATCCGCCACCATGATGCACTCGGCCACGCCCTCAAAGATTGCGGTCAGCGTGGCTTCCGACTCGCGGAGCACCTGTTCCGCCCGCCTCCGTTCGGTCACGTCGTGGAACACTCCGCCCAAGCAGGCCCGGCCATCCACTTCCAGCCGCGCCGTGCTCAGATCGGCGAGGAAGACGCTGCCATCCTTCCGGCGCATCGGCACACCGGACGCCTCCGCCGTGGGTTGGGTGACCTGCTCGGCGAATCCCCGCAGCACCGCCGCCAAGCTCTCGGGAGGGTGAATGTCGTCCACCCGAAGCTGGCTGAGTTCCTCGGGCGAATATCCCAGCAGCTGGCTCGCGGCCGGGTTGAACTGGACGAACCGCCGCGTTTCGATGTCGGACACGATCAGCGCATCGCGCATCCCGCCAAACACCGCCTGCAGCGTCCTCTCGGACTGGCGCAGGCGGCGTTCCGTCTGTTTGCGGCCGGTGATGTCCAGAGCGATAAACATGAGGCAAGGCTGGTCGCCCAGTGTGATGCGCTCCGCGGCGCCGATGACCTCGACCAGTTCGCCGGAGCGGGTTCGCAGTTCGTATTCGAAGTCCGCCACGCGGCCCTCGATCGCGACGCGGTTCTCCAGCTCCTTCCGATGGCCGGGATCGTTCCAGATGCCCATGTCGAGGGCCCGCTGGCCCACGACCTCCGCGGGGGTATAGCCCAGCACGCGGGTGAAACATTCGTTGACCTCCACGTAGCGTCCGTCCGGGAAGGTGCTGATCGCGACGATGATGGGCGTGCGGAGGAAGATCTTGGAGAAACGCTCCTCGGATTCCTGCAGCCGTTCGAGTGCCTGCCGGAACTCGGTGATGTCCTGCACCGTGCCCCGGAGGTGCGTGATCTTGCCCTCCTGCCGGTCGGCCCGTCCGAGGATGCGGATCCACCGGACGCCTTCGCCCGGCAACGCGATGGAGGCTTCCAGTTCATACGGTTGACCGTCCTCGGCCGCCCGTTGGATCGCCGCCCGGATCCGTTCGGCCGATTCCGGGGGGTAGCGGGAGATGATCTGCGCTACATCGGCGACGGCCCCCGCCGGCGCCCCATGGATGCGGGCCGCCTCGTCGGTCCATTCGGTGATGCCGGTGGCGAGTTCCAGCCGCCAGCCGCCGACCTTGGCAATGGTGCCGGTTTCATTGAGCAGGTCCTTGCTTTCCCGGAGCCGGTCGAGGGCCTCACGTCGTTCGGTGACATCCCGGACCATGGCGAACGAGCCTCCGGAGGCGGTTCGCCGGACGCTGACCTCGGCGAAAAACCTTTCCCCGGTTCGCCGGAGCAGGAGCCATTCGCCCTGCACCTTCTCCCCCGCCGCCACCCGCTGGAAGTGAGCCGGCAGGCGCTCGCGATGTTCCGGAGCCACCAGGTCGCCGATCACCATCTGCTGCAATTCCGGCAGGGTGCAGCGCAACTGGGCCAACGCGGCCGGATTGCCGTCCACAAACCGCCCCGCCGAATCCGCGATCGTGATGGCCTCGCCGGACTGCTCGAACAGTTCCCGGAACCGCTGTTCGCTCTGGCGGACCGTCTCCGTCAACCGGCTCCGCTCGGTGATGTCGGACGACAACCACAACGCGGCCGGCTCGCCGTTCAGTGTGAGCCGCTGCAGCGAGACCAGCAGCCGGCGGACCTCGCCGCGGCCATTGCGCATCTCGATCTCCTCGTTGTGGATGACCTGCTCGTGGATGACCCGCTGCACGAGACGGACCCGCACCTTGGTATCCACCCACAGGCCGGTCTCCTCCGGCACCGAATTAAGCATCTGCTCGCGGCTGCGCCCCACGAACTCACAGAGCCGCTCGTTGCAGTCGAGCACCCGCTGGTCCACCATCGAGGTGATGGCCGCCATCAGCGGATTGTGCCGGAACGCCCGCGAAAACATCTCCTCGCTCGCCTGCAGCCGCCGTTCAACCGCCCGCCGTTCGGTGATGTCCACGCCGAAGATCAGCAGGCAGTCCTCCGCACCGAGCGTCACGCGCTCAAAGGACACCAGGACCGTCAGCACGCGGCCATCCCGGGCCCGGATTTGGACCTCCCGGTTGGTGATGTCCTCGCCTTCGTTGACCCGCCGGAGCAGTTCGTCCCGTTGGCGGGGATTCAGCCAGACTCCCAAGTCGGTCGTCCGCTGCCCGAGGAGTTCCTCCCGCGAATAGCCCAGGCACTCGCAGAAGCGCTGGTTCGCCGCGAGGACCCGGCCGGTCGCCGCGGCGGAAATCGTCGCCAGCATCGGACCGTGATTGAAGGCCCTGGCGAACCGTTCCTCGCTTTCCACCAGGGCCTTTTCCAGCGACTCGCGCCGCCGCAGGTCCGCCTCCAGCCCCGCCGTCCGTTCGGCGACCTTTCGCTCCAGCGTTCGGTTTTGCTCCGCGAGCCGCCGGCGGGCGGCGAAAAGCAGGATCGTCAGGAGTAGGCAGCCGCCGAAAAGCGCCAGGAAGGCGGGGTGCTCAAGAATGGGAAACCGCGGCGGTGCGCCGACTGGCGACAATCCGCCATCCGCCGCCCACAGTGTTCCTCCGGCGGCGAAGGAAAAGAGCAACCCTCGGCCCGGCCAGCCTGACCCGATGGGTTTCGTGCCGGCAGTCAACCCGACAAACGGGCACGGCGCCAACCTTTCCTTGGCCAGTTCGCGGCCAGATCCGGTCCCGGGTGCGGTCGTCCCGCTGGAAGTCACTGTCATTCGGCTTCTGTCCACAGCATCGGCGTTCACGGGCCGGCCATTAAGCCGCCTTGCGGGCCCGGTATTCGCTGGGACGCCAGCCGGTCCACCGCTTGAACGTGTTGGAGAACACGAACGGATTCGCGTATCCGACCGCGGTGGCGATGATCTCAAGCTTGTCATCCGACCCGGTCAGCATGGCTGCGGCATGCCGCAGGCGAAGATAGGTGACCTGCTGCATCGGCGTGCGTCCCAGTTGCCGGCGGCACAGCCGGCGGAGGTGCTCCCCGGAACAGTGGGAACGCCGGGCCAGTTCCGTCAGGGTCCACGGTCGGCCGGGTTCCGCGGCCACCGCCTCCCAGAGTTTCGCCAACCGGTCCTCCACATGCCACGGCTGGGCAAAGCGCGTGACATAACCCTGAATGAGTTCACCCCAATGGTGCAGCGACCATGGCTGGCGCCCGGCGGCCTGTTCGTGGAACAGGCCCTCCACTGCGGCATGGATTGGCTCCGCCGCACACTTCGCCAGCACCGGCGCGGACGAATTGATGAGCGGCCCCTGTCCGGTCTCCGGACCGTAGCGCACCCACACGAACCCCCACCGCCGGCCCGGAACGGCGTGAAACGCGTGCAGGACATGCGCCGGGGCCAGGCAAGCGGTGCCGGCCGTGCAGCGTTGCCACCGCCCATCGAGCAGGATGCGTCCTTCACCCTCGAAACAGGCGAGGAAGTAGGCGCCGGGAAGATCCGTCCGCACCATCGTGTAAGGCACCGCGGCGTCGGCCACCCCGACATGGGCGATGCCGTGCGCCGCCAGCGCGGGACAGTCCGCCGCCCGCACGATGCGTTCGCGCGTGTGGGGACCGACCCGATGGGTTTCGACCAGTGCCGGATGCTTCATTCCGTGGAGGGGCCGACAGATTGCCCGGAGTTCGCTAAAAGACAACCCGTGAGCCCCTCACAATGGCGTTAGGGGCACATCTGGACAGCGTGTGCGTCCGCTCAGGGCCGGCCCGAAAGTGCTGCCGGTTTCCAACCGGCAGCGGCGGTGTGGATGGGCTGCGAACTGAGCCCGGCTGGCGGAGCGGGCCGAAGGCTTCTGGGCGACAGCCCACCCTCGGCGCAGTGGCCTCCGGCCAGAGCTGAAGCCCGCAACGGGTGTTCACTGCGAGTCGTCGGCGCCGGTTCACGGGGTCTACCGGCAAGATACCGGCAGCACTTTGTTGCCCGCCCGCGCGCACACGATGTCCAGATACGCCCTGGTGTCATGGGGCCCAGCCAACCGACTGCGGTGCGGCGCAGGGCGCACCCGGGGACTTCCCGCCGCGAACGCGGAGCGCGCCGCGGGGCCGAATTTCATTTCCCGGTTGTGCCCCGGACCAAAAGCCGGTAGCGACTGCGCACCCTTCCATGACGCAGTCCACTTACACCATCGTGGCCGGAGACGGCCAGAATTACGGTCCCAACGCCCATGACGTGATCCAGTCCTGGATCAACGAGGGCCGCATCGCCCGCGACACCCAGATGTCCCGCAGCGATGTCGAGGGGTGGTTCCGGGCGGGAGATTATGAGGAATTTACCTGGCCGGCCGCCGCCGCGCCGGTGGCGGCGGCGGCGCCCGTCGCACCAACCACCGCTCCAGCTCCCTTATCCCGAGGCAGCGGCCGGTTATCGCTCGCGGACATGGATCCCAGCCTGCTGGCGGAGATGCGGTCGCACGGCAGCTGGTTCTGGTGGGTCGCCGGCGTCGAGTTGGTTTACGGCGTCATCGATTCGGATTTCCTCGGCATCGGCCTGTTCGGTGTTCCCCTCCTCGTGGTGGGATTCTTTGCGCATCGGGCCCATCGGTGGGCATTCGTCATTGGCCTGCTGCTGCTGGCCCTCAGGCTCGTGGTCGCGGTCATGGCGGGAGCCTGGCTGCCGGCGGCAATCCGTGCGTGGGCAGTCTTTGAGGTCTTCAAAGGCCTCATGATTGCTCATTCGGTCCAAAAGCGCATGAAGGAAGGCTGATTCCGTTTGCCGCCTCCGGCGCCGGCCGCTATGCACCGCCCGCTCATGGCAGCGGATTACAAGATCATCGGCGGAGATGGCCGGGAATACGGCCCGGCGACGCTGGAGGAAATTCGCCAGTGGTGCGTGGACGGCCGGGTGGCCCCGGGCACTCCGGTCTGGCGTTCGGACGAGGAACGCTGGGTCACGGCCGCCGCCCGAGACGAACTGAAGTGGGATCTGCCACAGCCCGCTCCGCCGCCACCGGTGATGCCACCGGAACCGGCCCCCTTTCGGCGCGCCGGCTTCTTGCCCCGCTTCGCCGCGTTCCTGTTCGACTGGGTGATCGTGCTCTGCCTGATCAACTTCATCACGTTGCCGTGGTCGAAGGATCGTCTGGAAACCAACCAGCGCATCCTGTCCGAACTGAAGGCTGACAAGCCGGACCTCCGCCAGGCGTTCCGGGATCTCGGATCGCTGCTGGCCGTCGATCTTTCGGTCAACTTCACCTACTTCGTCGCCTTCAACGCCCTGCGGGGCGCCACCCCGGGCAAGCGGATGTTCGGCCTGAAAATCGTGCGGACGGACGGCGGCGACATCGGGCTGCGAAAAGCGCTCGTGCGCCAGCTGATGAGCGGCCTGAGCCTTTACTGCCTGCTCGGATTCGGCCACCTGCTGGTCGCGTTCACGCCGGAGCGCCGGGCCGTCCACGACCTGGTGGCCGGCACTCAGGTCATCCACCGGTCCTGACCGGGCGTTCGCGAACGACCTCGTTCAGCCCAGGAGCCGCTCCATGTAGGCCACATCGAGCCAGCGGCCGAACTTGAATCCGACCTGACGGAACAACCCGACCCGCTCGAATCCGAAGCGGGCATGCAGCCGGATGCTGGCGTCGTTCTCCGCATCGATGACCGCCAGAATGGCGTGCAGTCCCCGCGCTTCCGCCGCCGCCACCAGCGGGCCCAGCAGGGCCTTCCCTACGCCCTGCCCCCGCGCGTCCGCAGCCACATACACCGAATTCTCGGCCGTGAACCGGTAGCCCATGCGGTCGTGATACCGGTTCAGCGCCGCCCACCCGACCACAACCCGCGTCCCGTCGGCGGCGATTTGCTCGGCAACCAGCACCGCATACTGGTCGCGCTGATGCGCGTCGAACCACTCCAGCCGGTGCTCCAGGGAACGGGGCTCGTAGTCATAGCTCGCCGTCGTGGTCAGCACCGCGTCGTTGTAGATGGCGAGGATCGCGGCGCAATCCTCCCTCACCGCCGGGCGCACCCGCAGTTCAGTCATGTCGCGATGGTGCCGCCCGTCTGTTGGGCGTCGAGCGCAGGATGGCTGGAATTGTAACCGCGTGGCGCCTCTCTCCCCGCGAGAAACAGAGCGATCATCGCCCGAGAATTCCGCTGCGCCTTCACGCAATCGCCGCGACCCCGGTCCCGGCTCCGGTTTGACAGCCGATGGATCGCCCCTTAATTTTTTCATACCGAATCAATCAACTGAACATCAAAGCTACACTGTTATGCCCATTGCTGTTGGCTCCCCCGCCCCTGACTTTTCGCTGAAACAGAAGACGGCTTCCGGACTCGTGGACGTGAAGCTCTCCGAAAACTTCGGCAAGAAGAACACGGTCATCCTGTTTTTCCCCCTCGCGTTCACCGGCGTCTGCACCCAGGAGATGTGCGACATCACCGCCGGACTCGGAGCCTACTCCGGCCTGAATGCCGATGTCATCGCGATCAGCGTGGACAGCCCATTTGCGCAGGAAGCCTGGGCCAACCAGCACAAGATCGGCATCAAGATCGCGTCGGACCTCAACAAGAAGACCGCGGCCGATTACGGAGTGCTTCTGCCTGACCTGATCGGTCTCGGTTCCGTCAGCGCCCGCGCGGCGTTCGTCGTGGACAAGGCCGGTGTCGTCAAATACGCGGAGCAGACCGCGACGGTAAAGGATCTGCCCAACTTCGAAGCCGTGAAGCAGGTGCTTGCCGGCCTCAACTGACCGAAGTTTCGAACAGTTTCCCGCGGCGCGCCTTAAACGGCGCGCCGTTTTTGTTTCAGCGTTGCCGTTCTGCTTCCAGTTGGTCCCGCAGCGCCGCAATCGCCCCGGGCAGCTGGCCAACCAACCGTTGGGCGGCCTCCCAGTCGCCCGCCCCCGCCAGTTCCTCGAGACGACCGCACAGCGCGCCCAGGCGACGGCCGCCGATGTTGTTGGCGCTGCCCTTGAGCGTGTGGGCGGCGGCCTTAAACGCGACCTGATCCCGCCGCTGCAGCGCTTCCAAGATGGCCCGTTCACGTCCGGGCAGGTCGCCGAGCAGCAGGTCGATGAGCTCAGCTACGGGGTCGGCTTCGCCCGGAACCCGAAGGGAACGGAAGGTGTTGAGGATCGTCCCGTCCAGCACCGGAAGATCCGGGTCGACCTGGGTTGGTTGCAGCGCGCTTCCGGCCTCGGGCGGCTTGGAAGAAGTCGGCTCCGGTTCCCCGCTCTGGAGCGCTTGTCCTGCGCGACGCAAGGCGGCGCCCAGCGCATCGCGGTCGATCGGCTTGGTGAGAAAGTCGTCCATCCCGGCGGCGAAACACTTCTCGCGGTCGCCGGCCATGGCGTTGGCCGTCAGCGCGATGACGTAGTGGGGCCGGCGCCGGCCGAACTCGCCGTCCCCTTCGGCCCGCCGCAGCGCACGCGTTGCCTCGTAGCCGTCCAGCGTCGGCATCTGGCAGTCCATGAACACCACATCGAACGGCTCCCGTCGGACTGCTTCCAGCGCTTCGGCACCGTCGCCCGCCACCTCGGCCGACTGCCCGATGCTCTTGAGCAATGCGAGGGCGACCTTCTGGTTGACGAGGTTGTCCTCCACCAGCAGGAGGCGCAGCGAGCGGCTGTCGCCGGTCTGCCGTCGGCCGGCCGACACCTTGGTCTCGGACTCGACGAGGAGATCCGTGCCCCGGGCAAGCTGGGAGACGGCATCCCGGAGCCGTTCCTGTTTCACCGGCTTCAGCAGGTAACCCGAAACCCCGACGGTGCGCAGCAGCCCCGGATCCACGCGCTGCCCCAGCGGCGTGAGAATCACGACGCGCAATGATTCGAACCCGGGAAGCATGTGGGCATCGTGCGCGAACGCGAGGCCGTCCATGTCCGGCAACTTGAGATCCACCAGCACGCCGGTGACTCCCGTGCCTTGCGACTGAAGATCCCGCAGGAGTTCCAGCCCGGCGCCGCCGGTGGCCGCGAACTCGGTTCGCACGCCCAGCGGTTCCAGCTCATGACGGATCGCCTCGCGGGTCGCCTCATGGTCATCCACCACCAGGACGGTCATTCCCGGCGCAGGCGCGGTGGCCGGCGATGAGGAACCCGCGAACCGTTCCAGCCGCGCCGTGAAGCGAAACGTGGATCCCCTGCCTTCGGCACTTTCCACCCAGATCCGCCCGCCCATGCGTTCGATCAGCTGCTTGCTGATCGCCAATCCGAGCCCGGTTCCGCCGAACCGACGGGTCGTCGAGGCATCGGCCTGCTCGAACGCCTCGAAGATGATGGACTGGGCCTCCGGCTTGATGCCGATGCCGGTGTCGCGGACGGCGACCTCCAGCGTGACGGTGTCCGCGCGGACTTCCGCCAGATGCACGCGCAGTTCCACTTCCCCGGCGAGGGTGAACTTGAGGGCATTGCCCAGGAGGTTGGTCAGCACTTGGCGCAGCCGGGCAGAATCACCGCGGACGCGGTCGGGAAGTGCATGGTCAATCCAGCAGGAGAACTCCAGTCCCTTGCTGTAGGCCCGTTCCGCCAGCAGTTCCGCCACGTCCTCGACCGTTTCGCGCAGGGAGAATTCCGTGATGTCGAACGACACCTTGCCCGCCTCGATTTTGGAGAAGTCGAGGATGTCATTGATGATCGTCAGCAGCGCCTGGCCACTGTGCTGAACCGCCTCGACGTAATCGCGTTGTTCCGGCGTCAGCGGCGTATCGAGGAGCAGCCGCGACATGCCGATGATGGCGTTCATCGGCGTGCGGATCTCGTGGCTGGTGTTGGCGAGGAACTGCGACTTGGCCTGCGCGCTCTGGAGCGCCACGTCGCGCGCCCGGGCCAGTTCGAGGTTCGCCTGGCTCAGCTGTTCCTCGGCGAGCTTCCGGGCCGTGATGTCCTCGACCGTGCCCTCGTAGTAGAGCACGTGCCCCTTGGCATCGCGGACGATGCGGGCGTTCTCCGAGATCCAGATCACGCTGCCGTCCTTGCGGAACACCTCGCTCTCGAACTTGTCCACCTTGCCCAGGCGCGCCAGCCGTTCGGCAAATTCATGCCGGCGGTTGGGATCCACATAGACCTGGTGCTCGATGTCCGTGCGGTTTTGGATCAGCTCCTCGGGCGAATCGAACCCGTAGATGCGGGCCAGCGCCATGTTCGCGCTGAGGTAATGCCCGTCCGGCGTCGTCTGGAAGATGCCGTCGATGGCGTTTTCCACGATGCCGCGGTAGTTCGCCTCCGCGTCCTCCAGCCGCTTTTGGGCGAGCTTGAGTTCCGTGATGTCCTTCGAGATGCCGAAGGTGCCGATGATCTCACCCGATTCGTTGCGCAGCGGCAGCTTGCTGGTCAGCGCCCAGGTCACCCGGCCATCCGGATGCGTTTCCTTCTCCGTGTAGCCGAGGAGCGGCTCGCCGGTGACGATGACGCGTTGCTCGTCCGCCAGCGCGGCCTCCGCATGGTCGCGGGCGAAGAAATCGCCGTCGGTGCGGCCCTCCAGGTCCTTCGGATCCAGCTGGTCCAGCTTGTCGGCAAGTGCCCGGCTGGCCCGGAGAATCCGGCTTTGGCGGTCCTTGAAGTAAATCGAGTCGGGCGCCGAATCCAACAGGGCCCGCAGCAGGTCCCGCTCGTGATTCAGGCGTTCTTCGGCGCGCTTCTCCGCCGTCACGTCCCAGAAGATTCCCTGCAGCCCGATGGCCTCGCCGTTGGCATTCAGGACGGGCGACTTGATGACATGCACCCAGTGTTTCTCCCCGTCGGGGGTCACGTTGACCTCGGTGGTCTCGAAGACCTGGCCGGATTCCAGGACCTTGCGGTCGTCCGCCTGATATTGGGCGGCCAGTTCCTTCGGGAAGAGGTCGAAATCGTTCTTCCCGACGATCTCATCGCGGTTGCGCCCGATGAGCCGGCAAAACCGCTGGTTGACGAAGATGAAGCGCCCCGCGAGGTCCTTGCGGATGATGTTCTGGGGCAGGTTTTCGACGAGCGCCTCGTAAAAAGCCTCGCTCGCGCGATGGGCGTCCTCGGCCCGACGACGCTCTTCCGCCCGGGTGGCGGCCTGGGTCGCATGATGTTCAAGATCCTGCTGCAGGGCGGCCTGCCGGGCGACGGTCTGCAACGCGCCCTTCTGCCGGACACTGAGCCGGCGGATGCTGCGGTCCATCACCACCAGCACCCCGGCAGCCTGACTCGCCGAGGCCGCCAACGGCACCGCCGCCAGCCATCGGTAGCCTTTGCCGGACACCTCCGCCGGCTCGCGCCATTCCGTCCAGTTTCCCTGCCGCACCGCTTCGCGGGCCAGGTCCAGCACGCCCGGAAGGGTATCGGCCTCGACCCCGGCCGCCCCGACGACTTCCAGACCGGAGGAGCCGAGCAGCGCGATGGTTGCCCACGGCACCCCGCACACCTCCGCTGCCAGCGACGCGAGGTCGTTGAGCGGCCCGCCCACGATCTCCGCGGCGGGGACTGTGTTCCCGGGCTCCATGGCGACAGTGTCCGTCGCGTTCCGCCACGGTGTCAATTCACCCGGCTCCGCCCGCGTTGGACATTCGGAACCGGACGGCTACCAATTCCGCAGTCATCGTCACCATGGCCAAAATCACGATCCTGCCCGCCAACGTTTCCGCCGAAGTTCCCGACGGGGAGAACCTCATCGAGGCCGGGGAAGCCGCCGGCGTGGAGATGGAGGCGGGCTGTTTCAACTGCTCCTGCGGCACCTGCGCGGCCGAAGTCGTCAGCGGCATGGAAAACCTCTCCGAGCCCACCCCGGAGGAGCTCGACGTGCTCGACCAGTGGAACAAGGACCCGGAGAAGTTCCGCCTCACCTGCTGCAACCGCCTCCTGAAGGGCGAAGTCGTGCTCCGGGCCGGCCACTGACCGCGGTCACTTCTGGAGCGTCCGCACCGCCTGGATGCGCTGGATCAGCCAGCGGCGGTCCACTTTGCGCAGGCGAAAGACGAATTCCTGGGCGGCGACCAGTTCCGTGTTGCCGCTCCGCGCGGTCGCCGTGAGCGCCGCACTGGCCTCGTCCGGGCCCGGCCCCATTGTCACCACGATGTCGAACACCTCGACCTGGAGACCGTCATCGGCCCGCCGCGACAGGGCCACGACTTCGCGTATCTCCTCCCGGCCGGTCAACGTTCGCGCCGCGTAACCCGCGGTGTCCACCTGCAGCTCGGCATCCGCGGTGAAGTGCGAAATCGTGGCCTCGATGCTCGCCAGCCGGGCGATGTTGCCGTCGCGTGGGGAAAACGAGACCGCGGCCGCCAGCTGTCCGATGCCCTTGCGGATCCGCCGGGCGTCATTCGGCCACATCGCCCACGCCGCCCAGCCAAAGGTGACCAGCAGCACGGCCCGGAACACCCACTTCATGGCCGGACCTTTCCCGCGATCCGGTCGCGTCGCTGGACCCCGAATTCATGGTCCTTCATGAGCATGGTCCGGTTGTCGCCGATGAACAGGTATTCGTCGGGACCGAGCTGCCATTCCCGGCGGTCCGTGGGCCAGTTCCAAGGCTGGCGTTTGGGCACGTAAGGCTCGTCCAGCGGCTCGCCGTTGATGAGCACCGTTCCCAGCACGATGCGGACGCGTTCACCGGGCAGCGCAATGATGCGCTTCATGAACAGGTTGTGCATGCCGCTGGTCTTGATGCCGACCACGTCGCCCCGCTGCGGCTCGGCCCACAGGTAGGCCAGTCGGTTCAGGTAGCGGCGCTGACCGTTCAGGAAGTTGGGCTGCATGCTCGGTCCGGTCACCCGGATGGGCACGAACAGGAATTTCCACGCGAACACCACCAGCGCCACCGTCACGAGCAGCCGGACGGCGGTGACCTTGGGATTTCGTCCCAGGAGGATCACCTGCCACCAGGGCACCGGGCGCAGTTCGGCGTCGGACATGCGTGAGCGAGCTAGCGGCGCGAAGCTAGGCGACCGGCCGCGAGGGGCCAAAGTCTTTTCCCCGGCTTGCACAAGTTCCGCCGGACGCCACAGTTGCGCCACATTTCACCAGCGAAACCACAAGCCATGATCACCCGTCGTTCCGCCCTCAAGTCCGCCGCGCTGGCCTCGGCCGGCCTGTTCATCAGCACGTCCCTCACCCGCGCCCTCGCGCAGGCCGCCGCTCCGTCCGGGCCACACAAGCTGCCGGAGTTGGGCTACGCCTTCGAAGCCCTGGAGCCCTTCATTGACCGCCAGACGATGGAGATCCACCACGGCAAGCACCACGCGGCCTACGTCGGCAACCTCAACAGGGCGCTCGCGGACTACCCCGACCTGCAGAAGCTCAGCGCCGAGGAACTCATCGCCAACCTCGACAAGGTTCCCGAGAAGATCCGCACCGCCGTCCGCAACAACGCCGGCGGCCACGCCAACCACTCGCTGTTCTGGAAGTCGCTCAAGAAGGATGCCGACCCGTTGGATTCCGGCCCGTTGCAGGAAGCCCTCGGCGAACTCTTCGGCGACAAGGAGACCGGCGAGAAGATGTTCTTCGACAAGGCCATGGGCGTCTTCGGAAGCGGCTGGGTCTGGATCAGCGTGGACAAGGACAAGAAGCTGATCCTCGAATCCACGCCGAACCAGGACAGCCCGCTCATGGCCGGCCGCAAGCCGCTCTTCGGCCTCGATGTGTGGGAACACGCCTACTATCTGAAATACCAGAACCGCCGCGCCGACTACGTGAAGGCCGTCGTGAGCCTGGTGAACTGGCCGTTCCTCAACGAACGCTTCGAAAAACTCACCGCCTGACCGTCCTCAAGGCGTTGCCATCCGGCAAAACGGCCGGCGGATCTTTCCGCCGGCCGTTCTCGTTTTGCCTCACGCCCCTTTGGGCAGTTCGCCGCGCTTCTGTTTGGCGCGCATCCACAGCCGGACCGAGTCCCAGAACGGGAAGAAGCCGGCCCGGGCGTGCGGCCACAGTTCAAAGTCCGTGTGCCTGCGAAGCAGCAGCAATTCGGTGCCGGACTCCTTCAGGGCCGCGCGCAGGGCCGGCAATTCGTCGGCGATGGGGCCCACTGCCGGGGCCATGGCACATACGGTGACCAGCTGGTTCGCCCGGGCCCAATCCGCCACCCGCAGGGTCAGCGGACCGTCCCCGGAAAGAACGCCCGGCACGCCGAAACGGGCTTCGGCGCGGCGCAACGCGTCGGTCAGCACGGCCTGTCGAAACGAGGATTGCACTGCCGAACCGCCGCCTGACGAGCCCGCCAGCACCGATACCGGATGGATCGCACCCAGATTACCCAACTCCGGGGTGACATCTTCCCCGTGAATCCAGAGTCCGCATCGGCCCTCGATTTCGGGCGGCTTGGACGGATGACTGGCGAACCGTTCCGCGTGGTTCGCCGCCTGTTCCTGCGCTCCCCAATCAATGAAGTCCGGCTGGTCCTCCGGCGGCTTGGGGAACTCCGGCAGCACCGCACTGACCACCTCGTCATTGAGGCGCTCCAGGCCAGCGGCATCGGCAAGCCATTCGGGGGCGCAATGGCGTTCGAGATTCGACCGCCGCACCAGGTAGGTCTTGTTGCGGGTTTGCAGGCCCGCCACCCAGCGCCATGACAGCGTGTTGCTCGCGGCATCGGCATCGAGCAGATGACGGAAGAAGAACTCAGCACCCAGTTCCCAGGGCAGTTTCTCCACGTGGACCCAGAAGCTCGCCCACCACATCCGCGCGTGATTGTGCAGGTAGCCGGTCTCGGCCAGTTCCCGGGCAAAGCGGTCCATCACCGCGACGCCGCTCCGCCCGGCGACCACGGCATCCGCCCGCGCGAGCACCTCGGCACCGATGTTGCCGCGCAGCCATTCGAGCCGACGACGATACAGGGACCAGACGCCCGGATGCTGTTCCAGCCAGCCCTTCCAGTAACGTCGCCAGAAGACCTCCTGCAGCCACTTCTCCACCTGCGCGGCCGGATACCGCGTCAGGGTTTCGGTGAGGATTTCGTCCTCCGTGATCAGCCGCATTGCCACGGCGGGCGAAATGCGGGACACACCGGCATGACCGGGTCGGACGGCCGATCGTGTCTCGCCGTAGGCCGGCGCCCGGGAAAGGAACCCCTGCAATTGCGCCCAAGCCGCCTCACGGCTGGTGGGAAAACTGACGGATGACTGCTGCACAAGGCCGCCAAGCTGAGGGGAAGCCGGCCCCTGTCAATGTCCACGAACAACCGGGGCGTCCAGGGGGCGCATCTGGACATCGTGTGCGCGCGGGCGGGCAGCAAAGTGCTGCCGGCATCTTACCGGCAGGCCCCGTGAACCGGCGCCGACGACTCACGGTGAACGCCCGTTGCGGGCTTCAGCTCTGGCCGGAGGCCACTGCGCCGCAGGTGGGCGGTCGCCCACAAGCCTTCGGCCCGCTCCGCCCGCCGGGTTCAATTCGTAGCCCACCCACACCGCCGCTGCCGGTTGGAAACTGGCAGCACTTTCGGGCCGGCCCAGGGCGGACTCACACGGTGTCCAGATGCGCCATCGTCCAGGCCGCCCTGACCGCCGCGAACACCGGGCTTGGCGCGCCCGCCTTCGGCCCCGCACACTGTCACTGAATCGCCCCACGCATGCACCGCTACTCCCCCTTGCTTTTCGCCCTGGTCGCAGCGGTATTGGCCGACGCCGCCGAAGCACCGGCAATCAATCCCGATGCCGCCCGCGCACCAGTGTTCTCCGCGGTGTCATCCCTGACCGCCGCACCGGCGAAGACGGGTGAACAGCTCAGTCCGTTGGCGCCGGACGAGGCCGCGAAGTCTTTCCACGTCGCCGAGGATCTGGTATTCGAACTGGTGCTCGCCGAACCCATCGTCGCGCAGCCGGTGTTCCTCACCTTCGACGAACGGGGACGCATGTGGGTCGTGCAGTATCGGCAGTATCCGAATCCGGCCGGGGTGAAGATGGTCAGCCGCGACAACTTCTGGCGGGCCGTTTACGACAAGGTTCCCCCGCCCCCGCCGAACCATTTCAAGGGTGCGGACAAGATCACGATCCACGAGGACACCGACGGCGACGGCTCTTTTGACCGGCACAAGACCTTCCTCGACGGCCTGAACATCGCCACCAGCGTCGCCTTCGGACGCGGCGGCGTGTTCGTGCTGAATCCGCCCTACCTGCTCTTCTATCCGGACCGCAACCGCGATGACGTGCCCGACGGCGACCCGCAGGTGCTGCTCTCCGGCTTCGGCCTGGAAGACACCCACAGCGTCGCCAACTCGCTGCGCTGGGGCCCCGACGGCTGGCTCTACGGCTGCCAAGGCTCGACGGTGACGGGAAACATCCTTGCGTATGGCGCGAACGGGAAGGTGCTGGAGGAGGAAGTGGAAGAAGCTCCGGGCAGCAGTCTCCCTCTCCCCTTGCGGAGCGGGAGCGGAGCAAGGGGAGAGGGCCGGGGTGAGGGGCGGGCCACGAAGTCAAATCAGGGAACCCTCGCCCCGGTCCTCCCCCTTCCCTCCGCATCTGCTGCGGGAAGTGAGAAGGAAAAGATCACACCCGCCGGCTCGGAGAGCGGCGCTCCCAAGAAAGTCCGCCGCCCGATGCGCCCCATCTACTCCCATGGCCAGAACATCTGGCGCTACCACCCGGAGAAGCGGATCTACGAAGTCTTCAGCGAGGGCGGCGGCAACGCGTTCGGCCTCGAAATCGATTCCGCCGGACGCATCTTCAGCGGGCACAACGGCGGCAACACGCGCGGGTTTCACTACATGCAGGGCGCGTATCTCCAGAAGGGCTTCGACAAGCACGGTCCGCTTTCGAACCCGTATGCCTTCGGCTACTTCCCGCAGATGCCGCATCCCGACGTGGACCGCTTCACGCACAACTTCGTCCTCTACGACAGCGGCGCGCTTGGCCGGCGCTACGAAGGCAAACTCTTCGGCGTGGAACCGCTCCAGGGCCGCATCGTCCTGAGCGAGATTACGCCCGACGGCTCGACCTTCCGCACGCGCGACCTCGGGTATGCGGTGACGAGCGACGACAAGTGGTTTCGCCCCGTGGACATCAAGCTCGGCCCCGATGGCGCGCTCTATGTGTGCGACTGGTATGACCGCCAGGTGAATCACTACCGCAACCACGAAGGCCAGATGGACGCGAGCAATGGGCGGATTTACCGGCTGCGGGCAAAGAATGCACAGCCTGCGAAAATGCCAGACCTGTCGAAGGCTTCGCCCCGTGGACTCTCGCATCTAATCCAGAATCCCAATCGGCATATCCGCCAAATGGCGCTGAGGTTAATCGGCGACGATCCACGAATTGCTCGGGACACCGCTGCCTCCATCCAAAGCAGACAGGTCACTCCGTTTAACTACGACCCACCACTGGAACATCTTTGGGTCCACCACGCCGCGTTTCAGTTGTCCGACCGACTGTCCGAATCGGAAAATGACCTGAGCTATTACCTTCCACTTTCCTCCTGCTTCCTGCCCCGCGGCGATTCCAACACGAGAGTATGGGCAATCCGGCTGCTTGCTGACGAGAAACTCATTCCAGCCAACTTGCTCAAGCAAATCACCGACCTCGCCGCCACCGAACCCAACGTCGAAGTCCGCGCCCAGCTCGCCTGCACCGCCAAACGGCTGCCCGCAACCGATGCCCTGCCCATCATCCGCAACCTGCTCGCGCACGACCGCGACGCCGCCGATCCGCGCCAACCGCTCCTGCTCTGGTGGGCCATCGAGGACAAGTGCGCCACCGACCGCGACGCCGTGCTCGCGCTCTTCGCCGACCGCGAACTGTGGCGCGCCCCGCTCGTCCAGCAGCATCTCCTGTCGCGTCTGATGCGCCGCTTCGCCGCCACCGGCAAGCGCGACGACCTCCTCACCTGCGCCAAGCTCTTCGCCCTGTCGCCCGGTCCCGACCAGACCGCCCAGCTCACGCGCGGCTTCGAGGAAGCCTATCAGGGCCGCCCCATGGCCGGCCTGCCTGAGGAACTGCTGTCCGCTATGGAACGCGCCGGAGGCGAATCCGTGCTCATCGGCGCCCGCCGCGGCAAACCCGCCGCCGTCGCCCAGGCCCTCGCCCTGATCGCCGATCCCAAGGCCGACGTCTCGAAGCGCCTCCAGCTCATCCAGGTGCTCGGCGAGACAAAGCAGGCCAGCGCCTTGCCCGCGTTGCTCGCCGTCGCCCGCGATGCCAAACCGGCCGAACTCCGCAAGGCCGCCCTCGGTGCGCTTCAGGCCTACGATTCGCCGGATATCGCCACCGAAGTCCTGACGCAGCTTGCGAGCTATCCGAATGACGTCCGCACCGCCGCCTTCGGCCTGCTGGCCAGCCGGGCGACCTGGGCCTTGGCCTTGGTGCAGGCCGTGGACGCCGGCCGCCTGGATAAGGCCGCCGTGCCGAATGACATCGTGCGCCGCCTCCCTTCCGTAGCCGCCGACGTAAGGAGGCTGACTTCAAAGTCGGAAGTCGGAAGTGGGAGGCCGGAAGCGGGAAATCGGAGCCACCTTACGTCCGCTCCCACGGACGAACTGGGACGCCTCCTCACCAAACTCTGGCCGAATGTCCGCCAAGCCACTTCCGCTGAGTTGGAAAAGGAAATCAGCCGCCTCGCCGAAGTCATCAACCTCACCACCGGTTCGCCTTATGCCGGCAAGAAACTGTTCATGGAGAACTGCGGCGTGTGCCACAAGCTGTTCACCAAGGGCGGCGAAATCGGCCCCGACCTGACCGTTTACCAGCGCAACGACCTGCCGAACCTGCTGCTGAACATCGTCAATCCGAACGCCGAGATTCGCGAGGGCTACGAAAGCTTCAGCGTCGAGACCAAAGACGGCCGTTCGCTCACCGGCTTCCGCGCCGATCAGGACACCCAAGTCGTCGTCCTCCGCACGCCCGATGGCCAGACGGTGCCCCTGCCCCGCGCCGAGATCGCGTCCATGGAACCCGCCGGGGCCTCGCTGATGCCCGAGGGCTTGCTGGGCAACTTCACAGACCAACAGGTGCGCGACCTCTTCGCCTACCTGCGCAGCACCCAGCCGTTGAACGACGGGAACTGAACCAACACGGCGCTCGCAACGGCAGCGTCCGGGCGCCAAGGATTCGCCGTGCGCATCATCGGAGGAATCGCCGCCGGGCGGCTTCAGCATGTCCCCGAAGGACTGGGAGTCCGGCCCATGCCGGACAAGGTCAAGCTGGCCGTCTTCAACAGTCTCGGTGGCTGTGTGGATGGCGCCCGCGTGCTCGACCTTTTTGCCGGCACCGGGGCGCTGGGCCACGAATGCCTGAGCCGCGGTGCCCAGGAGCTGTTCAGTGTCGAGAAGAGCGCCAAGCACGCGCGCTTCTACGAACGCAATCTCCGTGAGTCCGGCCTGCCCGCGACCGCCGTGCAACTGCGCGTGGCAGACGTCTTCGCCGTGCTGCCGCAGTTGGCGGAACACCGCCGGCAATTCGAACTGGTGATCGCCGACCCACCCTATGGCGACAAGAACGTCGGCCGCCGTTCCACCTCGCTGGCCCAGCGGCTGCTCGATGAACCGAACCTGCCGTCCCTGCTGGTGCCCGGCGGCCTTTTCGTGCTCGGCCACACCAAACGCGACATGCTCGAACTCGGTCCCCACTGGCAGGAGCGGAAACAGCTCAAGCACGGCGACACAGTGATCCGGATGCTGGAGCGTCCGGAGGCTTAGCGCCTGTCTGAAAACGAAGGCGAGGCCGCTTTCAACGCCGGAATCCGTGAGTTTTTCGGCTTGGGAATGGGAGTGTTAACCGGACGCACGCGGCGTTCGAGGGGCGAGCCGGCGGG
>CAIWAH010000278.1 GCA_903910585.1 uncultured Verrucomicrobiota bacterium
GCTTCCTGCGCGTCGAGCTTGGGAACGTCCGGCGGCGGTGGCGGCACCCGCTCACCAAGGATCTGCTCCAGCACCCAGACGCCCCGGCGGACGGGGCTGGTCCGCGTGGGGAACGAGGTGGCCGCCAGCGTGGCCGCCATGCCGAGGATGCCGCCCCGGTTGGGGTCCTCCAGTTTGACCCGGCGCATCCGGGGTCCGCGAACGGATTGCCGGAGACCGTATAGCTCGGCGAGCGGCTCATTCAGGAAGGTGTAATTGCTGTCCACAAACCGGAGGACCCGTTGGTTCTCGCGGACGATGCTTTCGAAGAACACGCGGGCTTCGCTCATCATCGCCTCCCGCAGCGCTGGCGTCATCTGGGGGAACAGTTTCGGATCGAACACCTGGGATTCCAATTCGTGGACCCGCAGCCATTGGGCGCCGAATCCGTCGAACAAAGCCCGTGCCCGGGGATGTCTCAGAAGGCGCTCCGCCTGGCGCCGCAGCGTTGTGGGCTGGTGCAGCTCGCCCTTGTCGGCCAGGGCGGATAACTCGGGGTCGGGCGGTGCTGACCACAACAGATAGGACAGGCGCGAGGCCAGTTGGTGGTCATCCAACCGGACGATGGGCTTGTCCGATTGGGCCTCGCCAGCGGGCGTGATGAAGAGGAACTGCGGCGAGACGAGCGCTGCCTTGAGCATCAGTCCCAGCGACGCGGTGTGGTCGAGTTTGTTTTCCCGGGCGAGATCGTAAACGTCCACCAGGACATCCAGCTCCGCATCGGAAGCCGGTCGCCGATAGGCGTTGCGGGCGAGCGCGCGCGCCACCTTCCGCGCCGCCCTGCGCAGATCGGCGCCCGGAGGTGGTGCCTTGCCAAAGAGCCGCTTCTGGACCGGGGTCGGTGCCTGGCCTTCCGGCGCCACGATCTGCCCGACCACCTGGTTGGCCAGGTCGAGGAACAGTTCCGATTGCAGCGGGGAGATCGAGTTGAGGTAGCCCTCCCCTACGGCTTCCGCGGGCAACCCGTCGGCGATCGACGGGTCCACGCCGTAAAGGTCGCGCAATGTGTGGCCATACTCCACCCGGGTCAGGCGACGAATCACGAAGGGACCCGGATCTCGTGGGCTCAGGTATTTGAGCTGGCCGATCCACCCGATGAATTGCCGGCGCTCCTCTTCGGTGGGTTGCTTGGCCGCATCGTCCGGCGGCATGTCGTGAACCTTGACGTTCGCCACGGCCTTCTTCCAATGCAGGAAGGCGGCACCGCGGCCGGGCTCCTTCAGGTCCACCTCGAAATTGACGTTCGCCTTGGCGCGGCCACCGCCGTGGCACTTCGTGCAGTAGGCCTTCACGAAGGGTTCCACCTTCTCCTTGAAGACCTTCCTGGCATTGGCCCGGAGAACCGCCGCCTCCGCGCCCTCTCCGTCGGTCTCCGCCAGACACGGAGAGACCAGCGACAAGATCAGGGCACAACCCCAGGCCACGGCCTTGGCCGGAGCGATCCGGAAGATGCGGGGTGGCTGCATGCTGGAAATCCAACCACGAGTGTCGGGAGAAATGAAATGAAGAGAATGCCCATGCGCCAGAACCCCGCTTCAACACTCTGGCGTGCTCAAGGCCGGTCGGCCGAACGTCCGGGCTGGCGATGGCCGGGACGAGGGCCCGGATTCTCTGCGGATGCGGGCACTTGCAGGCACATTGTGCCCGCAAGTGCCCAGCGTTACCGGAATTCGCGTCCGCGGCGAATTCTGCGGATGAAGCGAACCCTTCCGGGGTCGTCCGCCGAACGGAACCAGGTCACTTGCCCTTCACATCGAAGCAGAACAGGAACTCCTGGTCGCGGAGGTAGAGCTTGCCGCCGACCACGACGGGATGGGGCCAGATGCCGCCCTGCTTGTTGCGCTGGGTGGACAGCGGATCGAGCCGGAACCGGCCTTTTTCGCTCCAGCCCTTGGGCGAAGCCTCGGCCAGCACCACGTCGCCGCTCTTCTCGTCCACGCAATACAGCATGCCGTCGGCGTAGTGGGTCGCACCCTTGCCGAAGCCCTTGTGAACCCAGACCTCCTTGCCCGTGGCGAGATCCTGGCAGACCCAACCATAGCCGTCCGAATGGCCGTAGAGATGGCCGTCCACGAGCACCACGCCGCCGTGGTGGTTCTTCATGACCTTGTTGTTCTCGTAGAGCGTTTCGGCGGACTTGCCGTCGGCGGCCAGCTTCACCGCCTTGCAGCCCACGCCGTAGCCGGCCGTCACATAGACGATGCCGTCGTGGTAGATGGGCGTGGGGATGACGGCGACGCGGCCGGGGAATTCCGCCTGCCAAAGCACCTTGCCGGTCTCCGGATCGGCGCCGAAGACGCGCTTGGTGACGAGCTGGACGATCTGCTGCTTGCCGCCGTGGGTGATCAGGATCGGGGAGGAATACTGGGCCTCGTCGGTCAGTTCACCGCTCTGCCAGACGACTTCGCCGGTCTTCCGGTTGAGCGCGGCGAGCGTGCCCTTGGAACCGCCGGGGGTGACGACGACCTTGTCGCCGACGATCAGCGGCGACTCGGTGTAACCCCAGCTCTGGAGCTTGCCGCCGAGGTCGGTGACGAGCGACTTCTGCCAGACAATCTTGCCGTCCTTGGCGTTGGCGCAGATGAGCAGGCCCTGGCCGCCGAGGGCGTAAACATGGCCGTCGTGGACGGTCGGCGTCATGCGGGGGCCGTCGCCCCAGCCGTTGGGATACTTGGGACCGGCGGCCGCGTGCCAGACTTCGGTGCCGGTCTTCGTGTCCACGGCGAGGAGCAGCTCCTGGTCGCCGCGCAGGCCCATCGTGTAAAGGCGGTCGCTGACCACGGAGTAGCCGGCGTAACCCAGCCCGGCGTCCTTGAAGAGCCAGTTCAGTTTCGGCCCGCCCGCCGGCCAGGCCTTGAGGAGACCCTGATCGGGTGAACGGTCGGTGCGGCCCGGGCCGCGCCATTCGGGCCAGTCAGCGGACTTGGAAGCGGCTTGGGAAGCGCAACCGCTGGCCAGCAGGCCGGCCAGGGCAGCACTGGCGAAGGGGAGGAAGGAGGGACGTTTCATGCGAAGTCTAGGACTGATCGGGCGGACCATGATTTCAAAAATGCCGGCCGACAACTGCGGAGCGCGCCCGGCTTCCGGCGGCCGGGGAATTTGGTCATTGGTCGGCGGCGGGGGCTTTTCTACGGTGGACCGACATGGCTGACGTCCTGATTCCCCAACCGCCCCCGGATTTCCGTTCCGGGCTGGCGGTGCTCATCGGCCGCACCAACGCCGGCAAGTCCACCCTGCTCAACGCGCTCGTGGGCCGGAAGGTCTCCATCGTCACGCCCAAGCCGCAGACGACCCGCGATCCGGTGCAGGGCGTGGTGCACCGCCCGGGAGGGCAGATCGTGTTTGTGGACACGCCGGGCTTTTTCAAGACGCACAAAAGCGCCCTGGTGGACCAGCTGCACCAGCGCGCGCGCAAGGCGTTGAGCGACATCGACGTCGTCATCCATGTGGCGGACCCGTCGCGGGAACTCGGCGCGGAGGACGAAATGGTGAAGGAAGTCCTCGCGAAGGTCGCCCAGCCGCGGCTGCTCGTGATCAGCAAGGCCGACTTGCCGATGGTGGACCGGCCTTATCGCGACCGCTGGCAGGACGCGGGGAAGGGTTACGACGCCGTGCTGGAGGTGTCCGGGCTGCAGAAGCAGGGGCTGGATGCCCTGGTGGAGGCCATTCTCCAGCGGCTGCCTTTCGGTCCGCCGCTGTTCCCGGAATCCGAGGTGACCAACACCACCCGGCAGTTCCAGATCAGCGAACTCATCCGCGAACAGATCTACCTACAGATGGGCGACGAGATCCCCTACCGCACGAACGTGGAGCTGGATTCGTTCAAGGAGGTGCAGGATCCGCTCGGGCTGACGGAGTTCGAGATCAACGCGACGATCATCGCGGCCAACGACCGCTACAAGGCCATGCTGATCGGCCAGGGCGGCCAGCGCATCAAGCAGATCCGGCAGTTCGCCCGCCGGCGCCTGAAGGAGGAGCTGGGCAAGCCCGTGCACCTCGACCTCGAGGTGCTGGTGGACCGGAAGCTGGCCCA
>CAIWAH010000279.1 GCA_903910585.1 uncultured Verrucomicrobiota bacterium
CGGCGCGGAAGGCAGCACCACCTCCACCGGAGGCTCCGACACCGTGATCCCGCCCGCAGCGAGGTCGCCCGGCGGCGGGCTTGGGAGCACCACATCGATCGGCGGTTCCGCCACGGTGATTCCCCCAACGGTCAGATCGCCCGTTGGCGGAGCAGGCAGCACCGCCGCGTGTCCGGGTGAGGGATCCCCAACCACGAACAGGTTGGGGCGGGACGCTGCTTCGAGCGGATCGGAGCCCGCTTCGATCTCCAAGCCATCCGACCAAGTGTCACCGTCGGTATCGAACCTCCGGGGATCAGTGTCACGGACCAGTTCCTCCGCGTTGGACAGCCCATCGCCGTCGATATCGGGGTCGTCAGAATCACGGATGCCGTCGCCATCCTGGTCCGCATCGAATGCAAGGGGGGCGGGATCGCGGCCGTCGCGGATGGTGTCACCATCCGTATCGGGATCGAGCGCGTCCGTGCCGGCTGCAAGCTCCGCGCCGTCATTGAGGCCGTCGGAATCTGTGTCGGCCCGGTTCGGACCGGTCCGGGTCTCGGCGAATTCCCGGAAATTGACCACGCCGTCGCCGTCCAAATCGCCGGCGCGGTCGTCGGCTTCCGGATCCAAGCCGTTGGCCACCTCGAAGACGTCGGGCATGCCGTCGCCGTCACTGTCCATCGCCGGATCGACCGTGGTCTCGACGAGGAACAAATCCTCACCGGTCTCCGCGCCGGCATCGGCATAATTGAGGGCGAAAGAATCCGGGTGGCCGGAGCCGCGCTGGGGCCGGTAGAGCAGACGCTGTCCGGGCTCAAGCAGGCCGGTGGCGGTCACGGGAGTCCGGGCGCTGTCGGAGAGGAGCAGTCGACCGTGAAGGGGCAACTGGGTGACCCGTATCCGGATGGGATCGCCATCGGGATCGGTTACCTCAAACGGGACGGGCAGGTCGGCCACGTCGTTGGTGACGCTCCACGGGAAATAACGGGCGATGCCCTGGATGCGCCCCGGACGGCGCAGGGAGTTCAGGGCCCCGTGGTCTCCGTGCCGGCCGTTGCCGGAAAGGTCGACCACCCCGCGGGCAAGGTCCGCAAGGGGATCAAGGGCCCGGGTCGGGACCAGCAAAAGGTAATTCAGGTCGAGGTTGGCGGCCGGGAGGATCGTGAATCGGAAGGTGTTCGTGCCGCCGAGATCGACCTCGACGGGCTGCTTGTCGTTGCCGAGCAGCGGCAGGGTGGTGAACGTATCCCATCCGCCGGTAGCCGGCGCCTCGAAGGTGCCTAACCGCTGGAGGGTCTGTGCCGGGTTGCCCTGACCCGCGACGACCAGATCCAGGGCAGCCTGGATTGCACCGGCACCGGAAGAGACCCGCGCATGGATCCGGTAGCGGTCCGGCGGCACGATTCGCGTGTAGTTCAGCCAGTCACCCGCGTCCCACCAGCCGACCTTGAAGTCATTGGTCACAGTCCAGCTCACGCGCGCCGTGTCGCCGACCGCCACCATGGGGATGAGGTCGGTTGGCCGATACACCGGGGACGGATTGCCGTTGGGATTGTGGAAATCGATACCGGCGACACCCACCTGGTCGGCGTAGGCGCCGTTGAGATAGGGCATCGCGCTGGCGGCGAGCACCGATTGACCGCCCCCGAAGTCGTAATCCTCGGCCTCGATGACGAACGTGCCTCGGACCTCGGCCTGATCGAAGGACCACCACGCCTGAAGCGGGGAGGCCGGCGGCGGCGGCAGCACTTCGTCGGGCCGGCCCCCGGCAGCCAGCGCCTCCACCTGCTCGGGATTCAGCGCGCCGTTAAAGACCGCGAAGTCGTCCAGCACGGCGTCGGGTGGGGATCCCCCGTCGCCTGCCCCGATGAAGAAGGCGCTGAAGTCGACGGACATGGCAGCGGTCCCGGTGCCTTGGTGGGCGAGGCGCCCGTCGATATAGATGCGTTTCGCGGGCCCATCCTTGATGAAAACGTAGTGGTGCCACTCGGCAAAGCCATGGCCGCCCGCGGTGGGATTGAAATCGATTCGGGTATCCCCGCCGCAGCAACCCTGGGTGTCGAAATAGATGCGACTGTCGGTCCAGGGCAGATGAGCCTGGAAACCGCGCCGGGATCCGGCGGAATTGGCGAAGTAAAAGGAACTGCTCTCCCGCAAGGAACGGGTCCGCTGCCACAGAGCCACACTCATGCGGTTGCCCAGTGCCGCCGCGTTGGCCACGGAGCCGTTGAGATACTGGAGCCAGCCCGGGTTGGCTGGACCGACGTCGAACCCGCGGTTGCCCCCGGGCCCAGGCCTGCCTTCGCCGGGCGGCGTGAGCTTGGCTTCGCCCACGATGGTTCCTATGTCGCCATTCACCCGGTTGACCAGCGTCCTCTGGCGCGGGCCCGGCTCATCAAAATCCCAGTATCCCACCAAGCGGACCGGGTCCCGCTCGGGTTGTTCGGTCAGGTAGTCGGCGGGGCCGATCCGCGCGGACTCCGCGATTTCGGCATCCGTGCGGACGGACTGCCATACGAGGGTGTCCTCCAACACCCCGTCGAAGTTTCGTCCGCCACAGCAAGCCTCGGCGCCCATCCGGAATGTGACGGCGGAAGGCACGTATGCTGCCATGGGCCGGCGGGCCCGGGCGCGGCCGTCCACGTAGGCGGTCAATTGCGTGCCGTCGAAGGTCGCCGCCAGATGATACCACCGACCGGGCACCGCCTTCACGCGGGTGTTGGCGAGTTCTCCGCCGCCGGCCACCGCCGCGAACTCCCCGTCCACCAAGGCCAATCCCCAGTCGCGCCCCTCGTTGAACACCCCCAGAAACCCACGGCGCCCGGCCTGGATCGCGGTCACCCGCACCCGGGTCTCCAGCGTCCAAAGACCGTTGGCGCCGACCGGCCAAACCCCGAATTCCACGAAGTCATCCTGCCCGTCGAACCGCAGGGCCTGTCCGGGCCTCGACTTGGCCAGCACCGGCTGGCGGTTGGGGATTACGTTGTCCGGGTCAATCAGGTCGATGAGCCCGTCGCCATCCGTGTCGGCGTTGCGCGGATCGGTTCCGCGCCCGGGTTCATCCACATCGGCCAATCCGTCCCCGTCCTGGTCCGGATCGTCCCCGTCGGGTATTCCGTCCCGGTCCAGATCCGGTTGGATCACCGCGCTGACCGTGACTACCCGGAAGAGCCCGGTGACGTCCCGGACGCTCAGGTTGAAGCGGTTCGTCCCCGGAATTTCGCCCCGTAGCAAGAGCTCCGCATCGAAGATGCCGGCCGGCGGCACCACATCCAGCAGGGTCAGTCCGCCGGCGGCGAAACGGAACTGGGCGAAGGCGGGACCGGCAACC
The DNA here is from genome assembly GCA_903910585.1 of uncultured Verrucomicrobiota bacterium. Classification (GTDB taxonomy): domain Bacteria; phylum Verrucomicrobiota; class Verrucomicrobiia; order Limisphaerales; family UBA9464; genus CAIWAH01. The sequence continues at coordinate 3,314 of CAIWAH010000279.1, forward strand.
GCTGCCAGCGTCAACCGTTCCAAATCCCCGTCCTTGTCGGTAACCTGGAACGCCACGTTCGTGGCCCGACCCTGCACAAGGAGGAGCGACCCGGGAAGGTTGAGGTCCGGGGGCGTGTTGGCCGCCGTCGGTCGCGGATCCCGGTCATCACGGATGCCATCGCCATCGGTGTCCGTCTTCGTGGGGTCGGTGCCCGCGGCGATCTCGGCCCCGTCCGGCAGCGAGTCGTTGTCGGTGTCGGGATTTGCGGGATTGGTCCCCCGGGCCGCTTCGTCCGCGTTCGCGAGGCCGTCGCCATCGATGTCCGTGTCGTCGCGGTCCGCAACGCCGTCTCGGTCCAGGTCGGCCAAGACGGTGGCGGTGAAGTCATTGGTGGCCGTCTGACCGTCGGCATCACGCACGATCACGACAACTTGGAAGACCCCGGGCGCGCCGCCGCTCAGGCGCAGCGCCGTGCCAACTTCGTTGGTCGGTGCCACGGGCAGCACTGAGGAAAGATTGTTGGTCCAGACTGCTGGGAGGCCGGCGGTGACGGCGCGCAGTTCGACCAGGTTCGTGTCGCCGTCACGACCGAGGACGGCCACTTCCAGCGTCTGCGACTCGACGAGTTCGACATCAGCCAAGGGTGCCAGCGTGGGCTTGAATGCCGGAACGAGCGGATTGGAGTCCAAGTTGTCCGGCACGCCGTCACCATCCGTGTCAGCGCTGAGCGGATTCGTGCCGGCAGCCAGTTCCGCAGCGTCGTTCAGGGTGTCACCGTCAGAATCGGGATTACGCGGATCGGTTCCCGCAAGCGCTTCGGCGTCGTTCGCCACCCCGTCGCCGTCCACGTCGGAATCGTCCCGGTCGGGCACGCCGTCGCGGTCCAGGTCGGCCAGCACGGTGACGGTGAAGACATTGGTCACGGTCTGCCCGTCGGCATCCTTGGCGATCACACTCGCCGGGAAGCTGCCCGGCGCAGAACCCGTGAGGCGCAGCACCGCGGTGATTTCATTCGTTGCCGCCACCGGCAACACGGCGGAAAGGCTGTTCGTCCACACTGCCGGCAACCCGGCACTCACGGCCCGTAGCTCGATCAGGTTCGTGTCCCCATCGCGTCCGGTGACGGCAAGTAGCAGCGTCCTGAGCTCGACCAGTTCGACATCGGCCAAGGGCTCCACCACGGGCCGGAACGCCGGCACCAACGGATTGCGATCCACATCGTCCCGCAGCCCGTCACCATCCGTGTCGGTCCGGGTCGGATCCGTTCCGCCGGCCACTTCGGCACCATCGGAAAGCGCATCCCCGTCGGTGTCGGCGCGGCGTGGATCGGTGCCGCGGGTCGCTTCGTCCGTGTTGGCGAGCCCGTCGCCGTCGAGGTCGGGATCGTCACGGTCGGGCGTGCCGTCGCGGTCCAGGTCAGCGAGCGCGATGACGCGGATCGCCAGCGCAACAGCGAGGTCGTTGGTCGCCGTGGCGCGGACGGTGAACTCGTTCGTGCCGGCCACTGCGAGGCCCACGGTGAGCACGGCGTTGGTTTCCCCGATGGCCGGATTGAAGTTGAGGTTCGTCGAGCCGGTGTTGGTCCAGGCCAGCGTCGCGAAG
>CAIWAH010000280.1 GCA_903910585.1 uncultured Verrucomicrobiota bacterium
ACTCCCCTGCCGCTCGCGGAGCTTCGTCCGGTCGAGTCGCCGGAGCTGGCGGCGGCGAAATTGGTCCGCGCCGGACGGGACCTGTTTGCGGAAGCCCGCTGCGTAAAATGCCACACCGCGCCCGGCGGCATGCCGGAGCTGGCGATGGATGCGCCGTCATTCAACGGCATCGGCGCCCGTCGAAACTTCGGTTGGCTCGCGCAATGGATCGAGAATCCCCACGCATTCCGCAGCGGCACGCCGATGCCCCAGCTCTTCCGGGGTGCCGACGCCAAGGGCAAGGCCGAGGCGGTCGCGGCGTATCTCGCGTCCCTGAAGGACGGTGCCAAGCTCGAAGCCGCCGCCGGTGAGGCCGAAGCGGGCAAGGCGCTCTTCGAGAAACTTCACTGCGGTGCCTGCCACACGTCGCCGGAGGGCGGCGAGGCGTTGCCCCACCACGTCTCCCACCGGCAGGTGAACGCGAAGTTCGCTCCGGGCGCGCTGGCGGCCTTCCTGCAGAAACCCGAGGCCCATTTTGCGTGGATCCGGATGCCCAATTTCCGGCTGAGCCCGGACGAGGCGAACCAGCTCGCCGCCTATCTCGCGGCTAAAGCCGACCAGGCCGAGCTCAAGTCCGCACCGACGGAGGCGGCGGTCATCGAACAGGGCAAAAAGTTGGTTGCCACCGCGGGCTGCCTGAACTGCCACGGCTTGGACGGAGCGAAGAACGAGCTCGCCGCCAAGCCGCTCGCCGAACTGCCCGCGGACCGGTGGAGCGCCGGGTGCATGGCCGACGCGGCTGCGGATGGAACGAAGGCTCCGGCCTATTCCTTCACGGCGGAACAGCGGAGTGCGCTGCGGGCGTTCGCCGCGACCGACCGGAGCTCGCTCACCCGGCATACCCAGAGCGATTTCCTCCTGCGGCAAAGCGAGCACCTGAACTGCCGTCAGTGCCACGGTCAGCACGAGGGCTTTCCGGGATTTGAGATCCTCTACGGCAAGCTGAAGCCCGAGTGGGCGGCGAAGTTCATCGCGGGCACCGAGTCGTGGAAGCCGCGTCCGTGGCTGGAATCGCGTATGCCCGCGTTCCCCGCCTATGCGCAGAACCTCGCTGAGGGACTTTCGATGATCCACGGGTTCGGACCCAAGTCGGTGGCCGACGCCAAGCCGGCGGACGGCGACGGACTGGTGAAGTCCGGGCACAAGCTCGTGGGCTCCCAGGGCGGGCTGCAGTGCATCAGCTGTCACCCGGTGAACGAGCTCGGTGCGACCCAGGTCTTCGAGGCGCCGGGCATCAATCTGGGCCGTTCGTTCGAACGCCTGGAGCCGTCCTTCTTCCGCCGCTGGCTGCGGGCTCCGACCTCGCTCCAGGCCGACTCCAAGATGCCGGTCTATTTCGACGAGGATGGACGCAGCCCGCTGCCGGACATCGAAGGCGGCGACGGTCCTCGGACCATCCAGGCGGTCTGGGAGTATCTGCGGCTGGGCAAAGACATGCCGAAGCCGGAGTGACCCGCTCCGTCCGCCACGCGCCGCTCAGAACATCACAACTTTGACCGGCGACTATTCCTGAAAATAATCGCCCTCAAGAGCCACGCTGTTTCGTCCGATTGATCCTCAGACCCACCGACCGGAGCGATAGCTGGCCTGTGTGGGTCGCACGTTCCGGTTCGGTGATCGACGGACAGGAGCGTTATGAAACTTGGGGGCAAAATTGTAGTGGCCGGAATCGCGGCCGTGCTGGTCACCGTGGGTGTCAGCCTGCTGGTTCAGCGAAGCGTCATCCGCAATCAGGGCATCAGCCAGACCCGCGACACCATGCGGACAGTCGTCATGGAGGCCGAGAATGTTCGTGAATCCATTTCCAAGCTGGGACGCAGCCAGGCCTTCGACACCCCGCGGTTGCTCGCCGAACTCAAGACCGGGGTGGAGCTGAGGAGCTCCGCGATTTACGGCACCATTCCGGTGGTCGCGGCCTGGAAAGCCATTGAGAAGGCGGCCGAGCGCGAGGGCTACGAATTCCGGATTCCCAAAAAGCAGGCGCGCAACGTCGCCAACAATCCGACCCCGGAGGAAGAGGTGATTCTCCGGGCCCTGGAAAGCGGCACGGCCGAGGAGTTCTTCCAGGTGGATCGTGAACGGAACCAGCTGGTGTTTGCCCGTCCCATTGTGCTCTCGGCGGACTGCCTCACCTGCCACGGCGATCCCAAGAACAGCCCCACCGGCGACGGCAAAGATTTGGTCGGGTTTCCCATGGAGGGCTGGAAGGCCGGCGAAGTCCACGGAGCATTTGTGCTGAAGGCGGACCTCGGGCGTGTGGACCGCGTGGTGGCCGCCGGAATGCGCCGCACCTTGCTGTGGATTCTGCCGATTGCGGGACTGGTCGGCCTCGGGTTTTACGTCCTAAGCCGCCGCATGATTGTCGGTCCGCTGCGGGAGGCGCTCGGAGAGATCGACCAGGCGAGCGTCCAGACAACCCATGCGTCCGTGCAGCTGTCTCAGGCCAGCGTGGAGCTGGCCGATGGTGCCAGCTCTCAGGCGGCGGCCCTCGAGGAGGCGAGCGCGTCCATTGAGGAACTGGCCAGCATGACCGCCCGCAATGCGGAGGGGGCGGAGGGCGCAAAATCACTTTCGGACCAGACCCGTGCCGCGGCGGACGCGGGGGCTTCCGAGGTGAAGGCGATGGCGGCGGCGATGGAGGAGATCAAGAGCTCCAGTGCCGAAGTGGCGAAGATCGTGAAGACGATCGACGAGATTGCCTTCCAGACGAACATCCTCGCGCTCAATGCCGCGGTGGAGGCAGCGCGGGCCGGTGAATCCGGAATGGGGTTTGCCGTGGTGGCCGACGAGGTCAGAAGCCTGGCCCAGCGCAGTGCCAACGCCGCCCGCGAAACCGCGGACAAGATCGAGCGCGCGGTCAGCACGACCACGCGCGGAGTTGAGATCAGCGAACGGGTCGGGCGCAGCCTCGAGGAGATTGCGGCGGCCGTTCACAAGGCGAACAGCCACCTCGCCGAAATCGCCACCGCGTCCCGCGAACAGACCCAGGGCATCAGCGAGATCAACGCGGCGGTCACCCAGATTGATCGCGTCACTCAGTCCAACGCCGCGACCGCCGAGGAGAGCGCGAGCGCCGCGGAGGAGTTGCGGTCGCAGTCCGCCGCCCTCAAGGATGGCATACGCCGACTGCTGTCCGTGGTGGATGACGCGACCGAACCAACGCCGGCTGCGGCAGCCGAGGTTCCTTCGCCCGCTCCGGGTGCTCCCCGGAAGACTCACCCGCGGACGATCAAAGCGCCGGCGGTTTCGCACCGGTCGAATGGCGCGGGCGCGGCGAAATCCAACGGCGAAGGCGGCTTCCACGATTTCTAACCGAATCGCCCGGGGAACCCGGGCAATCCGTCATGGTCGCGCAACCGGAGTGGCGACTTGGGCAAATCCAGAACGCAGACACGGTCATGGCGGCGTTGGCCGCGGAGCTTCCGAATCCGATACCGCTGTGCCGGGAGCCAGCGGGGTTCCGAACTCCGGCAACCCGGCCTCGGACCAGGTGAAGGGCTGCGCCCGGAGGCTTCGCCGGCGCCAGCCGCCGCCCGGCTCGTCGATCGCGTGATAGAGGTTCCACCATTGGCCACGGGGTCCCAGCACCGGGGAATTGTGACCAGGCCCCCAACTGCCGGTCGCGTGGGCGAAAACCGGTGCGGGGTGCTTCTTCCAGGACCGGCGGTCGAGGACCTCCGGGCCCACGAATTCCAGCAGACCCAGGCAGTAATCATCGGTCCAACTGCCGCTCGCCGAATAGACGATGAACAGGCGGTCACCACGGATCAGCGGCTGCGGACCCTCCATGATTGGCAGGCCGTGGCGTTCCCAGGCTTCGGACGGTTCCGCCAGCAGGCACCGCGGACCGGAAAGGGTCGCCGGGTCGCTCATCGGCGCGAGGTAGAGGTTCTGCTGGCCATTGGTCGCCCCGGGCCAGCCGGACCACACAAAATAGAGCTGGCTGCGGAACTCAAAGGCCGCGCCGTCAATCGCCCAACGGTCGGCCGCCGGGTCGAAGAGGCGGCCGCGATCGAGGTAGGGACCGGCCGGTGAATCGCCGGTGCCGGCGAGCGAATACATTGGATGCGACTCGTTCTGGCCCTCGTCGCGGGCGTAATAAATCCACCAACGGTCCCGCAGGCGCACCAGCTCGGGGGCCCAGACGCCACAGCATTGCTTCGGCCACACCTCGGTTTTCGGGGCGCTGGCGAGCCCGGCAAGGTGGGTGGCCGAGCGGAGGAACAGGGAGCCGTCGCTTTGCAGCAGCCACCAGCGTCCGTCATAAAAGACCGCCGAGGGATCTTGGCCCCGGGGAAGCAGCGGGTTGGTAAACCCGGCGGCAAAAGCCGTCGCAGCCCACAGGAACAGCCAGCCCATGAGGTAAGGCGTAGGGCTCATTGTTCACGTATCTTTCGCACGGCGCTCGCGGCTGGGATGTTGATGTGCAGGTCCGCCAACAGCGGCATCATGGCCCGGAATGTTCCAACCACACCTACCATTACCATCGAAGCGATCGAGTTCGTCCGATGGCACTGAGTGAGCTGCGAGGCGCCCAAGGGATACCTCATTGGCGACTGGAACTTACAATTCCACCCACTGCCCGATTTCGGCCGACTTCACCGCGGCGTCCATCACGCGCTGGGCTTTGGCGCCTTCGTGGAACGTGATGGCGCACGGGCGCTGCTCGCGGATGGCGTTGATGAACTCCACGGCCTGGTCGTAGCGGAAGCTCACCAGCGGGTCGCCCACGCCGGGATCGCGCGGGCTGCCGGGCCAGACCCAGAATTCCGGCGGCACGGTCAGCGGCTTGAGTCCGGGGCCTCCGAGCCTGCCGTGCTGGAGTTCGTTCCACTTGCCGGTGGTGAACTGGAAGGTGGCCTGGCTGCCGTTGATCTCCACGTAGTCGAGGCTGCGCCAGGACTCGTTGTGGCCGCTGGCGAGCTTGGAGCTTTCGAGCACGCCGGTGGTGCCGTTC
>CAIWAH010000281.1 GCA_903910585.1 uncultured Verrucomicrobiota bacterium
CGCTGCCTGATCAGCGGTCAGCGTCCCTGCCTGCACCGCCGCGTCAAGCTTCGCCTGCGAGTCAGCGAGGACCGCCGCCTTCACCGCCTCAAGGTCGCCGCCGTGCGCGGCGACCACGTCTGCCACGCTCTTCCCGGCCAACTCCTGGTAGACCTGCTCCTCGGTGATCCCAAGGGTTGTCGCCAGCACGCCATCGATGTCGGGCCGGGCAACCGCCGCCCGGCCACGGCCGAACGCCATCGCGTCCGGTCCTTGCGCCTGCCGGCCTTGAAGGCCCGCGCCGTCAATGCCGCGTTGGAACAGCCCACCCGGCGCCGCCATGCGCGTCGCCGGACCCATCACCTGCGCCGACGCTGGTAGCGCCGTCACCAACGAGAAGCCGACCCCGCCGACCAGTGCCGTCGCCAACACGCCACCGAAGATCGCCCGCTGCATCTTGCCGTTCATGTCCTGCCTCCTGTGTTGTCCGGTCGGGGTTTGCTCCCTCGATCCGTTGGCACAAGTGTCGGCAGCGCGTGCTAAAGCAGGGTCAACCGCGCGTGGAGTCGTGCCCGCATCGTGGCAACAACTCGTAAACGTTTTTGCCCGTCACTCCGCAGGGGCGACGTGCACCGGCGCCGCCTCCACCGGCACGACGTCGAGAGCAAAGAAGGCCATCATCACGAAGGTCGCCACCGCCAACGTCGAGAGGCCCGTCAGGATCGCGAACAGTCCTGGGCCAAGGGTTGCGCCCAGACGAGCCGCGATGGCCGGGTCGATGGAGGCACGCTCCGAGACAGAGATGAGGCGTGAGATCAGTGGCGCCGCTTCATCAGCTGGGACCCCAGAGGCGGTCGCCGCGGCGAACAGCCTCGCGTTCAGCCACCCGCCGCCGAGTGCCACGAAGACCGCCCCCGCCATGTTCCGCGCGAACTGCGTCGACGACGTCACCGCGCCCCGGCGGTTCCACGGCACCGACACCTGCGGCGCATACAGGAACGCCGTCGAACACGTCCCCAACCCGAGGCCGGTGAAGGCCATCGTCGCGGCGATCAACCACGTCGGTGCGTCCAACGATGCCGCCAAGGTCGTCCCCACGACGCCCGACGCGATCACCGCCGACCCAACCATCGACGCGCGCCGAAACCCTAAGGCCACATAGAACCGCCCACCGAACATCGCCGCCAGCGACCACGCCGACCCCTGTGCCGTCAGCAGCAGGCCCGTTGAAGCGGCGCCTTCCCCACGCACGCCCTGCACCAACAACGGGATGAACGACGACAGCAGGAACTGCGCCGACCCGATCAGCACGTTCCCCACATTCCCAATCGCGACGGCGCGGATGCGGAAGGCATCGAAGGGCAAAATCGGCTCCGGCGCACGTCGTTCGGCCACGGCGAAGAGCACCAACGCGATCGCCGACACCGCAAGCAGCGCCAACATCGGCCCTCCGCCCCACTCAAGCGACCGCCCACCTTCGAGTGAAATCAACAGGATCCCAACCACACCGACCGTCAGCGTCGCCGCGCCGGCGTAGTCGATCGAGACGTTTCGCCGCGCGACGCCTTCTTTAAGGAAGGCCGCGAGCAGTGC
>CAIWAH010000282.1 GCA_903910585.1 uncultured Verrucomicrobiota bacterium
CCCACCGTGCTGGACATGGCGGAACGGTTGAGGCCGAGGACGACCTCCACCTCGGAGCCAGGCTTCCCGCGGGGGGTGAGGGTTACCTGATGGTCGGTCGGTACCTGACTGGTGGTCAGTGTGGTATGCAGATACGCCAGATCGGCCGCGCTGCGGGGACCGCGGATCAACAGAGGCGGCACGCCAACACTGCCAGGCTGACCGGACGGCGCATTCCCGGACGGGAGCAGGCTGAGCGTGAAGGTATTGGTGAGGTCCGAGTTGTTCTTGAGGCGGACGGAGTACGTTCCGAGGCGGCTGCCGAAATCGACGGTGTTTCCCCCGCTCTGCAGCGAGACGCCCAGCGGACCAAAATAGGCGTTGTAGTCCTTTGCGCGCATCCAGAAAGCCTCGCCGCGGCGGACGGCGATGCTGGGATAGACCAGGGCCGGAACGGGAACTGGGCCCATGGGTCCACCCGCGTAGCGGAAGATCTCGGCATCGAGGGCGAGGGCCGGCACCTGGTCGAGGAACTTCTCGAAGCTGGGCGGCGCCCCAGCGGGGGTGGGGAAGCCGATGAAATTCTGGCCGGTCGTGGTCCACTCGTAACGGGGCAACACGGGCTTGCCGACGAGATTCCAAACGGTGTTGGTGGCGGCCGAATTGCGAACGAGATAGGCAGCGTTGGGCCGGAGCTGGGTGAAGGTGTCGACGTTGCCCGGGGAGCGGTTCCATACGGCCCACTGGCTGTTGGGCGTGACGGGCTCCTGGGGGCTCTTGACGAACTGGAGCTGCGAGGCCGGAGTCTGCCAGAGCCAGATCTCATCGATCGTGCCGGTGGAGCCGAGGAGCGTGTCGAGGGACACATGCGACGCATCGACGTGCAGGTAGACGGCATTCCACCCCGGCTTCAGGGTCATGGACTGGGTCTGCCACTGGGCGTGGGCGGCGAAGCCACAGCACGCGGTCAAGGCGGCGGCAAGGCCGCGAAGGCGGAGGGAAGATTTGGTCATGGCTTGCGATAGAAGTACCAGGCGCTTTGAGGCGTGAGCCGCTCCAGGCTGCCTTGCAGCGTGGTGGCGTTGCGTCCGCCGAAGAGGATCAGTTCCGAACCCGTCCAGACGGAGGCGGCGCCGCTGCGAGCCACCGGCGATCCGGGATTGTCCAGGGCACGCCACGTGTCCGTGGCGGGCGTGTAGACCGATCCACCGGACGCGGCCCCGGAGGCGGTGAGGCCGCCGACCAGCACCCATTCGGAACCGGTCCAGGCGCTGCTCGGCAGGCTGCGGGCCGATGGGGCGCCGACCGCGGAGATCGGGGTCCAGCGGTCCGTGAGCAGGTCATAGGCGGCCCCGTCATTGAGCGGCGTGCCGAAGTTGTGCCCGCCCACACCAGCAGGCGCGTGCCGGTCCAAGCCACGGCGTGGCCCTCGCGGCCGGAAGGCGCGCCCACCGTACTCATGGCCTGCCAGGCGGTCGGAGTGCCGCCGGAACAAAGCAACTGGCCGCCGGACTGCTCGTATCCGTTCGTCGACATGCCACCCCACACCAGCCAGCGATCGCCGGCCCAGACTCCAGCGGCGGACATCCGGGGCACCGGTTCGTTGGCCACAGGCAGCGGTTCCCACGCATCGGTACCCGGGCGGTATTGGGCTCCGACAGTCGCCAGCGTACTTCGATTCCGACCGCCCCAGACCAGCATTGAGCTGCCGGTCCAGACGGAAAGGTGGGCGTCGCGTGCCGAGGGGGCGTTGGTGCTGGTCAAGGGAAGCCACGACTGGGTGGCCGCTCCATAGCGGGCGCCGGTATCGACCGCCGCGCTGCCGGAGAACCCACCCCAAACGATCATTTCCGTGCCGGTCCAGACCGCGGTGTGTCCGCTCCGGGCTGTGGGGCCATCGAGCTGGGAGAGGGTGATCCAGACATCGG
>CAIWAH010000283.1 GCA_903910585.1 uncultured Verrucomicrobiota bacterium
ACGGGCGGCCTCGACGGCGGCGTTGAGGGCGAGGATGTTGGTCTGGAAGGCGATCTCGTCGATGTCCTTGACGATCTTGGCGACCTCGGCGGAGGAGGCGCGGATGTCGTTCATGGCCGATTCCATCTCGGTCATGTCGCTGGAGCCGGTGTCGGCGGCGGCACGCGCCTGCGTCGCCAGCTCCTTCGCCTTGGCGGCACTCTCGGCGTTGCGCCGCACCATGCTCGTGATCTCCTCCAGCGACGCGCTGGTCTCCTCCAGGCTCGCCGCCTGTTCGCTGGAGCCCTCCGCGAGGCTTTGGGACGACGATGCGATCTGTCCGGCGGCGGCGGCCGTCTGTTCGGCTCCAGCCGCGAGGGACTCGGCCACCCGGCGCAGGACGCTGCCGATGGTGCGCACGATGATCGTGGCGGCGACGAGGCCGAGAACGAGCGCGATGATCACGCCGATGACCGTCGAAAACGAGGCGGTGCGCAGCGAACCCGCAGACGCCGTGGCGACGTTGGCGGCGCCCTTTTCCGCGGCTTCCTGCAGCGTGGAGGTGAATTTTTCGACCGCGACGCCAGCAGAGGCGCGGCGTTCACCGTTGGTGGTCTGTTCCGCGAGGGTGGCGATCTGGGTATTCAGGGTGGCGGCATACGCCTGCAGGGCGGTGCGGGCCTCGGCGAGATTCTTCTTTCCGTCAGGCGTCTTCACAAGCGGCGTGACGGCCTCGCAAATGCGGTCAGCTTGGCGATATGAATCAAGGGCCGCGGTGAGGACCGAGGAATCCCGCAGGGCCTGGGAACGGTAGTTGGCGACGCGGGTCGCATTCAGGATGTCCACCACGCGGTTGAATTCGGTGATCTTGGTGTGGCGCTCACTCAGAACGGCGGCCTCGGCTTTGGCTTCAATCTCCTGTTTAAGCTTGGAGTTCTGGTCGGCGATCAGTGTCTCCACGAGTTTCGTCGCCTTTTCGGCATTGGAGTGCGCCGCTTCCCGGCACTGGTCCAGCCGCTGGTCCAGCTTCTCGGTGTCGTCCAATGCCCGCTCATAGGCGGCGATCAGCTGCGGAGCGTCCTTGACGAGTTCGCGGAGCTTGACGAGCACGGTGGAGCGGGCGGCCAGCTTCTGGGCGTCCTCGACCCCGGTCTTCACGTCGATCAGCGCCTTGCGCGCCTTGTCCAGGTAGGTCCGGTCTTCGGTGAACTGGTAGTTGTAGGCGTTCATCCGCACCTGGGACATGCCGGCCGAAATGCGCGAGGCGATGTCCACTTCCGGCACGTAGTCTTCCGACATCATCTTGGCGCCGTTGGACGCCTGCCACATGGCGCCGATGGCGAGGGCGCCGACCACGAGGGTGGTGCCGATGATGGCTCCGAAGCCGAGGGTAATCCGTTTGCCGATAGTGAACTGTTTCATAGGGATGGATGGTGAAAGGGAATCCGGATGGGGTCAGAACCCTGCCTGGAAGGCGGCGGAGTCGCCGGCGAGGACCTTGTCGATGTCGAGGAGGGTTTTGACGGAGTCGCGGACCTTGGCCATGCCGAGGATGGCGTCGGTGGTGATCTGGGCGCCGAAGTTGGGCGGGGGCTCGATGTCGGCGTCTGGGAGGTTGATGACCTCCTCGACGGCATCGACGATGAGGCCCATCTGGAGGGCGAGGTTGCCGGGGAGGTTGACCTGGACGACGACGATGCAGGTGCGCTCGGTGGAGTCGGCGTTGGCGAGGGCGAAGCGGAGGCGGAGGTCGATGACGGGGATGATGCGGCCGCGGAGGTTGATGACGCCCTTGACGTAGTCGGGCATGCGGGGGACGGCCGTGATGTCCACCAGGCGGATGATCTCCCGCGTCTTCAGCACATCAATCCCGTAGGACGCCTGCCCCAGCATGAACGTCAGAAACTTCCGCTCCGGCCCTCTGGTTCCGTCCGCTTTCTTGGTGGTCTGCATAAGCTGATGCAACGGTCGGGCGTGGCGATGAAACCCGGTGTGGGTTTCCGGTCTGATGGCCTGCCCGATTCCGCGCTACCCCGCATATCGGCAGGCGAGGGCCTGCGGTTAATCCCGCGAGGGACACCGGAATTGGCATAAACCGGGCGCGGTTTGGTCGCGCGGATGGAGCGGCTGCAGAGGCTTGGTTGGCGGGAGTCCCCGCGGGTCTGCCGGCGGCATCGGTCAGCCCGGCCTAAACTTGAGGAAAACTTTACCGGGCCTTGACCAAATCCGCCTCAAGCATCTCCCGGAGCTTGCTGGGAGCAACCGGTCCAGCCTCCGAATGGATCCCTCGCCCGGTCCGTTCTGCACGGGCCGGGCGGGCTGGATGGGTTCAGGTGTGGCTCAGAAGTCCTTGAACTCGTGTTCGCCGGGGAGGGGGAGGGAGGCGGCGGGGTGGCGGGGGGCGTGGCCGTTGGCGGCGGGTGCCGGGGCGTGGGCCTGGACGTGGGCGGAGCGGTG
>CAIWAH010000284.1 GCA_903910585.1 uncultured Verrucomicrobiota bacterium
CGATCAGCACATTCCGGCGTGAAACCCCGGAACCATTCCGCACCGCCGACGGGCTGGGTTTGGCCACTGCCGGCTCTTCCAGCCGCTGCAGCAATTCCGCGATCGACTGCGGCCGGTCTGCCGGATTCGGCTTCAGGGCCCTCAGAATGGCGGCTTCAACCGTTACCGGCACGTCGGGCCGCACCGCCCGGGGCCGTTCGAAACTGCCCAACGGCAGGCGGCCGGTCAGCAGTTCGTAGAGCACCACTCCCAGCGCGAAGATGTCCATGCGGTGATCCGGCTCGCCGCCCGCAAACTGCTCGGGCGCCAGATAGCCCGGGGTGCCCAGCGCAGCACCCGTGCGGCTTAGCCTTGGCCCGGCCTGGGTGACCGACAGCGCCATGCCGAAGTCCGTCACCCGGACCTTGCCCTCCGCGTCGAACAGGATGTTCTCCGGCTTCAGATCGCGATGCACCACCCCCTCCGCGTGGGCCGTCGCGACCGCGGTCGCCACCTGACCGAACACCGTCAGGGCTTCCGCCACCGGCAGGCCCGACGGAGCCTCCCGGAGCCGGTCCCGGAGGCTGCCGCCCTCGATCAGTTCCATCACGACCGCCGCGGTGCCATCGGCCAGCCGGAGAAAGTCGTGCACTGTCACGAGGTGCGGGTTCCGGAGGCGGGCCAGCAGGCGGGCCTCGCGCTCCAGCCGCTCCAGGAACCATTCCTCCGTCAGCCGCTCACGACGCACCAGCTTTACCGCCACTTCACGGTCGAGGCTGAGCTGCCGCGCCAGAAACACCTCGCCCATGCCGCCTTCCCCCAAGCGGGCGAGCAGCTCGTAACCGGGAATCGTCGGCAGCGATTCGGCGGAAGCCGGAGCCGCCTCCGCACCCAGGCCTTGCGCCATCAGGACAGCCGGATTCAGCCCGCGTAAGCGGCGGGAGTTCCCGGTGGAAGGCAGCTCAGCAGCCACGGGGCGAGGATTTCACGAAAGCCCCGAGGGCGGAATCCCTGTTTCCCGTCGGTCCGCGGCCCTCGGAAGCAGGTCAGCGTCCGGCGCGACACGGCGGCTCACTCGACGCGGACCCGGAAGAATTGCCCGGCGTTCGGCAAGGCGGCCGGCACCTCCACGGTGAACAGCCCGGTCGCGTTCGGCAGGTTCGTCTGGACCGGGGACCACGCGGCAAGGTCCGGGCTGGACTCAAGGATGTTGGTGCGGGCAGGCCCCGCCGAGATGGCGAGTCGAAGCCCGGACGTCTCCTGCGTGGCGGCCAGGCGCGCGTAGCCGGACTGGTTTTTCCAGTGCCGCAGCAAGCCGCGAAGCGCCTCCGGGCTGTTGGCGGGCGCCGGGCGGCCTGCCTGATCGCGGGTGTTCACCCCGTGGCAGCTGCCGCAGGTGCGAACTTCGCCGGGCTGGAACGTCACCCAGTAGCGCTCGCGCACCACCGGAGTGCCATCGGGTGAGGTGAGCTGCCACGACATCGCCCGCCGGGCCGGGACAAACGACGCGAAGGATCCGTCTGCCGCCAGCGCCACGCTCGACTCGGGTCCGGACGGATTGGGCGGATTGTCCACTGCCGGGTCGTGCATGCGTTGGGCGAGCACGCGCCGGCCTGCGCGGGGCGTGTCGGTCGCCTGACGGAAGCCAATGCCGCGGATCAGGTCGGCCTGATAAAGCTGAAGATGCGCGATGTCATAGATTTTGCCCGGCTTGCCGACCGACTGGACTCCCCCGGGAACGCGGAGGTTGAAGGGCTGTTGAAAATCCCCCTGATCGCGGGTCGTCGAATCGCGGCCGATGATGAGGGCAAGGTTCCGCTCGCGGAGATAGCGCTCCAACGCGGACAACTCCACGCCCTCCTCGGTGAAGATCCGGTGTTCGGGCGCCTCCACCTTCGCGGTCAGACGGGTCGGCCGGGGGCGGGCGACGACCTCCACGGGGTCCAGTTCCCACAGCGCGCCGGCATAGGTCACCAGTTCGTCCGGCGACCACCAGGTGACGTTGTTGGTGAGGCCCGGCGTGAGGGCCGCGTCCGCCTGCCAGTGAGCACCGACCTGCTTCAGAAGCCGGAGGCGGAAGTCGTAGCGGGAACGCGGCGCGGTGCTCGTGCCCTCGTTGCGGTCACTGCGAGTCGAGGCCGTGTGAACCGCAGCGAGGCGGCCGTCGCTGAGCGGCAGGGGATTGCGGTAAAGACCCGTGTGGTTCGGCCCGGGCGTGTCGGTGAACGACGAGGTGTCGCGATGCGTGACGTAATCAAGCCGGCAGAAGTCCGCGTTGGTCCGGGCGTGCGCGCTGAGGACCACCACCTGCCCGGCGGCGTGCGTGCCGAACTCCGGCGCATCGATGCCAAAGTAGCGGCCCGGCACCGTGGGCGACTCGCGGATCTGGATGAAATTGTTGAAGGTGTTCGTGTTCGGCTTGTTCCCGAAGTAATAGAGCTCGCCCACGTTGGGATCGTCGTTGAACGAGGCGCTGCGGTAGCTGCCGCCCAGTTCGTGCCGGCCCAGATGGTTGAGCGTTTCCTCCTCGGTGCCGTCCTCGAGGATCATCCACGGGAAGAAGTCGTTGAAGTTGTGCCCGTTCACGTTGCCCGCGGTCTGGCGACGTTCCGGGAACACTTCCGGCCGCTCCTGAAACAGCGCGGCGGCCCCCGGGGATTCGCTGGCGTAGTTGAAGGTGCCGTAGGCCGTGCCGCCGGCGCCGGCGTCGGCATCCGCCTGCTGGTCGCGCTGGAGATGGTCCCAGCGGATGAAGACGACCCGCCCGAAGCTGTCCACGCTCGGGGAGAACGCCCCGGACGGCGAGTGGTTCAGGAGGAACAGATCACCCGAAACCGGGTCCAGGCTCCACAGGCCGCTCACCACCGGCGCCTCCTCGTATTCATCCAGCTGGGGCCAGAGGTGCCGCTCGCCGGAGCGGGGCCGGTCGCTGGCGAAAAGAATCCGGTCATCGGTGCCGTAACAGGGCGCCACGTTGTTGTAGGTCGCTGGCTGGTTCGGGACCTTGGTGATCACCGGCGTGGCGGCCGGATCGGTGAAGCCGGTGATCTCGTAGAGCTGCCAGAAATGGTCGCGCACCTCGTAACGCCGCGACGGGGCGCCGACCACCATGCTGAAGACCGCCCGGGTGCCGCTCCAGTGGACCGCCGGTTCGCGCACGGCAATGCCGTTGGTGTGCTGCGCCCCGGCCACCCCGAAACCCGCCGCCCGCGTCAGGTTCTTCAGGGTGCCGTCCGGGTATCGGATCCACAGGTCCCCGCCCCGCGGAGCGCTGAAAACCGAACCCTGATGATTGCCAAACAACGCGGTGACGGTGGTGAAATCCGCCGGCTGCGGCACCTGGGTCACGAACAGGATCGGGTGAGGAAGCACCGGACCGGCCGCCTGAAGGCCGGCGGCGACGAGCAGGAAAATCAGGCCGCTGAGCAGACGCACAGCCGCACCATGTCGCCGCGGGCTTCGGTCCGGGCAAGGGAGAAGTCCGGCCGCGACCTACGCCTTTGGGTGTAGCGCCGGGCGGGCGCAGGGCCACCTTGGGTTTGCGCACCGGAGGAGGTGTGACCACCGTTGACCGGGCCGGTGGGCAGACTGGCCGGCCACGAGAAGATGCAACCTTCCGATCCCCATCGCGGCGCCGGCTTCAACCCGTCCAACCGGTTTCACGCGACCCGGCGCGAGGCGGACCCGGACATTGCGGACCTGGATCCCGCGGAGGAGCCGTCGCCGCGCACGCAGTTCATCGAGGACCACACCGCCTCGGCGCTGGCCCGCAACGACAGCCCGGATGTGGGCTTCACCTGGTCCCTCAACCCCTACCGCGGCTGCGAACACGGCTGCATCTACTGCTACGCCCGGCCGTTCCACGAATACCTCGGCTACAGCGCCGGTCTCGACTTCGAGACGAAGATCGTCGTGAAACCGAGGCTGCCCGAACTGCTGCGCGCCGAACTCGCCCGCCCCGGCTGGCAGCCCGAAGGCATCGCACTCAGCGGCGTGACCGACTGTTATCAGCCCGTGGAACGCCGCCTCCGGATCACGCGGCGCTGCCTCGAGGTCCTCGCCGAGTTTCGCAATCCCGTCGCCATCGTGACCAAGAACGCCCTCGTCGCCCGCGACGTGGACGCGCTGGCCGAACTGGCCCGGCACCGTTGCGCGGCGGTTTTCGTTTCGCTCACCACCCTGGACCCGGAACTGCGGTCCATCCTCGAACCGCGAACCTCCCCGCCGGCCGCGCGCCTCGCGGCGATCCGCAAGCTACGGGCCGCCGGCATTCCCGTGGGGGTGATGATTGCGCCCATCATCCCGGCCCTGAACGACCACGAGATCCCAATGTTGGTGGCGGCCGCGGCCGAAGCGGGTGCGGAATTTGCCGGGCGGGTCGTGCTGCGGCTGCCGTTTGCGGTAGCGCCGCTGTTCGAGGAATGGCTGGCACGTCATTTCCCCGACCGCCGCGACAAGGTCCTGAACCAAGTCCGCGACCTGCGCGAAGGACGGCTGAACGATCCCAACTTTGGCGCCCGCATGACCGGCACCGGCCCGGCCGCCGAGCGTATCGCGCAATTGATGGCCGTCGCCTGTCGCCGGGCCGGCATCGCGGGCAAGTGGCCGGAGCTCACGACGGAGAATTTCCGCCGCCGCGAGCCCGGGCAGCTGGAACTGCTCTGAGCCGTTCACGGGCTGATTGCCGGCGGGTCGAGTTCCACAAAGTCACCCGCCGTCATTCCGCAAAAGAAACGCACGCGCGCTCCCGCCGGAAAATTCGTCAGCGCCGGAAACAGCGCGAGCCCGAGAGATCGGTTCAATGCTGGAACCTTCGCTTGGCCGGCGCGGGCAACCAAACCGCCCGCCGCATCCATCACCTCGATGCGGGCGAACGTGGGCGGTCGCTCCGAACCGGTTCCCGCATCAAAACCGGTGAACCAGAGCACGAGGCTCGCATCATCCACCACTCGGGTGGACACGCTATATTGCTGCCAACCCAGACGATCGCGGAAGCCGGTCGGCAACCATGAGAACGGGGGCCGTTGGTAACGGTCGCCCGTGCGAAACGTGTGCTGCGGACCAACAGTAACCGCCAGCACCCGCAGCCGGCGGCCATCGGGCAGGCGCACACCAGCCGGGGTCAGGCCGAATCCCATCAGCAGCCCGATCAGGACCACCAGCCCGAGGCCGATCAGGCGTTCACGAAGTTCCGGCTTCATGGGCCGCACGAGTAGAGCCACGGACGCTTCGCCGAAGTTCCCGGGCAGCCAGCAGCAGGTCCGTGGCGGCGGCCAGGGCCTCGTTCGGCGCCGCCGCGCCTGCGGTCATCCGCATTCCGGCGCGGGCGGCTTCGTCGGGATCGCCCAATCCGGTTTCGCGATACTCGCGCAGCCGGGCAAGAATCAGGTCGCGGATTTCCTCTGCATTGTTCACTCCATGAAAGAAGCCGACGTGCAGCGACCGCGTCTGGCCATGCTGACCGGTGGTCGCAGAGCCCCCGCCGCCCGCGGATTCGACCTTGAGGTCGGCCAGCTCCAGCCAGCGCTGCAGCGGGCCCTGCGTGACGGCGACCTGCTGGAGATTGGCGAAGCTCATCGTCATTTCCCACACGCTCCAAACGCCGGACCGGATCCGCAAACTGCGGTCCGTGACCATATACCAGCGCTGTTCGAAATCGAGCCGCAGCACCGCATAGCTCACCAGGGCCTGCACGACGAAAAAGAGCACGCCCAGGATTTCGAGGACCACCACCAGCGGCAGCACCCAGCCGGGCAGCCGTTTGGCAACCTCGGCGGCGAATTGCGCGGGATCCTTGGACGGGCTTTTCCGCGCGCGACGGGATCGCGTCGGGGCATTGGTCGGGGCGCCGCCTTCGGTCGCTAGGGTCACCGCAGCAGCTGAAGGCGCGTTCGTGGGAGCCGCCTCCGGAGCCGGACGGACGGCGCCCGCTACCCGGCCATTCCATTCGTGGCGCGCGTAGCCCAGGACGGCGAGCCAGAACACGATGCCCAGCAGGGCCACGAACTGCTGCCCTCCCCACAGGGTCAGGCGCAACCGGAAGTAGTTCGGCGCTGCGCGGAAGATGCGCAACGACGCCGGATCTCCGGCCGGAGGCTGCGGTGCAGGCGGCACCCGGAGCCACCGGAGGACGAGCTGACGCACCGTCTCAAGCATCGGAACCTCCCTTGCGGGCGGCCGACGACTGCGACAGTTCCCGGCGAAGTTCGCGCAGTTCCGCGGCGACCTCCCGGAGCACGACGGTCAATTCATCGGGCCCACCGGCAGCGGCCGACGCCACCGGTTGTTCTGCAGGAGCCGCTTCCCGGATGCCCCGCATCTTGGAATAGAGGAAATCGCGGACGGCCTCGAACCCCTTGAGGCCCTCGATGGTCATCTCGGCGGACGCGTTGCCGCTGGCGGTCTGGACCATGATCCGCGCGATCCCCAGCCAGCGTTCGGCGAAGTTCGACTGGAGGTGGATGTCCTGGATGCGCGCGTAGTTCAGGACCGTTTCGCGGCGCCAGAGCACCCCCCAGCTCATGGAGACGCCCTCGGCGGTGAAGCGGTAGCGCATGGACCGGAAGCGGAACCAGAAATAGGGCAGCAACACCGGCGCAGCCGGCAGGATGACCAGGGCGTTGAGCAGGTAATACGTCCACAGGCTGGCATCGGGACGTTCGATCCGCAGGACGGGATGCTCGCGGGTCTCGGCGTTCACGAGACGATGAGGTCGCCCACCGTCATGCTTGGCAAGCGCGGAGGCTTCATTCCGACCAACCCCACCGGCGGTGGACGCGCTGCATCAGCCCGAAGAGCACGACCGCGGCCGCGAGTCCCGCCAACACATCCACGGCGTAATGCGCCCGGGTGTAAACGGTGGCGAAACAGATGCCGACCGCCAGCACCAGGTGCGGCCATCGGACGAGCCGGACATAGCGCCACGAGAACCAGGCCGTGATGAATCCCAGCGCCACATGGCTGCTGGGAAACGCCGCGCCGGCAATCTCCGCGTGGCGTTCCACCAAATCCAGAACCCGGTAACACGGGCCCGCCTCCACCGACGCCGGCACTGCCCGCGGCGGGTGGCCATGGCGCTCCGCAAACGCCGATCGTTCGGGACTCTCCTGATAAAGGATGCGTGGACCGACCGCCGGCACGAACAGATAGGTGCCGTAGCAGACATAGAACGCACCCGCCACCACCGTCACAAAATGACCGAAGGCCGTCCGGTTGCGCACCGACAGCCAAAAGCCGAGACCACCCACCATCAGGTAGAAGCTGAGATAGGAGAAATACATCAGCTCGCTGAACCAAAGCTGCGCGCACACTGGCATCAGCGCCTCCGCCGGTTGCCAACCGAACAGCCGTTCGTCTGCCGCGATCAGCCACGGGTCAATCCGCGGCAGTCCGAGCATGCGGTTGACCACCAGCGTCTCCGAGTAGAGGCCGAACAGCAGCAGGATCGGATAAAAGTCCCGCAACCAGCGCCAGCCCCGAAGCCAGCGCCCCGACGCGTCCCGGCGAACCAGCTCGTGCACCGCCAGCATCGCCACCACATGGGCACCGGCCAAAATCATCCACGGGCCCCGGTGCCAGGCCGCCGTCACCAATGCCACGAACAACAGATAGCCCTGTGTCATCCAATCAACGGTTCGGTAACGATTTGCGGCCGGCGGCACGCGCGGGAGCGAGCCGTTCCGCCGACGGCAATGCAAGCCGGCAGAATGCCCCACGGGTCAATTTGCGTTCCAAGGCCGGCAATCCCCGGTTGGCCCGCTGGCCGACAGTTGGGTGGCATGTCGCGGCCATGTCCGCCTGTCCGCTTGATTCGTCCGGCACACCTCACTCCGGTTGTGCCTGCTGCCCCTTGGATCAGGTCCGGGCCGGCATGACCGTGCGCATCCGGCGGCTCGGTGCCGACCCGGGCGTCAGCCAACGGCTGCGGGAAATCGGCCTTGGCGAAGACCAGTTGGTGCGGTTGATTGCGAAGTCATCCAGCCTCATTTGCCAGGTTTGCAATTCGCGCCTCGCGCTCAGCAGTGCCGTTGCCGCCCAAATCCTCGTGGAACCGGTTCTGCCGGCCCGGGTCGCGTGAGCGGAACCAGCCGCTGGAGCGTCGGACTGGCGCTGGGCCTGCTGCTGGTCGGTTTCGCATCGGAACGCCCACAACCCGCTGTGGCCAAGAAGGTTGGACCCGATGACGCCCTGGTGGCGGAAGGGCGGTTTGTTTTCGAGCGCAACTGCGCGGTGTGTCACGGCAAATGGGGGGACGGACGCGGCGAAATGGCCTTGGGGATGGTCCCGCGGCCCCGCAAGTTCACCTCGGGAACGTTCAAGTTCCGGTCCACTCCCTCGGGCAGCCTGCCCACGGAGGCCGACTTGATCCGCACCATCCGGGGCGGCCTCTTCGGAACCTCGATGCCCACGTTTCAGCAGCTTTCCGATCGTGAAGTGCGGTCGGTCGTGGAATACCTGAAGACCTTCTCCAAGAAATGGCTGTTGCCGGACAACTATTCCGAACCGCTAACGATACCGAACCCACCGAACTGGCTCAATGACCCGGCCGCGGCGGCTCCGCATTTGCGTGCCGGCAAGGAACTGTTCGTCGCCAATTGCCAACCCTGTCACGGCCCGGAAGGCCGGGGAAATGGTCCGGCGGCAGCCGAACTGGAGGATGACTGGGGCCAACCGGCCATTCCCGCCGACCTGTCCCAGCCTTCGGTGAAAAGCGGTCCCGAACCCCGGGACCTTTACCGGGTGCTGGCCACGGGCCTCAACGGAACCCCCATGCCCAGTTTCCTTGAGGCCACCACCGACCTCCAGCGGTGGGAACTGGTCGCCTACCTCCTTTCCCTGCGTCCCTCCACAACGGCCCCCTGAACCGGGGCAGCGACGGTTGCGGCCGGGCTAATTTCGTTCGCGCAAGGCCCGGAAACTGCTCAGTTTCGCGCCACTCAGCATGAATGGTTCTACCTGTCCGGGGAAATTGCGTCAGCTTCCCCGCTTATTGCGGTCGCGCCTGGGATTTCTGTGCGTCTGTTTCGGGCTGCTGGCCTCTGCGGCCGGCGGCCGGGTTCAGGCCGGATCCATCCTCCGCGAGGTGTTCAACGACATCGGCGGCAGCGCCCTCAGCGACCTGACCAACAACCCGGCGTTTCCCAACTCGCCGACGTCCTCAAACTTCATCACCGACTTCTTTGAGGCACCCACGGATGTCTTCGAGAACTACGGCCAGCGGGTCCACGGCTACATCGTGCCGCCGACCACCGGCAACTACACCTTCTGGATCTCGTCCGACGACCAGGGAGCCCTGTTTCTGAGCACCGACGAATCGCCCGCCAACAAACGGCAGATTGCCTACGTGCCCGAATGGACCGGATCCCGCGAATGGGGCAAGTATGGCGAGCAGCAGTCCACGGCAATTCCCCTTCAGGCCAACAAGGCCTACTACATCGAGGCGCTGCAGAAAGAAGGCGGCGGCGGCGACAATCTGGCCGTCCGTTGGCTGCGACCCGGAAACATTGACGAAGGTCCGATTCCCGCAACCTACCTGTTGCCTTGGGGCACCGCCTTCACGCCGCCGAACATTTCACAGCAGCCGACCAACACTTCGGTGGTGGAGGGCCAGCTGGCGACGTTTGTGGTCAAGGTGACCAACGTGGACCCGGTCACCTACCGCTGGCAGCGCAACGGCGCGGACATTCCCAACTCCAACGCCTCCGTCCTGACCTACGGCCCCGTGACGATGGACGACCAGGGCGCCCAGTTTGGCGCGGTGCTGACCAACCGCATCGGCGCCACCAACACCACGCTCGGCACCCTCACGGTGCTGCCGGACACCACCAAGCCCGTCCTGCTGTCCGCGACCAGCCTCGGCAACACCCGCATCCGCCTGGTCTTCAGCGAGCCGATGGACGCGACGTCCGCCGGCGTGCCGGCCAATTTCCAGGTCACCGGCGGCGTGAACGTCACCGGCGCCACGATCGACACCGACACCACGGCCATCGTGATCACGGTGGCGGGCATGAACTTCGCGCAAACCTACACGGTCACGGTCAACAACGTGAAGGACCGGGCCCGCACGCCCAACACCATCTTGGCGAACAGCACCGCGACCTTCCTCGCCCTTGAACTCACGGCGGCCAACGTCGGCGGCGGCACGGGCGGCATCACCCGCATCGGGCCCGGAGCCTTCGATCTCAACGCCCGGGGCCGGGGCGTCGGCGGCACCAGCGACCAGTTCCAGCTCTCGTGGGAACTCCGCACCGGTGACTTCGACGTGCAGACCCGGCTCGTGGACCTCGGTGTTTCCGATCCCTTCGTGCGGGCGGGCATCCAGGCCCGTTCCAATCTGGAGACCAACGGCCTCTTCGCGGCCACGTTCGGCGCCTCCGCACAGGTAGGCAGTTTCTTCGAAGCGCGGACCGCTTCCACCGGGGCGCCGGCGCGGCAGACGGTTTCGGGTGGCTATCCGGCCAATTACCCGTGGCAATGGCTGCGCCTCCGGCGCTCCGGCAGCACGTTCACTGGCTTCGCCAGCCGCGATGGCCAGACATGGGTGCAGCTCGGCTCCGCGAACATTTCGATGCCGGCCCAGATCTACGTCGGCCTGTCGCTTTCGAGCCAGACCGCCGCCACGTCCGCCACCGCGAAATTCCGCGACTACGGCACCACGGTCAGCACCCCCACCGCGACTTTCGTCAATGACCGGGAGTCCTTCACGCCGTCGTCCCGGCGCACCGGCCTGGTGATCTCCGAGATCATGTATCATCCGAAGACGGCCGCCGGCGACACGCGCAATCTCGAGTTCATCGAGCTCTTCAATGCCGGCGCAATCTTCCAGGAACTGACGGGCTGGCGGCTGTCCGGCGGGGTGGACTACCGGTTCCCCGACGGCTTCCGGATCGAGGCGGGCCAATTTGTGGTGATCGCGGCGGACCCCGCCGCAGTCCAGGCCGCCTACGGCCTCACGGGTGTGCTCGGGCCCTTCACCGGCGCGCTCAACAACGGCGGCGATGTGGTGCGCCTGCGGGACAAACTCGACGCGCTCAAGCTCGAGGTGGAGTTCGGCAACGATGCGCCGTGGCCGGTGGCCGCCGACGGCGCCGGGCCATCGCTGGTGCTGACCTCGCCGAGCTACGGTGAAGCCAGCCCCAAGGCCTGGTCCGCCAGCATGCGCCACGGCGGTTCCCCCGGAACTCCGGATCCGGTCATCGCCGATCCGGCGGCCAACGTGGTCATCAACGAGTTCCTCGCCCACACGGACGATCCGCAGCTCGACTTCATCGAACTGCACAACCGTTCCCTGAACGCCGCCGACCTGTCCGGCTGCTTCCTGACCGACGATCCGGCGACCAACCGCTTCCGCATTCCCGACGGCACCACGCTGGCC
>CAIWAH010000285.1 GCA_903910585.1 uncultured Verrucomicrobiota bacterium
GCAAAAAGCCCAACCCAATAGGTAGGATTGTGGCTTGGGTTGGCCACCGGCCCCTGATTATCGTCCACCCATGGCCAAGATTCTCCTCGTTGATGACGAACTGACGATGGTGCAGATGGTCGCGGAAGTGCTCCGGAACGAAGGACACGAGGTGTTCCCGTTTACCACGCCCAATGGAGTGTTTGACGCGCTGGCCGCCCACCAGCCGGACTTGGTCATCACCGACCTCTATCTCGACAAGACCAAACCGCACGGGATGGAGATCATCCAGAAGGCCCGCGCGCTGAATCCGCCGGCGACGGTGATCATGATCACGGGCTTTGCTTCGGTGGAAAACTCGGTGGAGGCCATGCGTCTGGGGGCGTTTGATTACCTCCAGAAGCCGTTCAAGCTCGACGACCTCAAGTTCCGCGTGCAGCGCGCGCTCAACCACACCGAAGTGGTCAGCGAGAACCAGGCCCTGCGAAAGGAGCTCAAGCGGCAATACCAGTTTAGTCAGTTGGTTGGGGCGAGCGAACGGATGAACGCGGTGTTCAAGATGGTGGAGCGGGTGGCGGACACCGACGCGACCGTCCTCATCCTGGGGGAAAGCGGCACGGGCAAGGAGCTCATTGCCCGGGCCCTGCACTACAATTCTGGTCGGGCTCAAGGGCCATTCATTCCCATCAACTGCTCCGCATTGCCGGAGAACCTGCTGGAGTCGGAATTGTTTGGCCACCGCAAGGGGGCCTTTACTGGCGCCGTAGCGGACAAGAACGGTCTCTTCCACGACGCGGATGGCGGCACGCTGTTTCTCGACGAAATCGGCACAATGCCGTCCCAGCTCCAGAGCCGCCTGCTTCGTGTCCTGCAGGAGAAGGAGGTGCGGCGCGTTGGCGACAACACGCCGACCTACGTGAACGTCCGCGTTCTGGCCGCAACCAATGAGCGGCTGGAGGAGTTGGTGAAGGAGGGGAAGTTCCGGGAGGATCTGTATTACCGTCTGAATGTCGTTCCGATACACCTGCCGCCGCTGCGGGAGCGGAAGGAGGACATTCCCATGCTCGTGGCCCATTTCCTCAAGGACCGGGTTCATTCCCGGTCCGGGCAAGTCCTTCGGATCAGCCAGCGGGCGTTGGCGGCGATAGGGGCTCACAGTTGGCCGGGCAACGTCCGGGAACTTCAGAATGCCGTGGAGCGGGCCGTGGTGCTGGCCGATTTGCCCCTGATTCGGGCGCGTGATTTGCCGCCGATGATCGAAAAGCTCGCAGTGGGTGATGAGCAGGGGGAGGAAAAGCAGGCGGCCGAGCTCGCCGTGCCCCGAGGGGCCGAGGTGAATCCCGGTCCGGCAACCAGTCCGGCATCCGGAGGCGGGGGCAGCCAGCCTCTTGTTTCGCTGGCAAGTGGTGGGGCGCCGCTGGCGCAGGGCGTGGTGGCGTTGAAGAAGTTTCTACGTGATCAGGAGGCCAGTTACCTGCGACACGTTCTCAGCCTGACCCGGGACGACAAGGAGGCAGCTGCCCGTCTACTCGATATCAGCCTCGCCACGCTCTATCGGAAACTCGCCGAAGACGGCGACTGAGCGCCCTTGCCAGCCGCAGGGCGTCCCGCCAGTTTCCGATGACGTTTTCGTTGCATGAGCTCCAGTTCCCGCGTTCTTCCCGCTGACGGTGATGTCCGTTGTTCCCGCCGACATTTTGCCTCCGACAATTACGCCGGCATTGCGCCCGAAGCGTGGGCGGCCTTGGAGGAAGCCAATCGGGGACACGCGTCGGCCTACGGCAACGACGCCTGGACGCAACGGGCGGCGGACATGATTCGTGAGGTGTTTGAGACCCCTTGCGAGGTGTTCTTCGTCTTCAACGGCACGGCGGCCAATTCCCTGTCGCTCGCGCATTGCTGCCAAAGCTATCACAGCGTGCTCTGCCACGATGTGGCGCACATCGAGAAGGACGAGTGCGGTGCGCCTGAATTCTTCGGTAACGGTTCGAAGTTGCTCCTGCTCCAGGGCGAACACGGTAAACTGACGCCGGCCGGAATCGAGGAGGCGGTATTTCGCCGGACCGACATTCATTATCCCAAGCCCCAGGTCGTCACAGTGACGCAGGCCACGGAGGTAGGAACCCTCTATACCGCGGCCGAGCTGAGGGCGATCGGCGCCATGGCGAAGAAGCATGGGCTGCGGTTTCACATGGACGGAGCGAGATTCGCCAATGCCGTCGCCGCCTTGGGCTGCGCTCCCCGCGAGATTACTTGGCAGGCCGGCGTGGATGTCCTGTGTTTTGGCGGGACCAAAAACGGCCTCCACGTCGGTGAGGCGGTGGTGTTCTTCAATCGCGAGCTCGCGCGCGAGTTTGACTATCGGGCGAAGCAGGGGGGGCAGCTTTGCTCGAAGATGCGGTTCATCTCCGCGCCTTGGCTGGGGATGCTCAAGGACGGTGTTTGGCTTCGCTATGCGGCGCAGGCGAACGCCATGGCCCGGTTGATGCACGAGCTCCTGACGCAGATTCCCGGCATCAAGGTCCTCTTCCCGCAGCAGGTAAACTCCGTCTTTGTGGACCTTCCCAAGCCGGCCATTCGCGCTCTCTACGACCGTGGCTGGCTGTTCTACAATTTCATCGGGGAAGGTGGCTGCCGGCTGATGTGCTCTTGGGACACATCGGAAGAGGACGTGCGTGCGTTTGCGGCTGACTTGGCCGCCTCGATGCCGAAATGATCGCAGGATCC
Source organism: uncultured Verrucomicrobiota bacterium (assembly GCA_903910585.1). Classification (GTDB taxonomy): domain Bacteria; phylum Verrucomicrobiota; class Verrucomicrobiia; order Limisphaerales; family UBA9464; genus CAIWAH01. The sequence goes on from CAIWAH010000285.1 coordinate 2,707, forward strand.
TGAAGTCCGGGATCGATCCGGATGAGAATGGGCCTGCGAACCCCGCCGCCGTTAAGGAAAACCGTCAGGTGGCAGGGGTTCCGTCGGCGAGTTCCCGGATTTCGGCCAGGAACTGCCTCATACCCACGTCAAAGGCCGCTGAAATCTGTGTGACCGGCGTCTTCCGGACCTTTCGCTTGAAGGCCTTGAGGTTCGTTTCCGCGGCGGCTTCGTCCATCTTGTTCGCCACGACAATCCTCGGGCGGTCGAGCAGGGCCGGATCGTAAAGTTCAAGCTCTTCCAGCAGGCTGCGATAATCGTCAACCGGCGAGCGGTTGTCCGTGCCGGCCATGTCGAGCAGGATGACCAGCCCCTTGCAGCGCGAAATGTGGCGGAGAAATTTGTGTCCCAATCCGACGTTGCGATGGGCTCCGGCGATCAACCCGGGCACGTCGCAGACCGTGAGGCGGTGGTAATCCGGATATTCCACAATTCCCATCTGAGGCGTCAACGTGGTGAAGGGGTAGGGGGCGACTTTGGGACGGGCCTTGGAAATCGCGGAAAGCAGGGTGGACTTGCCGGCGTTGGGATAGCCGACGATGCCGACGTCGGCGACGATGCGAAGTTCGAGCAGATATCGTCCTTCGTCCCCGGGCTCGCCCGGTTGGGCAAACCGGGGAGCCTGACGCACGGAGGTCGCAAAGTTGCGATTGCCCAGGCCTCCTCGCCCCCCTTTGGACAGCACGAATCGCTGCCCGTGCTGGGTCAAATCGCAGACCAGCTCGCGGTCTCCCTCGGCGTGCGGGGAAGTTGTCTCCGCGGAGTCGCTTCCCAGGTCGATTTCCATCGCGCGTGCACCGGAGGTCGTCCTGATCACCGGGCGATTCCGATTTGCCGACGGGATCTCGGCTGATTCCTCATCAGGGACTGGCTCAAGCGATGCTTTGATCGAGGCGGCTTTCGGCGAATCGAGCCGCCAGACCAGTGTTCCGCAGGGAACTTTGACGACCAGATCCTTGCCTGCCACTCCGTCCATGCCCTTGCCAAGGCCCTGTTCCCCGTTTTCCGCGAAGAGCTTGGGCTGGAAAAACTGGTTCAACAGATTGTTGAGATCATGGGTGGCTTCCAAAATCACGTCGCCACCGCGGCCGCCATTGCCGCCGCTGGGACCGCCTTTCGGTCGGTAGGCCTCCCGATGGAATGCCACACACCCTTTGCCTCCATGCCCAGCTCGGGCTTCCACTTTGATTTCGTCAACAAACATGCGGTAAACAAAAAAGGCGAGGCCGATGGCCTCGCCAAAAGCAAAACTTCCTTCCGACCTCAGTTACTGGCAGGGGCCGGCGCCGGAACGACGTGAACTTTACGCAAGCGCGCCTTCTCGAACTTCACGGTGCCATCGGTGAGCGCAAACAGAGTCCAGTCACGACCCACGCCGACGTTTTTTCCCGCGTGGAACTTCGAGCCCCGCTGGCGGACGATGATGCTGCCGGCGGTCACGAACTCGGAGCCAAACGCTTTGACGCCCAATCGTTTCGAATGGCTGTCGCGGCCGTTTTGTGTGCTGCCCTGACCCTTTTTATGTGCCATGAGTAGTGCTCTTTCGAAAAAGTTTTGGTTGGTAAGCTGAGCGGAAATTAGCCGGCGATTTCCTTGATTTTGACCACCGTCAGTTCGGCCCGGAAGCCCTTCTTTTTGTGGAAACCCTTGCGGCGCTTCATCTTGAAGGCGATGACTTTGACTCCGCGCTTGTGCTCGACGATGTCGGCCGTGATTTTGGCGCCCGCCACCGTCGGGGTGCCCAGTGCAACCTGACCATCACGGTTGACGAGCAACACGCGCTCGAAGGTGAAAATCTGTCCGGGTTCGATGCCGTTAAGGCGGTCGATTTCCACGGTGTCTCCAGCGGCGACGCGATACTGCTTTCCGCCTGTTTCCATCACGGCATACATAGCTTCCAGAAAAGGGCGGCAAAAAGACCAGACCGACACCGTGCTGTCAATGTTCCAAGTTGGAAATCGTTCTGGCCGGGTTCAGGCGGTCTTGGGTTGCTCGAACTTCCGCGTTGGTCTTCGCCCGTTGCGGGTCTGCCGGGCCAAAACGCAGGTGTGGGAGGGCATTGGCGCCGGCAGGGCAAAACTTGCGTTTGTGTTTCCGCCCGCCCGGCGGTGGCTTCGGTGACTGCGGAGTGGTCATCGATGCCTGAGATTGGGGAATGGTTGGGCGTTGGAGGCAAGTTGTGTCGCAGGTGTCGGCGGGTATCCTTCCTGGCCCGTTGAGTGAAGCGGTCGGCGTTGACTCCAAATGGTTTGAGGCAGCGGCTCCGGTCGTTTTCCCGGCGTTGGAGGCTAACCGGTAGCGGGCGAGGATGTTCGGAGTCGGCTCAAGTTAAAATTGATTTTGACACCCGCTTTCCGGCATGGCTAGCTACCCTTCCTTGGCTCTGGCCGACGCCTCTAGTTTTGGAACAACTTCCGACCAGTCATGTGCCCCGAGTGGGCAGGTGACTGGCATTGCTTTTGTCGTGGTCGGGCAAAGTCACTTTTAGAAAACAACTATGATCAGCAGCAGAGATACCGCGCGCGAGTTGCTTGGTTTGGACAAGGTGAATCAGGTGGATCACGTGGCCATTTCCGTGGCTTCTCCGGAAGTTGTCCGGTCTTGGTCCAAGGGTGAGGTCAAAAACCCGGAAACCATCAACTACCGCACTTTCAAACCTGAAAAGGGCGGTCTGTTCTGCGAGCGGATCTTCGGACCGGTCAAGGATTGGGAGTGTTCCTGCGGCAAATACAAACGCATCAAGCACCGCGGCGTGGTCTGTGACCGATGCGGTGTCGAGGTGACGCTGGCCCGGGTTCGTCGCGAACGCATGGGCCACATCGAATTGGCCGTTCCGGTGAGCCACATCTGGTTTTTCAAGTGCATGCCCAGCCGCATCGGATTGATGCTGGACATCACCGCACGGAATCTGGAGCGGGTCATCTACTACGAGGACTACATGGTGATTGATCCCGGCAACACGCCGCTCAAGCCCCTGCAGTTGCTCAGCGAGCACGAATATCGCGAGGCCCGTTCCACCTACGGCGCCGATGCCTTCTTGGCCAAGATGGGCGCGGAGGCGGTTCGCGATGCCTTGGCCCGCATTCAGCTCGAGTCTTCGGTCGAAGATCTGCAGACGCAGATGACCGAGACCAAGTCCAAGCAGAATCGGAAGAAGATTGCCAAACGGATCAAGCTTTTCCAGGGCTTCATCAAGTCCAAGAGCCGTCCAGAATGGATGATTCTCACGGTGCTGCCGGTGATTCCCCCGGACTTGCGTCCGCTGGTTCCGCTCGAAGGCGGCCGCTTCGCCACCTCTGACCTCAACGACCTTTACCGGCGCGTGATCAACCGCAACAACCGGTTGAAGAACCTGCTGCAGCTAAAGACCCCGGAGGTCATCATCCGCAACGAAAAGCGCATGCTGCAGGAGGCGGTGGATGCCTTGTTTGACAACGGTCGCCATGGCCGCGCGGTGACTGGCGCCGGCAACCGGGCATTGAAGTCTCTGTCCGACATGCTGAAGGGCAAGTCCGGCCGTTTCCGCCAGAACTTGCTGGGCAAGCGGGTGGATTACTCCGGTCGTTCGGTGATCGTCATCGGGCCGGAACTGAAGCTGAACCAGTGCGGTCTGCCCAAGAAGATGGCGCTGGTGCTGTTCGAGCCGTTCATCATCCGCAAGCTCAAGGAGCGCGGCTATGTCCACACGGTCCGGTCGGCCAAGAAGATGATTGAACGTCAATCAGCCGAGGTGTGGGACATCTTGGACGAAGTGACCAAAGGGCACCCGGTGCTGCTGAACCGCGCCCCGACTCTGCACCGCCTTTCGGTTCAGGCCTTCGAGCCGACCCTCATCGAGGGCGAGGCCATCCGCATTCATCCGCTGGTCTGCACCGCCTACAACGCCGACTTCGACGGTGACCAGATGGCCGTTCACGTGCCGCTATCCGTTGAGGCACAGTTGGAGGCACGGTTGCTGATGATGGCGCCGCTGAACATCTTCAGCCCGTCGAGCGGCAAGCCGATCATGACCCCGACCCAGGACATCACGCTGGGTTGCTACTACCTCACCGCAGAGCCGCGCAAAACCCGGAAGGAAGGGGAGCGTCTGATGCTCTTTGGATCCAAATCCGAGGTGATCTTTGCGCAGATGGACGGTGCATTGAAGACCCACGATCGCATCCGCATCGTCAACCCGGACTTCGGTCACAAGACCGTTTACGGCAATGCCGAGTCAAAGACCATCGAGACCACCGTTGGCCGGGTCATCTTCTCGGAGATTTGGCCGGCGGAGCTGGGCTTCTTCAACCGCACCTGCGGCAAGAGCCAGCTGGGTGACATCATCTTCAACTGCTACAAAGTCTGCGGCCATGAGCGCACGGTGCACACGCTGGACCGGCTGAAGGAAATCGGCTTCGCCGAGGCAACAAAGTCGGGCTGCTCCATCGGCATCGACGACATGATCATTCCCGAGGCGAAGTCGAAGGAGATCAAGAGCGCCATGGAGCAGATCTCGGATGTCGAGAAGCAGCACAAGAAGGGCCTGATCACGGGGCAGGAACGCTACAACAAGATCATCGACATCTGGACCCACTGCACCGACCAGATTGCCAACGTCATGCTCAAGACGCTCGGCGACAACCACGGCAAGAAGGAATACAACCCGGTCTCGCTGATGGTTGACTCCGGCGCCCGCGGCAACAAGGCGCAGGTCCGTCAGTTGGCCGGTCTGCGCGGCCTGATGGCCAAGCCGGACGGATCGATCATCGAGAAGCCGATTCTCTCGAACTTCCGCGAAGGCCTCACGGTGTTGGAATACTTCATTTCGACGCACGGCGCCCGCAAGGGCCTGGCGGACACCGCGCTCAAGACCGCCGACTCCGGTTACATGACCCGCAAACTGGTGGACGCCGCCCAGGACGTCATCGTGCGGGCGGACGATTGCGGAACCACCAACGGCATCTACGTCGCCTCCATTTACGAAGGTGAGGAAGAGGTCGTGAAGATCAGCGAACGCATCTTCGGACGCTACGCTTCCGAGGACGTGTTCGATCCGGCCGATCTGAAGCATAAGATCATCGGTGCGGGCGAGGAGTTCGACGAAGTCCGCGCCAAGGAAGTGGACCGCGCCGGCATCGAGCGGGTGAAGATCCGCTCGGCGCTCACCTGCGAAACCAAGAGTGGCATCTGTGCCTTGTGCTACGGCCGCAATCTCGGAACGGGCCGCCTGGTCAAGCATGGCGAAGCAGTGGGCATCATCGCAGCGCAGTCCATCGGTGAGCCCGGCACCCAGCTGACGATGCGCACATTCCACATCGGTGGTGCGGCGGCGCAGACCTACAAGCAGCCCCAGATCAAGTCGAAGCACGATGGCTTGGTGAAATACAACGATCTCCGCGTGGTGAACCTGGAGGACGGCAATTGCATCGTGCTGAACAAGAACGGCTCGCTCTCGATCTTCTCGCCGGACGGCAAGGAACTCGAAACCCACAGCATCGTGGTCGGTTCCGTGATCTCGGTCCCGGATGGCGGCGAAGTGAAGAAGAACGACGTCTTTGTCGAGTGGGACGCCTACAACATCCCGATCATCTCGGAGAAGGCGGGGCAGGTGAAGTTTGTGGACATCATCGAGGGCGTCACCGTGAAGCAGGAAGTTGACGAGTCCACCGGCCAGGAAGCCCTCGTCATCATTGAGCACAAGGAGGACCTGCATCCCCAGATCATCATCCAGGACGATGCCGGCGACCCGATTGCCCAGTATCCGATTCCTGCAGGCGCCCACTTGGTGGTTGCCGAGTCCGATGAGATCGGTGCCGGTGCGCTGCTCGCCAAGACGCCGCGCAAGGCTTCGAAGACGAAGGACATCACCGGCGGTCTTCCGCGTGTTGCGGAGCTCTTTGAGGCGCGCCGTCCGAAGGATGCCGCCGAGATCGCCAAGATCGACGGTGTGGTTGATTTCGGACCGTCCGTCCGCGGCAAGCGCTGCATCATCGTGAAGGACATCCAGACCGGGACCGAGGAGGAGCACCTCATCCCGATGTCGAAGCACGTCATCGTTTACAAGGGCGACTTCGTGAAGAAGGGCCAGCAGCTTACCGATGGTCCGGTCGTTCCGCACGAAATTCTCGATGTCTGCGGACCGCACGAACTGCAGGAGCATCTCGTGAACGAGATTCAGGAGGTCTATCGCCTGCAGGGTGTGACGATTAACGACAAGCACGTCGAGATCATCATCCGCCAGATGCTCCGCAAGGTTCGCATCACCGAGCCCGGTGACACACTGTTCCTGTGGGGCGAGCAGATCGACAAGGTCGCCTTCGAGGAGGAGAACGAGCGCGTCGAGAAGATGGGTGGCAAGCCCGCCGAAGGTGCGCCAGTGCTTCTCGGCATCACCAAAGCCTCGCTCGAGACGGAGTCCTTCCTCAGTGCGGCTTCCTTCCAGGACACGACCCGTGTGCTCACCGAGGCGGCGACCATGGGCAAGAGCGACCCGCTGCGTGGCTTCAAGGAAAACGTCATCATGGGGCACATCATCCCGGCCGGCACCGGCTTCAGCGGACACCGCAACATCCGCATCAAGCCGTTGGTGGAGATTCCGGATGAGCCGGCGCCCTCGCTTCCGGAAGGCGCGGAAGCGCACCAGTTGCTGGCCTGAGTTGGTCAGCGGTGCAATCAAGGGCGGGTGGCGTGATCGCCGCCCGCCTTTTTCTTTTCCGGCAGCCTTGTCGGCTAGCCGCCGAAAACCTCGGCGATGCTTTCCGCCAGCGCCGATACCATCCGGTGCAATTGGGTCCGGGTCGTGCAGTATGGGGGCATCAGCACCACCACGTTACCGATTGGTCGTGTCAGCACTCCGCGCCGGGCCATTGCTTCGCAGACGCGAATGCCTGCCCGGTCGGCGAGCAGAAACGGTTCCCGCGTCTTCCAATCGCGCACCAATTCAATGCCCGCGACGAGGCCGAACTGCCGGACATCGCCCACGGCCGGGAGCGTCCACAGTGATGAGAGTTCGACCGCCAGATTCCGCTCCAAGGCGGCGCGGGCGGACCGGCCGGCCTGGGATTCCAACAAGGCCAAACTTGCCAGCGAGGCAGCCGAACCGAGTTGGTTACCCGTGAAGCTGTGGCCGTGAAAGAACGTCTTGAATTCGGCGTATTCGCCCAAAAACGCGCTGAAAACGGTCTCCGTGGTCAGCGTTGCCGCGATCGGCAGATAGCCGCCGGAGAGTCCTTTCGCGAGACACAGGAAGTCCGGTTGAACCCCTGCGTGTTCGCCCGCGAACAAACGGGTTTTGGAGGCGCCAACGCCGGTGCCGCTCCGGCCGAACCCGGTCATGACCTCGTCGGCGATCAGCAGCGCCCCGTGCCTTCGCGCCGCTGCGGCCACCTTTCCCAGCCAGCCGTCGGGCTGCGGAATCATTCCCGCGGCACCCTGCATGCCCGGCTCGTAGATGAAGCCGGAGAAAGGACGCTTTTCGCGGGCCGCCTTGTCGAGGGTGGCCTCGACCTTGCCGACGCATTCCCAACCGCATTTGCGATAGGATCGGGCATCCGCGCGTTCCGGTCTGGCCCGGTTGAACGGGCAGCGGTAGCAGTAAGGAGCGGCGATCGAGTCCGTCCTGAACAGCAGGCCACGGTAGGCTCGGTGAAACAGGTCAATCTGCCCCAATGAGACGGCCCCGACGGTGTCGCCGTGATAAGCGCCTTGAAGTGCGAGGAAGCGCGGTTTCGGTTTCGGACCCCGCGTGCGCCGGGTGAATTCGTAGGCCAGTTTCAGGGCGGCTTCGACGGCGGTGGAACCGTCGTCTGAGAAAAACACCTTGCTGAGCCCCGGGTTTCTTTTGTCCCGATTGGCCACCCGCACGAGCTCGGCGGCCAACAGGCTGGCCGGTTCGTTGGCGAGTCCGAGGGCGGAGGTATGCGCCACTTTCCGCAGCTGATTCCGGATCGCCGAGTTTAGCTTGGGGTGAGCGTGACCGTGGAGGTTGGTCCAGATGGACGAATTGGCGTCCAGATACTCCCGGCCCCGGACGTCCCACAGGACAGCGCCGCGGCCTTTGACCAGCACGATCGGCTCCTGCTTGAGCCAATCCCGCATCTGCGTGAACGGATGCCACACATGCGCGTGGTCGAGGCGGGCGAGGCGATGGAGCGAACGGGCCATGCGTTTCAAGGGAAGTCAGTCAGATGACGGAGCACGTCCACGAAGTTTCGAAGCTCGGTCGGTTCGTGATCGGCCGTGGCGGTCAGCCGGAGCCGGGCCGCGCCGCGGGCAACCGTGGGAAAGCGGATGGCCGGGACAAAGATGCCATGCTCTCTCAACCGGGCGCTCAGATTCACGGCAGTGGCTTCGTCGCCCACCACGAGGGGCACAATCGCACTCGCAGGGGCATTCGCGGCCAAGTCCCGGGCTTTCATCTCGTCCGCGAGGCCCCTGACGTTGTGCCACAGCCTGGCGTTTCGTCGGGCGCCTTCGTCCCCGGCGATCAGCCGAATCCCGGCTTCCGCTGCCGCCGCTGCCGCCGGGACAGGAGCGGTGGAGAAAATGAAACTGCGGGCGCGATTGACGAGGTAATCCACCAACCGGCGAGAACCGGCGACAAAACCGCCCGCGGCTCCGGCTGCTTTTCCCAGTGTGCCCAAGTAAATATCGACCTGATCGGCGACCCCCAGCTGTTCCGCCAATCCTCGTCGGGATGGCCCCAACACGCCGAGTGCGTGCGCTTCGTCGAGCATCAGCCAAGCCCCGTGGCGGTTCTTGAGTTCGACCATTTCCCGGAGCGGTGCCAGGTCGCCGTCCATCGAAAAGACGCTTTCGGTGACGATGAGAACGTGTCCTCGGGCGGTTGGTCCGGAGGGTGGGTTGCGCGCGTTCGCCCACCTCAGGATGTCCTCCAGGTCATTGAGGTCATTGTGCGCAAACACCCGCAGCTTCGCTCCGGAAAGACGGGCGGCATCCACGCAGCAGGCGTGAACCCGCTTGTCGAGAATCACCACGTCGTCCGTCCCCAGCATCGCAGTGATGGTGCCGAGAGCGGCCGAGTAGCCGGAGCTGAACGACAACGCTGCCTCGCAGCGCTTGAATTCTGCCAGGCAGCCTTCAAGCCGGTGATGGGGAGCCAGTGAACCGCTGATGAGCCGAGAAGCACCGCTTCCGGCGCCAAAGTCCGCCACCGCTTTTGCCGCGGCTTCCAGAAGTTCGGGATGCCGGGCCAGCCCGAGATAGTCATTGGAAGACAGGTTGAGCAGCGGCCGACCCGCGAGCACGAGCCGGGGACCGGCCGGCGAATCAACCTGTCGAAGTTCCCGCCAGAGCCCGGAGTCGCGGATCTCCAGCAAGCGACTTTCCAATTCCTGCTCAAGCGAAGACACGGCTCGAATGCTAGTCAGCCCCACGGGGCGATTCGACTGTCGAGTTGGAAGATTTGGCCGGACACGTTGCGCATGGTGGCGAGCGCAACCGCGAACCGGGCCACTTCCCCGCAATCGTTCAGACGCCCGAGGGTGTTGCTCGCGGCGTGCCCGGCAAGCTGTTGCTCGCTAAGGTTTCCGACCAGGCCTGTCCGCAGAAATCCCGGCAGGATGGCGTTTACCTGGACATTGTGTTCACCGGCCTCGCGGGCGAGCACTTGGGTGAGCCCGAGCAGTCCGGCCTTGGAAGCGGCGTAGTTTGTCTGGCCGGCACGGCCGACCAGGCCACCAAAGCTGGCGATGTTCAAGATGTGTCCGGAGCGCACGGGGATCATCCGCCGCAGGGCCGCCCGGGCACAGCGGAATGCCCCTGCGAGATTGACCTCCATGACTGCATCCCAATCGGCGAGGGACATCTGGGCCACGAGCGAATCCCGGGCGATTCCCGCGTTGTTGATCAGGAGGTCCAGTCGTCGGAACTTGGCTTCAAGTAGGTCGAACGCAGCCTCAACGCTCGTTGTGTCCGTGACGTCCAATTGGAGCGAGGTGACCTCGGGGCGATTGGTGGTCGGCGAATTCACATGCCAGCCCGCAACGACCTGCCAGCCGGCGTCCGCGAAGGCGCTGGTCAGGGCCGAGCCCAACCCTCCGGCAGCGCCGGTGATCAGCACGACAGGTGGAGCTTCGGAGCTCACACCAGCGCGGTCGGGGAGGCCACCCATCGTCCCGCAATCATGGTGGCTCGAACTGGTCCAGCGTGGTTGATCACCGCCTCATTGACCTGACCGGGGGAAGGGCTGCCGGCAATCGCAATCATGTCCGCCCATGAACCGCTGCTCAGTTCGCCGGCCAGGCCCTGCAATCCGAGGGCGCGGGCGCCGTTGACGGTGGCCCGCGCCAGCAATCCGGAGGGCTCAAGGCCGGTGTCGCGGGATTGGAATGCCCGCATTTCGTCGAACATCGAGAGGCTAATGGGCTGTCCCTTTTTTCCGCGAGTTGACGCGAGGCTGTCCGTGCCAAAGCAGACGTTCACACCCGCCGATTCGAGTTCTTCGCGCGGGAACCGCCGGTGCCCGAAGTAGGCGTGGGATTGAGGGCAATGGACGACGCTGGCTCCCCGGGCTGCGAGCAGCGGTGCGTCGCCATGCCAGAGGTAGTTGGCATGAACCGCCAGAAACCGCGGCGATATCAGTCCGCAACGCGAAAGATGTTGCACCGGGGAGCCGTTACCGCAGTCAGAGCAGTCGCGCTCACGTTGCAGCCACTCGAACATGGGGCCGCGTCGGAACATGAACATCTCGAACTCCGCGTCCGATTCGGCCAAATGCGTGGTTGTCCACCAGTGTCTCCGCTGGGCAAGGGCGGCGCCGGCCTGCAGCAGGTCGGGCAATGTGGAGTAGGGGGCGTGAGGCGAAAGCCCTACCCCGCCCGGCGCGGGGGGAAGGGAGTCGAGCAGGTGCTCGCCTTCCGTGACGATCTCGGAAGCCGCCCGTCGGCTTTTCACACCGGTCATTTCCCAGAAGGAGAATACCCGCAGCGGAGTGCCGGCCCGGCGAAGTGCCAGCCCATCCGCGTAAGATTCGACATTGGCGACCGTCGTGCACCCGGTCGAAAGCAGTTGGCGGGCGCCGTCCAGCCAGGACGTGGCCAAGTCGTCCGCCGTCCAGCTGCTTCTCGCCGCGAGAATCGCCTTGATCCAGTCGGGAAATGTCCGCGGCGGTGAGAGCTGTCCCGCGAGCCGGGTGTAATCGAGGTGACAATGTGCGTTGACGAGCCCGGGAAGCAGGATGGTCTCGCCGAGGTCGGTGACGGGCCCGGGATGGGCGTCCCGAAGGTCGCGCCATCGGCCGACCGCGGTGACACGGTCTCCGGAAACGGCAACCGCGCCGTCCTCAACGGGCGGCGCGGTTACGGGAACCACGATGCGGGCTCGCAGCAGCACGGATTACTCGGCCTCGGAACGGGCCTTTTCCTTCAGGCGCGAGGCGATCTTGTGCTTCTTCGCCTTGGCCTTGCTGTGCTTCTGGCGGAGCTGCTGTTCGAGCTTCTTGGTCGCCGCATCGATGGCCGCATAGAGGTCGGCGTTCTTGTCTTCGGCGAACAGGTCGTTGCCGCGGACGCCGAGGCGCATGCCGCACTTGAAGGTCTTGTCCGGAGCCTTGCCGGTGTGGTCCTTTTCGATGGAGACCCGGGCGTCAATCAGCCAGCGGTCGATGTGCTCCAACTTGTCGAGGCAATCGAGGATGTGCTGCTCGATGGCTTCGGTCAGGGTGACGTTGTGAGTCGTCAGAATGAATTTCATGCGCGAGCGGGCAGTTTGGCGGTTGGCGGCCATGATTTCAACAGACTGTTTTCGGTTCCGCGGTCCCGGCGGTGGTTGCGTTGGCACGATGATTCCGGATCGCCCGTCCGGAAGCCTCTGGGAAAAGGCTTGCCGGCCCATGTCGGTTGCCTAGGTTCGCCTCGCCTGAGGTCGCGAGTGCGGCCTCGTTTTAGGCTGAGAAAAGACCGTTAAACGCATAGCTAACCTCTAACCTCCGTTGCCCTCCCGCAACGCGGTGGAGTCAGGCACGGAGTCTTCGCGCAGGGCCGCGCTTCCCCATTGGCCCGGCAAGCTCCCGTTTTTCAGTCGGTATGGATTGGCCGGAACCGTGTTCCGGCCCGTTGGTTTGTCGAGATTATGTCCGTAACTACGCAGCAGTTCGCCGAGATGCTGAAGGGCTTCAACACGTCCCTTCAGACCGGCCAGATCGTCAAAGGCACCATCATTCAGGTGCGCCCGAAGGAAGTCCTCGTGGACATCGGCGGAAAGTCCGAAGGCGTCGTTTCCGCCTCCGAGTTCGTCGACTTCGCGACCGTGAAGCTCGGTGACCAGTTCGATGTGCTCATCGAACGCGCCGAGGACAAGGAAGGCAACGTCCACCTGTCGAAGGAGAAGGCCGAGTTCCAGCAGAACTGGGAACGCATCCAGAGCATCTGCAACGAGGGCGGCACCGTGCAGGGCAAGGTCAAGTCCGTGGTCAAGGGCGGCCTCGTCATCAACATCGGCGTCGAGGCGTTCTGCCCGTCGTCCCAGGTGGACATCGTGCCACCGAAGAACCTCGCGGCCTACGTGGGCAACACCTACGAGTTCAAGGTCGTGAAGCTGAACCCGGACCGCCAGAACGTGGTCCTCAGCCGTCGCGAACTGGTCGAGGCCGAGCGCAATGCGCGCCGCGCCACGTTGCTGTCCGAGCTGGTGCCCGGCGACATCCGCAAAGGCGTGGTCAAGAACATCACCGACTTCGGTGCGTTCATCGACCTCAACGGTCTGGATGGCCTCCTGCACATCACCGACATGTCCTGGGGCCGCCTCAGCCACCCGACCGAACTGCTCAAGATCGGCCAGGAGCTCGATGTCGTCATCCTCGACATCAACCGCGAAAAGGAACGGGTCTCCCTCGGCCTCAAGCAGAAGGAAGCCAATCCCTGGGACAACATCGAGGCGAAGTATCCCCTCGGCGCCAAGGTCAAAGGCAAGGTCGTCAACCTCGTCCCCTACGGCGCGTTCGTCGAGATCGAGCCCGGTGTCGAAGGCCTGGTGCACGTCACCGAGCTGTCCTGGACCAAGCGCATCGCCAAGCCCTCGGACGTCCTCAAGGTCGGCCAGGAGCTCGATGCGGTGGTGCTCGGCATCAACCGTGAGGAGCAGAAGATCAGCCTCGGCATCCGCCAGCTGGAGACCAACCCGTGGGATGTTGCCCATGAGAAGTATCCGCCGGGCACCAAGGTCAAGGGCGCCATCCGCAACCTGACCAGCTACGGCGCGTTCCTCGAGCTCGAGGAAGGCCTCGACGGCATGATCCACGTGTCCGACATGTCCTGGACCCGCAAGATCAATCACCCGAGCGAAAGCGTGAAGAAGGGCGATGTCGTGGAAGCCGTGGTGCTCGAAGTGGACAAGGCCAACCAGCGCATCTCGCTCGGCCTGAAGCAGCTCTCGACCGATCCTTGGGATGGCATCGACAAGTTCTTCAAGGTCGGCGACCTCGTGAAGGGCAAGGTCACCAAGCTCGCCAGCTTCGGCGCGTTTGTCGGCCTCGAACACGACATCGACGGCCTCGTGCACATCTCGCAGGTCAGCGAGGAGCGCGTGGACAAGATCAAGAACGTCCTCAAGGTCGGCGACGAGGTCACTGCCCGCGTCATCAAGATCGACCGTGCGGAGCGCCGGATCGGTCTTTCGATCAAGGCGGCCAACTACAGCCCCGAACAGCTCAAGGAAGAGCAGAAGCTGCTCGACCAGCTCAAGCCCGGCGAAGATCTCGTCGCCCTCGAGCACGCGTTCGCCGCGCTGGAAGACAAGCTCAACAAGTAAGCTCGTCTGTGTTTTCGCAGGGCGCGCCCATCGGGCGCGCCCTTTTTCGTTGCCACGGCCGGGGCCGACCGGAAACGGGGAACAGGGTCAGCGATTGCGGGGAGCTCGCTTCCAAGGCGCCCGCAACGACGGTGCCGGACCCGCGCGTGGAGTTGCTGCCGCCGCTGGAGTCTCCTTCGGCAGGAAAGCCTGGACCTCCCACGGGGTCAGGTGCCGCCACTGGCCTTTGCCCAACGTGCCCAGCTTCAGCGGGCCGACCGCGATGCGGATCAGGCGAAGGACCTCGATGCCGCACGCCGCCAAGAGACGGCGGATGTGACGGTTGCGCCCCTCATCGAGGGAGATCTCCAGCCAGGAATTGGTCTCTCCGAGCCGCAGCACCGTGGCCTTCTTCGCGCTGAGCATTTCCCCTTCCGCCTCCACACCCGACTGCAAACGCTGGCATAGGGCGTCGTCCGCGACCGTGTTGACCTGCACGTGATAGACCTTGTCGAGGTGATGCTGCGGCGAGGTCAGCCGTTCCGCCCAGCCGTTGTCGTTGGTGAACAGCAGCAGCCCTTCGCTCGCTTGGTCCAATCTTCCCACGGCGGACAGGTGACCGGGCAGCCGGAATTCCGTCCGGGTGGATTTGCGTTTGTGGAACAGCTCCGGCGCTCCGCTGACGGTTTCCGCGGCGCGTTCGGTAATCAGGCAGGAAAAGACCGTTTCCCGGCCGTGTTCGTCGGACGAAGTCGTGACCAGGCCGCGTGGCTTGTTGAGCAGGATGTAAACTCGCCGGGCGGGTTCGATCCGTTCGCCGTCCACCATGATTTCATCCGCCTCCAAACTGGCCGGTTGCTCGGCGTTCCGGCAGATTCGTCCGTTGAGGGTCACCCGGCCAAGCAGGACCAGCCGTGCGGCTTCGGTGCGCGAACAGTATCCCGCCTTCGACAGCACCCGGGCGAGTCCGTGGCGGACGACCTCCGCTTTCGCGGCCGCTTCGACCGGCTGGGGCTGCGGCGCCGGTGTTGAGGAGGGCTGCTGGTCCCCGGGGCGACGGTGTCCTGTCGGTGGGCCCGGGCGTTTTGCCCCGGGGCTTCGATTCGGGCGCTGCGGCCTGGATTTCGCAGACTTTGCAGGGCGAGCCGGACGGGGGGCAGGGACCGTGTTGCGACCGGAGGCCTTTGAACCGGCAGACCGGAGACGGGAAAAACGCGAGCGCTTCATTCGGGACGGGAGAAGAAACTGGCCGGGCGGGATTCGGGCGGCGTGGGCGACCAGATACGGATGCTGTCCACCTTGCCGGTGTCGTCAAACGAGCCGAATCCGATCCAGCCGGCGCCGAAAGTGCGGTCTTCCGCCACCATCACGGGCTCTTTCATGTCGTCGAAGAAGACGCGGATCGTGCCCCCCGAAACGCGGCGCTCCAGTCGGACCCGGTGCCAGATACCGAGACCCCAGTTGACCCCCGCGGTCGTCTGCCGGGCGAAGTTCTTCCGCGGCGCATCGTTCACGATGAAAGTGTTGTGGGCGTTGGGATCCGCCTTGGTCGCGAGGTGGGTGTAGTAGAAGTGCGTTGGGTCCTGGACCCCGTAGAACAGGCACATGTCGCGATGCCCGTATTCCTTCCCGGTCTGGATCAGGTCCACCTCCAGCACGAAGTCTCCGAAAACCCGGTCCCCTAGCAGCGCGATGTTGAACGGCGAACGGACCTTGGGTTCGTAACGGCTCTGCCGGACCAGCTCCAATGCGTGGCTCTCACCGTCCGCGGACCATTTCCACGCGGTGGGATCGGTGAAGGCGAATTGCCGCAACGAGTCCTGGGCATCGAAGTTCTGCTCGTAAACCAGCCGGTATCCGGCCGGCACCGGTGCGGACGGCACGGTTCCGGCCGCCTGTGCGCATCCGACGGACCCCAGCGAGATGCCGAGGCCCGCGCCGAGCCATTGCTTCATCATCATGGCGGCAGCGTCGCGAAGCGACCGGATGGGAGCAAGCCTCGGGAACCCTCGCGGACGGTCCTTGACGGACACCGGTCACCCGCGAGAGTGGCCGGGTTGTTGGGGGCGCACTGGTTTCGACTTGGGAAACCCGCCTGTGACGGCATGCCGAGGATGGTTCGTTGGCCTCGTAAAACACCGGACCAAAAACTGTAACTGCTAACGAAGAGTTGGCTCTCGCGGCCTAATTAGGCCCGACGTCCGTTCCTGAACGCCTGCTACGGGAAACGGACGCCATCAGCAGGCATGGTCGCCGGCGGAGTTCGCGCGTCGGCGGCCGAGAAACTTCATGCGAGCTAGGCGGGGCCGGTCCACGACGGCCGGTCACGGTCCCGCAGAAAACCTTTGGCCGCCTAAGCATGTAGTTCGTTGCCGGTTGGCGGCTCAAGGACGGGGGTTCAACTCCCCCCGCCTCCACCACTTTTCCATGTTCAAGACTGTGGAGATTTCCGACCCGCGCTTCGCCGTGGAAGGGTTGCGCTGGGTGACGGTGCACAGTGCCGCCCTGGCCCAGCGGGCGGATCTCACGTTGTGGGTGCCGGAAGGCATTGCCGGCCGGCAGGCGGTGCCCATCGTGATTCTTCTGCACGGGGTTTACGGATCGCACTGGGCGTGGGCGTTCAAGGGCGGCGCCCACCGGACGACCGCCGCGATGATCAGGGCGGGCGAGATTCCGCCGGTGATCTTGGCGATGCCCAGTGACGGGCTTTGTGATCACGGTTCCGGTTACGTTCCTCACCAGACCCAGGATTTTGAGCGCTGGATCGTCGAGGAAGTGTCGGCTGCCACCCACCTCGCGGTGCCGGAGTCCTCGGAGGAATCCCCCCTGTGCCTCACCGGGCTGAGCATGGGCGGATTTGGGGCGCTGCGCCTCGGGGCGAAATATCCGGGGCGTTTCCGGGCGGTTTCTGCCCACTCGGCGGCCACCCATCAGGATCAGTTCAAAGCGCTGATGGGTGATCGGCTCGGCCCGTGGAGTTCCCGGGAGGAGGACCGGTCGGTGTTGGCGGCGATGCGGAGGAACCGGGAACATCTGCCTCCGTTCCGGTTCGATTGCGGAGTGGATGATTTCCTCCTAGAGCCCAACCGGGAACTTCACCGTGAACTGACCGCGGCGGGCATCGCCCACGGCTACGAGGAACATCCCGGCGCACATACCTGGGAATACTGGGAGCGCCATTTGCCTGACTCGTTACGGTTCTTCGCCGCCCGGCTTGCAGCTTGACCGCTGCCGGCAGCCTCCAAAGGCTGGGCGAACGATGACCGTCCGCCTTTCACTGTTCCTGGCGCTCCTGCTCGCCGGAGTTTCGGCTGGTTGCGTCAATCGGCCTCCCAACCGGCCGTTGGGGCAGTCCAACGAACAGTCCGGCTACTACTTCCATCGCCAGCCCCGGCCGAACAACTCGGACGAAACCCTGTTTCTGGTCGCCTTTTCCGGCGGTGGCACCCGGGCGGCGGCGTTGGCGTATGGTGTGCTCGAGGAGCTCCGGGACACGACCTTCGCGGCGTCAGAAGGCCGCCGGCGTCTGCTCGACGAAATCGACGTGGTTTCGTCCGTCTCCGGCGGCTCCGTCACCGCGGCGGCGTTCGGACTGTATGGCGACGGAATCTTTCCGCGGCTCGAACGGGACTTCCTCAAGCGGAACGTGCAGCGCAGCCTGGTGATGGGAACCGCGAACCCGGTGAACTGGCCCAAGTTGGCTTCTGGACGGTTCGGGCGCTCCGAGATCGCGGCGGACTTTTACGACCGAATCCTTTTCCATGGCGCGACCATTGGCGACATGGGGCGACGCCCGGGGCCGTTCGTCATCATCAACGGCACCGACATCAGCACCGGCGCCCGGTTCGAGTTCACCCAGTATCAGTTCGACCTCCTGTGCTCAGACGTGGATCCCTTTCCCGTGTCCCGGGCGGTCGCCGCATCCTCAGCCGTTCCGGCGGCATTGACGCCGATCACGATCAACAACTATGCCGGCCAATGCGGGTTCACTCCGCCGGCGTGGATTCAGCGGCGCTACCGTCCGGACGAAGGGCGCGTGCGCCTGCGGGCTCGCGAGCTGCGGTCCTATCTGGACGCGACCAACCGGCCCTTCGTCCACGTGGTGGATGGCGGAGTTTCGGACAATCTCGGCCTGCGCGCCTTTCTCGACGGCATGCATGCCCTCCAGGCCCAACCGGAGCTCCTGGGGGAAATGCAGCCGGAAAAGGTGAAGCGGGTGGTGGTGATCAGCGCGAACGCCTACTCGTTTCCCGACCGCACCTGGGACCGGCGCGAACGTCCGCCGGGGTCCATCGTGGTGGGGGCGGCCGCCGCCAACCACACCCTTGACCGCTATTCCTTCGAGACCCTGGAGCTGGTGAAGGAGCAGTTCGAGGACTGGCAACGGGAGCTGAAGGGGCGTTCGGAGATCCGGCTGTATCCGGTGATGATCAATTTCACGAACTTTCGGGACCTCGCGGAACGGCGGTTTTTCCTCAACCTGCCGACCAGCTTCGTGCTCCCGCCAACCGATGTGGACAAACTCAAGGACGCCGGACACCGGCTCCTGCGGCAAAACCGGGCCTATCGCGAACTCCTCACCGACCTCGGCATCGCGCTGGCGCCGGAACCGCCGCCGCCGGCGGAATAAGTCTGTTTGACGCCGCGATTGACGCGAGTTTCGCGATTGTTACTGTCCGCCGCTCCGTTTCGCGCGTCGGAACGGCATTACACACAGCATGAAACGTCAGTATCAGCCTTCGAAGATTCGCCGGGTCCGCCAGCATGGCTTCCGCGCCCGCATGGCCACCAAGAGCGGCCGTGAGATCATCCGCCGCCGCCGGAATCTCGGGCGGAAGCGTCTGACTCCGGTGTGATCACCGGGCGCCCGTGATGCCTGCGACGCCGCGCCAACTCCTTTCGGGCCGGCGGCTTACGGCCGCCCGGGAATTCGCGCGGCTCAAGACCGACGGGCAACGCCTCCCGATGGGTTGCCTGATTCTCAACTGGAGTCCGGTTCAAGGCGGGACGCTTTCCCGCGTGGGCGTGATCACCAGCCGCAAGGTGGGGAACGCGGTGGCCCGAAGCCGGGCGAGGCGTCTGCTGCGCGAAGGATTTCGGCGCCATCAGAACCACATGGTCGCTCCGGTGGACATGGTGTTGGTTGCCCGCAACTCGATTGCCGGAAAATCCCAGGCCGAAGTGGACCGGAATTTTTTGGGCGCACTTCGTCGGGCGGGACTGCTCCGAACCGAAGGCGACGTGCCGAGGTCGATGGAGACCGCGTTGCCGTGAACTTGGGTCAAGCAGTGCTGGTAGGTCTGCTGCGGATCTACCGCTGGGTGCTGTCCCCGGCCAAAAATGTCATTTTCGGGCAGGTGGCGACCTGCCGTTTCACCCCGTCTTGTTCTGCCTACGCCATGGAAGCCGTGCAGCGGCATGGTGCCCGCCGGGGCTCCGGCCTGATGTTTCGCCGGCTCTGCCGTTGCCATCCGTGGGGAGGGCAGGGGGATGACCCGGTTCCCAGTTTGATTTCGACCGATACACTTTCTCCGACATGGACCGAAAAGGCATAATGATCCTGGTGGTGGCGTTGGCAGGCTTGGTTGGCCTCCAGTGGATCGCCCACAAGATCTACCCACCGATACCCTTGCCGGCGACCAATTCGGTCGCGGCGGCCACCAACGTGCTCCCGGCCGCAACCGCCGCCGGCACCAATGCGCCCGCCGCGCCGGTCATCCCCAACTTGGGCCCGACGCCGCCGCCCGCACCGACGATCCTGTCCGCCGCGGAAGAGACGCTGGCGCTGGAGAATGACCTCCTGAAAGTGCAGGTCACCTCGCGCGGGGGCGGCATCCAGTTCGTGGACCTGAAGAAGTATCCGGCCCGCATCCCGCTGAATCGGGAACAGAAAAGTCAGCCCAATGAGGCGGCCTCGCTCAACAAGTTCTCCTTTTTGCCGGCCTTCACTTACGCGAACGCGCCAACGCTCACCGAGGACGGCCAATACCGGCTGCGGCAGTCCGGGGCGACGATCGTGGCCGAGAAGAGCCTGACCAACGGACTCCGGCTCGTCCGGCAGTTCTCCCTGGCCAGCAACTACATCGTCCACGTCTCCGAACGCATCGAGAACGCGGCCAAACAGCCGGTGACCGTGCCGGTGCAGGAACTCGTGATCGGCACTGCGGCGCCCATGGACCCGCATGAAAAGGCCGACACCACCGGTGCCCACTGGTTCAACGGGGACAAGCTCAGCCATGTGGACGCCATGTGGTTTGCCAACCGGACTTTGGGCTGCATTCCCGGCACACCTCGCACGGAGTTCGTGGATGGATTTACCAATGTGGTCTGGGCATCAGTCCACAACCGCTTTTTCACGATGATTGCGGTGCCGGAGAAACCGGCCGACCGCATGATTTCGCGGCACTTCAATTTGCCGGCTCCCACGCCCTCGCAGCTGGCGGCCGACGGCAAACTCAACCCCAAGCCGGAAGCTTACCAGACCGCGCTGCTCTACGCGGAAACCCCGCTGGCTCCGGGCGCCGCCATCGAACGCAGCTACAGCGTCTATGCGGGGCCGAAAGAATTCTTTGGGCTGTCCTCGCTCGGCAGGAAGCTGGAGTTGGTGATGGATTTCAGCGGATTCACCGGCTTCTTCGCGCAGGCGCTGCTGCTGGCACTGAACCTCATCCACAAGGTCATCCCGTCCTACGGCTGGGCGATCGTGGTCCTGACCGTGCTGATCAAGCTCACGTTCTGGCCGCTCACCGGCATCAGCACGCGTTCGATGAAGAAGATGCAGGCTCTGCAGCCTGAGTTGCAGGCGCTCAAGGAGCGCTACAAGGACAACCAGCAGAAGTTCGCCCAGAAACAGCTCGAGCTGTTCAAGCAGCACGGTGTGAACCCCGCCTCCGGCTGCCTCCCGATGCTTGTCCAGTTTCCGGTGTTCATCGGCTTCTTCTTCATGCTGCGGACCGCCATTGAGCTCCGCGGCGAGACCTTCCTCTGGGTGCGTGACCTCTCCCAGCCCGATACCGTGTTCACAATCCCTGGGCTCGGTTTCCTCCCGTTCTTCGGCATCCAGGGCGTCGGCCTGCCGATCAACCTCTTCCCGCTGCTCATGTGCGCCACGTCGCTGTGGATGTCGAGCCTCACCCCGGTATCGCCGCAGATGGACCCGGTGCAGCAGAAGATGATGAAGTTCATGCCCGTGTTCTTCGTGATCTTCCTCTACGACTACAGCTCCGGACTCACGCTTTACTGGACGGTCCAAAACCTGTTGAGTGTGCTCCAGACAAAGCTCACCAAGATGAACGAGGCCAAGGACACCGTCACCGTCATCCCCGCCCCGAAGCGGCGCTGACGCGGCCTCCGCCCCCTTTCCCGTGAAACCCGAATCGCCCAACATCGAACCCAAGGCCGCCCTCCAGGAGATGCTCACGCAGCTCGGCTTTGCGGTCACCATCACCGAAACCTCGCTGGAGGAGCAGGTGCTCCTCGACATCCAGACCGACGACCCGGGGCGCCTCATCGGCCGGGCTGGCCAGACCCTTTCGGATCTCCAGTTCGTGCTGAATCGCATTGTCTTCAAGAGCGACAGCCGGATTCCCCGCGTGGTGCTCGACGTCGGCGGCTACCGCCAGCAGGCCCGCGAACTCCTGACCGGCCGCGCCAAGGAAGCCGCCGAAAAGGTTCGTCGCCGTGGCGAGATCGTGGAGATGGAGCCGCTCAACGCCTACGACCGCTATATCATCCATCAGGCTCTCAAGGAGGATGAGGACGTGGAAACCCACTCCGTCGAGGTGGACGGCAGCGACAAGAAGGTTATCCTCATTCGCCCCAAACGCCGCTGAGAGTCCGTTCCGATTTCAGACGCCCGCCGGCCCGCGAGGGAAGCGGGCGTTTGTCGTTTCCAGAGGCCCGCCCGTGATTGCCGTGGTGGTTTGGCCCCGTGTATTATGGTGGCGGGTAAGCATTGATCCCAGACCGACACACCCGCACGAGCTTGCTTCTTGGCGATGGAGCCAACCCACGACACCGCCACTCGAACTTCGGCTTCGTAATACCTCCCGGACATCCTGCGCTTGAGTTGCGCCGCACGACTCTGCTAACGACCGGTTCGTGTCTCCCCGGCAACCTGGCTCCCGGTGCGTCCCCTCGCTGTCCCAGCGGATAGCTGTTGCGGCAAGGCGGGTGGGTGCCGCCGAACCGGCGGTGGCCGCCGCACTCGGACTCAGCCAGCGCCAGTTGCAGCGGCAATGGCGGGCGCACGGTTACGATTCGCTGGAAACCTTCCTGATGGACCTTCGCCTTCAGAATGCCGTCCGGTTGTTGACGATTCTCGGTTCGGTCAAGGAGGCGGCGTTGCTGGCAGGCTACCTTTCCGTCGCCCCGTTTTGCCGCGAGTTCGCCCGCTCCCAAGGAATCTCATTGGGCCGGTTCTTCCGCCGTTACCGGGACACCCAGCCCTTCTGGAGCGATCCGGAAATGCGCTCCGTCCGCCGGACCATGCAGGCGGAAACCCGGGCGTTCTGCGTTGGCCTGACGCGGCCCACGACCGCCGGCGGTTCGCTCGACGCGACCTACGGCACCACGGGGTCGGCGGATTACTACTTCAGTGGCGGCTTGGCCTCAACGGATAGTTGGACCGGCTATGCGGTCGGCCAGACCAAGACAGTGGTCATTCCCTCCGGTTCCGAGAGCGTCACGATATCCGTTGCCACTCGGGCCGACAACCTCACCGAGAACAACGTAATTGTGCTGGAGGTAGTTCCCGACTCGAACACCAGCACCCCGGCCTACTCGGTGGGCACCAAGTCCCTGGCGCGGGTGCTGCTCTACGACGGGCCGGAATTCAACATTCAGGAACTGACAGCCACCGCTGGACCATCGGGAGAAACCTATGCGAGCTCAGCGGCCGCACTGAATGATGGGGTGGCGAATACCTCCGGTGGCGGCTGGCTGGTTCGTCCGCAAATTGTGGGTAATGCGTCCTGGTCTCTGAACGGGGTCATTGCGAGTCGGGGTGTTCTTTGGGATGCCGGCACGGCTTATCCGGCATGGAATTTTGGAACCGGGTTTGTCCCCGGCGGCATCGGCTGGCAGAGCGCGCCCAACGGCCAGGTGGTGGTGGCCGGCTCACAGGCCAATCAGGCATGGCGTATGACCTACAACGGCGTGTCATGGGTGCCGACAGCCTTGGCGCACATTGCAGGCGGCAGCGGGGTGAGCGGCGCCTTGGGCATCAACCCGGGCGGCAACGCGGTGGCTGGCTTCAGTCGCAGTAGCGCGAATATCCCGAAACCGGTGGTGTGGAACACTGGGGTCACCCAACCCTTCGACCTGATTGGGAACCTATATCTGAGTGCGCAAGGCCAGGCTGCCGCTATCAATGCTTCCGGCGTCACAGTTGGGGACGCGACCGGACGGTTTTTCTCTTCGCCGAGCAAGCGGGGCTTCCGCACCCCGGGAGGCACTTTGGTGGTGCTGGCGGCTGGCGATGACCTTCCGCCGCCAACGTCTTCGCAGTCAGATGCAGAAACTGTGGCAGTCAGCATTAACTCTAATGGTCAGGCGGTTGGCACATACAAGTTTTCCCTTGAGGTTGATCGTGGCGCTTTTTGGTCATCCCGATCGGGCGACGTGAATCCAACGGCCAATGGCTTGGGGGCGTGGCGAAGTCCGGTCAGTTCCAGTGTGTTTGATTCAAAGTCATATGCGTTGGGGATCGCCGATTCCGGGCGAATAGTGGGACGTTCACGTTCCGGGAGCGGAAGCGATCGGGCGGTCCTGCGAAATGGTTACCTAGATTCGTGGAAGGACTTAAATGACAGGCATTTCGTTCATGGGGCTGGCGGATGGGTGTTGCAATCGGCTACCGCCATCAATAACACCGGCTACATCGTGGGCAACGGCACATTGAATGGCACCAGCCGTGGCTTTGTTTTGATTCCTCGCTCAATTGGAAACTAATCCGACGTTATGCAGCGAACTCTCTTTTTTTCCGCCTTGGCGGTCGTAATTCTCAATGCTTGGTCGTCAGACTGTTCGGAACTGTTTCCATTCGATCCACTGGATATCGACTTAGACGCAGATGGCACCATCGATGTGCGTTATCTCCAAGATACGGCGGTGATCGCCAATGATCCGCCGCCGTTAACGGAAGCGGCGCGCTATGCCAAAGCGGCTGGATCGACGCGATTTCTGCGGGCCAATCGCACGAAGCTCAATTTCGTTTCTGGCGATGTGATTTCGTCGGCCAATGGTTTGCACATCGAGTCAGGTGTGAGTGGCGTAGAACTCACGTTCCATTTCACCATTAACTATGGGTTTCCAAGGTTTGTTGAGTGTGGCTACTCGGATAGACCAACATCGTGGAACGCGCTCACCAACGGCATCGCCGGCATCCGCCTGCAACAGGACGACGGATTCCACTACGGCTGGATCCGTTTTGCGCGGCCGGACCTCGAACCGGCGACGCCGTTTGCGGTGGTGGACTACGCCTACAATCCCGTTCCCGGCGCACCCATCGCCGCCGGTGAACCGCCGCCCCTGCCGCCGCTCCAGGTCGCCACAGGCGAGACCGGCCTCATGCTGTCGTGGGACGCCCGTTTCCCCGGCCTGCAACTGGAGTGGGCGGAATCATTGGAAGAACCCGTCAACTGGCAACCTGTCGCCGAAGCTGCCGAGGGCAGCGCCGTGGTGCCGCCCGCGGACGCCAACCGCTTCTATCGCCTCCGAAGACCGTGAGACTGCCAGGCAAGGTGCTGCCGGTTTGGAACCGGCAGAAGGGGCGGCTGGAGGCCCGGTCGCGCGGGAAAATCCCTGCGGCCTGCCGGGAGAAGCCACGTTTTTTCTGCCAGTTGCAAACTGGCAGCACCTTGGCGGCGGGCAGGAAAGCCCGCGCTCCCGGGAGGGCGGACTTTCCAGTCCGCTGGGGCTTCACGCTGATCGAACTGCTGGTGGTGATCGCGATCATTGCAATCCTGGCGGGGATGCTGTTGCCGGCGCTGGGCCGGGCTCGCGGGCAGGCACAGGCCATCGTCTGCCTCGGCAACCTCAAGCAGCTGCAGTTGGGCTTCCAGCTCTACGCCGATGACCACGCGGACGCGCTGCCACCGTCCCTCCAGATCGGTTATCCCGAGGCTCCGTGCTGGGTGGGCGGTTCCATGCACTGGCTGGCCACCGCCAACGTCGCCGACATGACCAATCGTGCGCTGTTGCTGGAAGCCGGACCGGGGCGGATCGGTCCCTACCTGCAAGCGGCCGGTGTGTTTCGCTGTCCGGCCGACCGGAGCACGACCAACCTGTTCAACGGCAAACGCAACCGGGGCGCCCAGCGGGTGCGGAGCTATTCCCTGAACAACTACATCGTCCATGGCGACATCGGGCAGTGGTCACCGGCCACGGGGTTCGTCTACGACCGGATGGCCTTCGTGAAGCAGGCGGACTTCAGCCGGACGAGTCCCAGCCGCATCTACACCTTTGTGGACGAGCACGAATACACCGTCGCCGGCGGAGCTTTCTTCATGCGCTACTTCGAGGGCCCCGACGCCTACTGGTCGGACAACCGCCCGGCCGGCCGGCACGCGGATAAGGGGGTGTTCGCGTTTGCCGATGGGCATGCGGAGACCCAGCGCTGGCGGGACCCGACCACCAGTCCCAAGGCGAAGACCTACGACGAGTTCCGCGCGGTCTCGCTCGAAGTGAGCAACAACCCCGACTTTCGCTGGCTTTGGGAACACTGCAACGAGCACTTGCCGGGCCAGCGGTTCGCCTGGGACTGAGACCGATCCAGCGCCAAGGCCGGCGAGCGAAGAATCGGTGGAGGTGTGCTTATTGGCCGGCGCCAAAACAAATCCTTGCCGCACTGGGAAGCCGGCGGCTACACGTCCGCCCACTCTGTCATGGGTAAAGCCCTCATCATCGCGGAAAAACCGTCGGTCGCCGCGGACATCGCCAAGGCGCTGGGCGGCTTCACCAAGGACAAATCCGGCGACTTCTTCGAGAGCGATGGCTTCGTCATCTCCTCGGCCGTGGGCCATCTCCTAGAGTTGGCAGTGCCGGAGGAGTTTGAAGTAGCCCGTGGGAAATGGACGTTTGGGCAACTGCCGCACCTGCCACCGCGATTCGGTCTTCAGCCCATCGAGAAGAACGAAAGCCGGCTCAAAACGCTGGCCAAGCTGATCAAGCGCAAGGACGTGGACCGCCTGATCAACGCCTGCGACGCCGGCCGCGAGGGCGAACTGATCTTCCGCAACATCGTCGCCCATGCCGGGGCGAAGCAGCCGATTCAGCGCCTGTGGCTGCAGTCCATGACGCCGGCGGCGATCCGCGACGGGTTTGCGAAGCTGCGGTCGGATGCGGACCTGTTGCCGCTGGCCGATGCCTCGAAGTGCCGTTCCGAGGCCGACTGGCTGGTGGGCATCAACGGCACGCGGGCGATGACCGCGTTCAACAACAAGTCGGGCGGCTTTTACCTGACGACCGTCGGCCGGGTGCAGACCCCGACGCTGGCGATCGTGGTCGAACGCGAGGCGAAGATTAAGCGGTTCGTGCCGCGGGATTACTGGGAAGTGCTCGGCACCTTCCAGGGCGGCCGGGGCAGCTACACCGGCCGCTGGTTCGACGAAGGGTTCCGCAAGTCCGACAGCAAGGAGGCCGATCCGGAGCTGAAGCCGGAACGCCTCTGGGATCGCCCGCGCGCGGAGACGATCCGGGCACGCTGCCTCGGCAAGCCGGGTGTGGTGACGGAGGAAACGAAGCCGGCCACGCAGCTCTCGCCGCTGCTTTACGACCTCACCACGCTGCAACGGGAGGCCAACTCGCGGTTCGGGTTCAGCGCCAAGAACACTCTCGCGGTGGCGCAGGCGCTTTACGAAAAGCACAAGGTGCTGACCTATCCGCGAACCGATTCGCGGCATTTGCCGGAGGATTATCCGGCGACGGTCCGCAAGACGCTGGAATCGTTGGGTGACTCCGCCTACGCGCCGTATGCCCAAAAGATTCTCGGCGAAGGCTGGGTGCGGCCGAACAAGCGCATCTTCAACAACGCCAAGGTCAGCGATCACTTCGCGATCATCCCGACCGGCGTGGTGCCCAAGGGCCTTTCCGAGCCCGAGCAGAAGCTGTTCGACCTGGTGACGCGCCGCTTTCTGGCGGTGTTCTATCCGGCGGCGGAATTCCTGGAGACGGTCCGCATCACGCGGGTGGAGAACGAACCGTTCAAGAGCGTGGGCAAGGTGCTGGTGAAACCGGGCTGGCTGGAGGTTTACGGCAAGGAAGCCCAGTCTGAAGACGACGCCCCGAGCCTCGCGCCGGTGACCCAGGGCGAGCGGGTTGCGACGACCGACGTCGAGGTGAAGCAGAGCACCACCAAGCCGCCGCCGCGCTATACGGAGGCGACCCTGCTCAGCGCGATGGAAGGCGCAGGCAAACTGGTGGATGACGAGGAGCTCCGGGAGGCGATGAGCGAGCGCGGCCTCGGCACGCCGGCGACCCGCGCCGCGATCATCGAAGGGCTCATCAACGAGGAATACATCCATCGTCACGCCCGGGAACTGGTCGCCACGGCCAAGGCGTTCATGCTGATCCAGCTCCTGAACGGGCTCGGTGTGATGGAACTGACCAAGCCCGAGATGACCGGGGACTGGGAATTTCAGCTCAAGAAGATGGAGCGCGGCCAACTGGGCCGGCAGCAGTTCATGGACGAGATCCGGCGCTTCACCGCCGAAATCGTCGCCAAGGCCAAGCAATACGACAAAGACACGATCCCCGGCGACTTCGGGGTGCTGACGGTGCCGTGCCCGAAATGCGGCGGGGAGGTGCAGGAGAAATTCCGTGAGTTCAAGTGCCAGGCCTGCGATTTCGCGGTGCGGAAGATCCTCTCGGGCCGGATGTTCGAGCCCGCGGAGGTCGAGACGCTGATCCGCGAGAAGCAGATCGGGCCGTTGCAGGGTTTCCGCAGCCAGAAGGGCTTTCCCTTCGCCGCGCTCATCAAGCTGAACGCCGAATTCCGCGCCGAGTTCGACTTCGGCAATGAGCCCAAGGACGGCGAGAACGGCGAGGGCGCCCAGGCACCCGATTTCAGCGGCAAGGAACCCGTCGGCAAATGCCCGAAGTGCGCGGCGCGGGTGTTCGAGAACGGCATGAACTACGTCTGCGAAAAGGCGGTGGGGCCGGGCAAGACGTGCGATTTCAAGACCGGGGTGCTGATTCTGCAGCAGCCGATCGACAAGGTGCAGGTCGGCAAGCTGCTGGCGGAAGGCAAGACGGAGGTGCTGAAGGGATTCGTGTCGAAGCGCACCAACCGCAAGTTCGAGGCGTTCCTCGTCCTCAAGGGCGGTGAGGTGAAGTTCGAGTTCCCGCCGCGCGAGAAGAAGGCGGGGGCGAAATCCCGGGAGCCCGCGGTGAAGCTCGACTTCACGGGCCAGACGTCGCTGGGCAAATGCCCCAAGTGTGCCGGTCAGGTTTTTGAAAGCCCTACGGACTACGTCTGCGAGAACACCCAGCGGGAAACCAAGCGCTGCACGTTCAAGACCGGCAAGGTCATCCTGCAGCAGCCGGTGGACCATGCCCAGTTGGCCAAGCTGCTGACCGCGGGCAGGACGGATGCACTGACGAAGTTCATCAGCAAGGCGGGCAAGCCGTTCACGGCGCACCTCAAGCTCGGCGACAAGGCCAAGGTGGAATTCGAGTTCCCCGAGAGCTGATCCGACGGCCGCAGTTCAGGCCGGCAGGTAGAGCGTGATGCAGGTGCCGCGGCCCGGGACCGTGGTGAAGTGCAGGGCCGCCCGGGTTTCGAGGACCCCGCGATAGACGACCTGAAGACCCAGACCGGTGCCTTCACCGCTGGGCTTGGTGGTGAGGCTTTCGCGGAACAGCCGGGGCACCAGTTCGGTGGGCACTCCGGGTCCGTCGTCGCGGACCGCGATGGCGACGAACGGGGGCTGGTTGAGGAAGTTGTCCCGCAGCCAGAAGGAGAGTCCATTGGCCACGGTGGGCAGCACGGCCGGCAGGGGTTCGCGGACCGTCCAGCATTCGATGTCCACGCGGTGCGGCCGATTGGAGGCCTGCAGGGCGTTGAGACCGAGGTTGCTGATCATCCGGAAGACGTCCGCCGCACTGGCCTGCAGCAGCAACGGGGCGAGGGGAAGCTGGACCTTGAGCTGGTGCCCCTTGGCCGACCGATGGGAGCGGAGCAGGTGGCCCAAGTCATCGAGCACGGCCTTGGCGTCGCAGCGGTCCCCGTCCTGGTTCCGGCGCAACAGCCGCATGGAGCGCCGGGAAATCTCAATGGCCATCACGCTCTGGTGGCGGAGATCCAGCAGCAGTTCCTGGAACTGGGAGTTGGGCACCTTGCCGCCCGTCATCGCCTGCGAGAGGTCGAGGGAAAGCGTTTCCGCGAGCGAATTGATGACGGTCAGCGAGCCGTTGAGGTCGTGCAGGGCGCCGGCGTAAATGTCGCGTTCGAGGCGGAACGATTCCGCCTGGTGCGCCTGACGTTCCAGCCGGGCGATCTGCTCGCGTTCCAGCCGCCGTTCCTGGGCCCGGACGCGGGCCTGAAGGACCACTTCGCGGAGCACGGAGACCTCCACCGGCTTCCGCAGCGAGGCGAAGATGTCGCCGTGGCGGGTGTGTGCCGGGAGTCCCGGAGTGGATTCGGTGCCGAGCAGAATCGTCTGCGCCTCGGGCTGTAACAGGTGGATCCGCTGGGCGAGTTCCCACGCGGACATCCCCGGCAGATCGCCGTCCACCAGCACCACCTCATGGCGGCTTTTGCCGAGCAGATCCAAGGCGGCCGGACCGCAGTCGCAGGTGCTGACCGCAAAGTCATTCTGAAAAACCTGGACCATCGCCTCCCGGACGAGCCCGTCCGCCTCGACCACCAGCAACGCGGGGGCTGCAGGAGCGGCGGCCCCCTCGAGCCCGGCTGCGGCCGAAGTGCTGGCGGGTGAGGGCAAATTCATGGATTCGCCAGGAGCTTTTCCCAGAGGCGCTCATTCGTCATGAGCCGGGCCAGGAAGTCGCCTCCCTGTTCCGTGGCCGCGCCTTCCGGGCGGTCCACGGGCAGATGCACCACGTATTTCAGGCCGCCTTCCGGCCGGGCGAGGACCTCGATCCGTCCGCCGTGATGGTGGGCGATGAAGAAGGAGGCCATCAGCCCCACGCCGAGGTCGGTGGCATTGTCGGCCCGGCTGAAAAACGGATCAAAGGCGCACCGCAGCGCCTCTTCGGGCAGGCCGGGGCCGTTGTCGCTGAAGGTGAACTCCACCTCGGCCGGATGCTCCTGGGTTGCCGGGACCGCCCGGGCATCAAGTTCCAGCGTGTTGCCGGGTTGGAGATTGTTGAGTTCCTCGCGCAGGAGCAGCGGAAACAGCCGGGGAAACCGCTCGCCGTCCACCTTCAGCTTGGGCAAATCCCCGGGGATCCGGCTGACCACGGTCAGGTTCCGGGCCCGGAACTCTTCCCGGAGTCCGTCGAGCGCGCCCTGAAGCGCAGCCGCGGCGTCCACTTCATGTCGCGGCAGGGACGCGGGCGGCTCGGTGAACTGGGCCACGCCATCCAGCATTTCGATGACGGCCTTGAGGCGGACCTGCACTTTGCTGTGAAAGTCGTGCCAGAAGCTCGGGTGCTGCAGCCGGTCGAGGTCCAGACGTTCGCGATGAAGCATCTCCGGGGTCAGCTCCAGAAAAGTCCGGATCGCCGCCATGGAGTTTCGGAGATTGTGGCTCAGGCCGGCGGCCATGACCCCAAGGCCGAGCACCCGGTCGGTGATGACCATCTTGTGAACGACGGACAGCTTTTCGCGGAGCAAGGCATCGCGTTCCCGCTGGAGCAGGAAGAACTCGATGGCGCGCTTGATGGTGATCTCCAGCGAGTCGAGGTCGAACGGCTTGCTGATGTATTTGTAGATCGCCCCGCTGTTGATGGCCGCCACGGCGGCATCCATGTCGCTGTAGGCGGTGGCCAGCATGCGGATGATGCGCGGCCGCAGCTGGCGTGCCTGCTCGAGGAGCTGCACCCCCTGCATGCCGGGCATGCGCTGGTCGGAGACGATGACGGCCAGTTCGTCGAGGTTGGCCTGCAGCAGCTTGAGGCCCTCCTCGCCGCTTGACGCCGTGAGCAGCCGGAGGTTCGGCGCGAGGTATTTGGTCACGTTCCGGAGCGACTTCTCCTCGTCGTCCACATAGAGGACGGCAAAGCGCTTGTAGTCGTGGTTCGGTTCCATGTGGCCGGGAGAGAGGTTCTTACAGTTGGGTATCCGCAGCAAACTCCAAAACAAACTCGCAAAACTTGCCCGGCGCGCTGTGGACCCGGATACGGCCGCCGGATTCCTCCATGATCCGGTAGCAGATGCTCAGGCCGAGCCCCATGCCGGCGCCGACCGCCTTGGTGGTGAAAAACGGGTCGAAAATCTTCGGCAGCACGTCATCGGGAATGCCCGGGCCATTGTCCCGCACGGAGATGAAGGGAATCGGGCCATTCACGCCGACCCGGACCACGATTTCTCCCGGCGGAGCGGATTCCGGGCGATCCTTGAGCGCATCGAGGGAGTTCTGGATGAGGTTGATGAGCACCTGGAGCAGTTGGTTGGCATTGGCCAGCACGGTGATTCCATCGGGAAGTTCCAGCCGCAACTTGACCCGGTCGCTGAGCTCGGCGGCGAACAGCCGGGGCAGCCGCTCCAGCGTGGCCTTCACGGGAATGGGTTCGACGGGCCCCGAATGGCCGTGGGTGAAGCTCCGCAGATCGGCCACGATCTGGGACACCCGCCGCAGGCCGTCCTCGAGGTCGGCGACCGATTCCTTGAAGTCGGCCTGATCGTCCTCCGGCAGCCGGGTGCCCGCCCGGCGGATGAACGCCACCGCGGCCAGCGCGTAGTTCATCGGGTTGTTGATCTCGTGGATGATGCCGGCGCACAGGCGCCCCAGCGAAGCCAGCTTCTCGGTCTGCACGAGCTGGGTTTCGGTGTCCTTGAGCTGTTCGAGGGCCGACTCCAGCCGCTTGTTCTGAACCGAGATCTCCTTCTGCAGTTGGTGGGCGTCGGAGAGGTTCTTGATCCGCAGCCGCAGTTCCTGGGAGGAAAACGGTTTGGCGAGGAAGTCACTCGCGCCGGCGGCGAGGGCCTTGAGTTTGGTGTCGTCGTCGGCCCGGGCGGTCAGCATGAGGAACGGCAGTCCCCGGGTGGCCACCTGCCGGCGCAACTCGCGGCAGACGCTCATGCCATCACGGCCGGGCATCATCATGTCGCAGACGATGATCTCGGGCAGGACCTGGGTGGCCAGGGCAAAGGCCTGGTCGCCGTCCACGGCTTCCACCACCTCGTAATCGTCGTTCAGCTGGCCCTTGAGGAAGCGCAGCATCTCGGGCTCATCGTCGGCCAGGAGCAGTTTCGGCTTCCGGCGGGGTCCTATGTCCGGGGTCCACGGCCGGATGAGATCCTTGGGCGAGGCAATGCCCGGGAACAGTTCCGCCCGGCGATACAGGCTTTCGAGCCAGGGATCCTTCTGGGGAGCGATGGGATGCGAATCCGCCGGGGGCGCTTCGGCGGCCGCTGGCGGGGTGGCCCCCTCGGGTTCGTCCGCGGTCGATAGCGGGAGCCGGACAATCATGGTGGTCCCCTGTCCGACGGTGCTCTCCGCTCCGACCGAACCGCCATGGGCCTCGACCAGTTCCTTCACCAGGGACAGGCCGATGCCCGCGCCCTGGAACTTGCGCTGCGAAGACGAATCGGCCTGCCAGAACCGGTCGAAGATGTAGGGCAGCTGCTGTGGTGAGATACCCATGCCCGTGTCCCGCACTTCGATGATTGCGAAATCGCCGTCGCGGCGGGCGTGGATGGACACTTCACCGCCGGCCGGAGTGAACTTCACCGCGTTGAAAAGCAGGTTGAGGAACACCTTCTCCAACTTGTCCGGATCGGCCCGCAGGCGGGCAACGTCTTCCGCAACCACGCACCGGAGGCGCAGGCCCTTTTCCTCGGCGACCCCGCGCAACGCCCGCAGCAGTCCCTGCAGGAACTCCTCCGCCGGCACCGGCACCGGCTGGAGCTTGAGCGTGCCCGAGTCGAGCCGGACCAGTTCGAGCAGGTCGTTGATCAGCTTCAGCAGGCGCATGCCGTTGCTGTGCATGGTCGCGAGGTGCTCCTGCACGGTGGCATCCCGCAGGGAGGCGGTGCCTTCCCGGAGCGACTCCAGCGGCGCGATGAGGAGGGTGAGCGGAGTGCGGAGTTCGTGGCTGATGTTGGCGAAGAAACGTCCCTTGGACTCGTCCAGTTCGCGGAGCCGGTTGGCCGTCTGTTCGAGTTCCTGCTCGCGCAGCTTGAGTTCCAGGTTCGACTGCTCGAGCTGATGCTGGCTGGACTGGAGGTTGCGGTTGGTTTCGG
The DNA here is from genome assembly GCA_903910585.1 of uncultured Verrucomicrobiota bacterium. Classification (GTDB taxonomy): domain Bacteria; phylum Verrucomicrobiota; class Verrucomicrobiia; order Limisphaerales; family UBA9464; genus CAIWAH01. Next base: position 35,837 of record CAIWAH010000285.1, read on the forward strand.
CCAGGCGCTGCTCGCTCAGCTTCAGTTCCTCCCGGGCGACGAATTCGCGCTTCCGCAGCTGGTTGTAGAACACGTTGCCGGTCACCACGATGATGGCCGTCAGGATCAGGAAATAGAGGTTGTTGAACGCGGTCTGGCCCTTGGCGGGAACGGCGTTGGCCAACCCGGCGATCACGTAGAACGCGATGATCGTCCCGGTGACGGCGACCGATTCCCGCAGGTTCCAGTGCACGATCACGTTGACCGCCAGCAGGATCAGATTGAGGCCCGCGTAATAGGGCGAGTTCCACCCTTCGGTCACGGCGATCATCACCGCGATGAAGGCCGACGGGATGAGCGCCAAAGTCGGGCCGATGAGGCGGGCGTGACGTTCGCCCCGGGGAGTGCGGAGAAACCACCAGAGGCCCAGCGCCATGGCGGAGCAGAGCAGACGGAGACCCAGAAACAGCGGGAGCTTGTCGCCCCGATACACGGCCAGATCCAGGGTGACACCCGCCGGCATCAGCACGGCGATCAGGAGGGCGCCCACCTTGCCGAGACGAACGCGCTGGGCGTGTTCGTCCGCGGCAAACGCGGCCTGGAGCGCCGGGTTCCGCGCCAGCGCCGCTTCAGGCGATTCCTGGTTTCCGGACTTCAAGGTAGATGTTCACGCCAGTGACGTCGGCTTCCGTGGTCACCGCGTTCGGCGGCGCCGCCAGCGGGTGAAGCCGCTTCAACTGGTCCTGGTTGCGGTGGATCAGATGCCATTCCAGCAGGAATTCCATCCCGTTGCGGGCCGGATTGGAGGCATCCACGTTGGTGACGATCAGCAGGCCGCCCGGGGCGAGCAGGTCGTAGAAGATGTTCACCAACCGCTGGCAAATGCGGTCGGAAAGGTAGTCAAACAGCCCGGCGCAATAGACCAGGTCGTATTGCGGCGCCTGCGGATTGGGCCGGCCCGATTCCTTCAGGATCTGGTGCACGGACTTAAGTTGGAAGTTCAGTCCCGTGCTCCGGCCGTGGGCAGTGCGGAGTCCCTCCAGCTTTTCCCGGGCGAACTGCAGGGTTTCTTCGTTGAAGTCAACCAACGTCAGGTCCGCCTCGTTGCCGATGGGATCCTCCCGGAGGAACTGCTGGATTTCGCCGGCCGGTCCGCAGCCGAGATTGAAGACCCGGAGGCGGCGTCCGGCGGCCGTGACCCGCTGTGCCTCGGCCAGCAGCCGGCGATGCAGGAAGGCGATCCGGTTCCGGTGCGCTTCGGCGGGCGCCTGGGTCAGAAACCACGCGTGGACCGCCTTGGCGAACAGGGAGCTGCCCTCCAGCGCCCGCGTGAGGATCATGTTCACCATCAGGTAATCGCCGGCGTAGCCGAGCGGTTTCTGAAACGTCCGGTAGGCGAAGGGGGCGCACAGCACGAGCGGATGGAGGAGCCGCCGCAGGTAGGTGCGGTGCATCGCCTGCGCGGAGATGTCCACCGCGGCCGCGATGCCCTCGAAACGCTCAAACAGCTCGTTGAAGGCCGGAGCGACCGGGGGGCCGATCTCGGCGATGATCTCCTGTTCCCGCCGGCTCAGCTCGCTGTTCGGCAGGGAGCGCAGGCCCAGTTCGACCTGTTCCAGCCACCGGCGGAGGTCGGTGAACATGCTGTGCATGTCGGCCACCACGATTTTGAAATCGGCGCTGACCTGATGGATCTTGGTCGCCTCGCGGAGGAATCCCGTCAGTTCGTCCCGCAGTTGGTTCGGGGCCGCCAGCGGCGCGAACAGGTCCACGTCGAGCCAGGATTCCTCCAGCGCGGCTTCGCAGACCAGCATGATGCCGGCGTTGACGAGGTTGCTGACCACCGCCCGGCCGGAGTAGATCAGGCGGTCGCCGATGCGGATGCGGAAGTCGAGCAGGACCTCGGAGAGCTGGAGGATGCTGTAGGGATTGTAGACCTCGAAGACCGCAGCAAACCGGTTCAGCCGGACCGGGGTCGCCTGAATCTCGGCCCCTTGGCTGTTGCGGCAACTGATGCTGATGTCGCGTTCGGTCACGATGCTGCCCTGCGCTGGCTGCCCGACCTCGATGGCCGGGACACACTGCGGCGATCCTTTCCGGACCCCCTGAGTCTAGGCCAACCGGGGACCCCCGACCAAGCGGGAATGCCCCGGCTCCTTAGAACCGCGCTCCGACGGTCACGAACAGCGCATGGCTGACGAACTCATAACGTCCGTCCGCGGTCTGGCCCGCGAGGGACGCGGCGCTGCCCACGACGGTCCGTTCCGGTCCCCAGCCGAACTGGTAGGCGACGTCGAAGTCGAAACGTTCGCCCCGGTGTCCCACGCCGACGCTCCAGAAGTGCCGGTTCAGGTCGGCGACGATCGGGTTGTAGTTGGCGTCCGGAACCGAGTTCTCGTTGAAGATGTAACCGCCACTGACGCTCCAGCCGTTGGCGAGGTATCGGGTCGCTCCGAACTCGTAGTAAAAGCTCGATTCCCAGTTGAGCACGATGGGGGCGTCCGGCAGCGGAGCCTGGTGGACCAGCACGGTGTTGAGCCGGTCCCAGCCGGTCCAGTCCACATTGAACTCAAGGTTCCAGTCCGGCGTCGGGCGGTAAGAGATGCCCGCCACCACGTTTTGCGGGAAATCCCATTCGGCGGAAGCGGGCGGCCGGGCGTTCACCGGCGCTGTCAGCTGCGTGTGACCCTTGAAATCCACCGTGGTGGCGCTGCGGTAATTGAGTCCGACCTGGACCTGCTCGGTGATTTTCCACAGCAGCCCGGCATTGAAGCCGGCGGCCCAGCCATGGCCCTCGAAGCTGAACACGTCGCCAAACCCCGGCAGCGGCGTGGCGAAGCCCTGGCGCAGGTCCGTGTCCGCGAAGTTCGCCGTCGGCCCGGCGGCGAGGCTGAGTCCGGGAAGGACTTCCCACGCGACGACCGGATTGATCGTCAGGTAGGTCAGCCGGCCACGGAGACCCAGGGTGCGAAAGCCGGTGTTGTCCGGCCATTCGTTGCTGAGCCCGAACGGGGAGTAGATGCCCAGTCCAAACGCCACGGAACGGCCGTCCGGCTTCACCGTGTAGAAGAACTGCGGGATGGCGTGCAGGTCGTGGAGATTGTCGAACTCCTGACCGGCCGGCGACGTGAAGTTCGAGTCGGTCTTGATGCCATACACGCCGGCCCGGAACTGCTGTCCGTCAAGCTGGGTGATGCCTGCCGGGTTGTAGAAGATCGCCGAGGGGTTGTCGGCGGTGGCGGCGAAGGCCTCGCCGCGGGCGGTTGCAAACGCGTCCTGATCGGGCAACCGGAAGCCGGTGGCGCCCGCGGGTCCGGCCAGGACCGCGAGGGTGGCCAACGCAAACAGTCGTCGATTTGAGACGGAGTGGGGGGAGTATTTCATGTTGGTTGGAAAAAGGAGAGGCAGCCGGCAGGCGCCGGAATGCAGTAGCCGCAGCGGGTTTGGGTTGGGCGGACAGGCAAACCCCGTCCATTGGGAAGGCCCGACATTGCGCCGGAGGCTGGCCCCGGACCGGGGGGCGGTGCAATCCCGTTTCGCGTCCGGGCACGCGGTCGAAACCATTGGGGGCCAGCGGCACTGGAGTGAAACGGCATGATCATGGTCGCCGGTTCATCTCCGCGGCCCGACGGAAGAACTTCGTGACTCCGATGGTCCGATTGAACCATTCGCCGAATCGGGGCGAAAGGGCGGAGAGCGCCAATATCGGCCGGACCGGGAAGCGGTTGACGATGATTTCCGGACAATCGTTGCGGATGGCCCGCAGCACCGCCCGGCACACCCGTTCGGGCGGGCAGGCTCCCAGCAGCATCGGCGCCGAATTGCCGGTCGTTTCCTTGAGCCGCGTGTAGATGCCCGCCTCGATGAAGCCCGGGGTCACCACCGACGCACTCACGCCGCTCCCGTGATAGCTGGCGCGCAGGGACTGGGTGAAGCCCACGAGCGCAGCCTTGGTCGCCGAGTAGGGTTCCTGGAAACCCGGCCCGGCTTTCCCCGCCAGCGAGGAGATGTTCACGATGTGGCCCGAGCCGCGCTGGAGCAGATGGGGCAGCAATTGCCAGGTCAGCAGCATGGGTGCCTCAAGATTCACCGCGAGCACCTCGGCGATCTGCGAGGAGGTGAGTTCGTGATACGCCCATGAGTATTCCACGCCGGCGTTGTTGATCAGCAGGTCCACTCCGCCGAAGGTGCGCAGTGCGTGCTCGATGACGCGGGATCGCTCCTTCTGGTCCCGCAGGTCCGCGACCAGGACTTCGGCCCGGACCGTTTCCCGGGCGGCGGTCGCCTGCACCTTGGGCAGCTCCACGCCGGGGAAGGCCACCAGCAGCAGGTTGATGCGCTCGGTGGCGAGCGCATGGACCAGGTGGGAGCCGAGTCCGCCGCTGGCTCCGGTCAGGATCGCCGTTCTGCCCGCTAGATTTTTCATGACGCCAAGGGGGGCGATGCTTCCCCCCAAGGCGTTCGCCGGCCGCTAGATGGGGGCGGTCGTGGTCGGATGGGAAGAAAATTTACATGCAGGCGAGCCGGTGATGCGCCTTTGGGCGGGATTCCCAAGTGGCTTCCCGAAATCGGGCAATGATTGCTTGCGGGAATTCCGCGCCGCCGGCCTGCTTTCGACTCCTCCGATGAAGACCCTCAAAAAGCCCTGCTGGCGCTGGCGATCCTGGTGGCCGCGCTGGCCGTGATCGGCCTGTTTCTCCCGGCGACCTACCACGTCGAACGCACCGTGACGATCCAGGCGTCCCCCGACCGGATTTATCCCTACATTTCCGCCTTTCGCCGCTGGCCGGAGTGGATTGCGTGGACGACCAACAAGTATCCGGACATGGCGGTGAAGTTTGGGGAGACCGATACCGGCGTCGGTGCCGGTTACTCGTGGACCGGCAAGTCCAGCGGCAACGGCGCGATCCGCTTTACCGCACTCGAGCCGGGGAAATCCATCGGCTACCATCTGGATTTCGAGCAGGGCAAATACCTGTCGGAGGGCGTGATCACGCTCGTCGCCGAGGGCGGCGCGACCAAGGCCACCTGGACCAATGGCGGAAATTTGGGAAACAACCCGTTCAGCCGCTGGTTCGGCCTGCTCATGGACAGCATGATGGGGCCGGATTTCGAGGCCGGATTGCAGAATCTCAAAGTCCGCGTTGAGGCCGCAAAGTAGGCTTCAGGGCAGGGGCGTTGAACGGGCCGCGGTGACGAGGTGATACCAGTCCGCGTGGCTCAGGCTGAAGTCCGCGGCCGCCCGCCGGATGTGCTCGGGGTTGACCGAACCCACCACGGGCTGGATGCCCGCCGGATGCCGCAGCAGCCAGGCGAGGGCCAGGGATTCCCGGGACGTCCCGAGTTGGCCGGCCAGCCGGTCCAGCATCTCGATTACTCGCGCGGGGTCGTAGCTGCGCTGGCCGGGCAGGAGGCCATGGACATGGGAGGCCAGGAGGCCGCCCGCCAAGGGACTCCAAGCCATGGGCGTGATTTGCTCGGCTAGGCATTGGTCCAGGGTCCCGTCCTCCAGTGCGGCCAGTTGGAGCAGGCTGATTTCGACCTGATTCACGACGAGCGGCAGCGGGCAAATCCGTTGCAGGGCCGTTACTTGGCTGACGCGGAAGTTGCTGACCCCGAATTCGCGCACTTTTCCGGCATCCCGCAGTTGCACAAACGCGCCGGCGACCTCGTGGGGATTCATCAGGTAATCCGGTCGGTGCAGCATGAGGACATCAAGGAATTCCGTGCCCAGGCGCCGCAGGGATCCATCCACGCTGTTGACGATGTGCTCCGCGCTGAAGTCATAGCGCACTGGGGCGCCGGCCGGTTCGCCGGCGCGGCGGATGCCGCATTTGCTGGCGATCAAGACCCGCTCCCGCAGGCCCGGCGCCGCCCGTAGCGCTTCGCCAAAAATCTCCTCGCAACGCCCGCCGCCGTAGATGTCGGCGAGATCGAACAGGGTGAAGCCCGCGTCTGCCGCCGCCAACACGGCCCGGATACCGGTCGCACTGGTCGGCTCCGGCGGCTGTCCCTCGGAGCCGGCCAGTCGCCAGCAACCGTAGGCGAGGCGGGAGGCAATCAGCGAACTGCGACCAAGGCGAAGCGTCTTCATGTGGCGCCCGAAAATGTCCGCCGAAATGCCACGGCGGAAGCCCGAATCTCGACGATCAATGGTGCTCGTCGGTTCGGCGTCGGTGAGTCTAAGGTGGGGGAGTGTTGAACCGGTGGTCATTCCCATTGCTGGTCGCGCTGACCCTGGTCGCGGGCCGGTCATTGGTCGCCAAACCGCCCGAGACCCGGCAGGAGGTCCAGCGGCACGGCGTGCTCTTCGAGGAATGGATACGCGCCACGTTCTTCGGCGGCTACCGGCCCGCCGATTACACCCAGCGGTGGGACATCCCGGCGGACGTGAACACCAACCACGGCGGCGTTCCGGTGAACCCGAAGGCCGCGAAATTTGGCACGCCGGTGGATCTCGGCGACGCGCTGCGGCAATTCGACATTGCGGAGCCGTTCCTGCTGATCGTCGGTTTCTGGAAGCAGGACGGGGCCGTGAAGCGCTTCGTGAACGTGCAGGCGGTCCAGGTCGAACCGGACCAATGGCGCCGGCTTTGGGGAACAGTTTCCCGGGCCGATCTCGAGCGACTCGACGCGGTGATCAAGGATCCGGCATCGGACGTTCTGGCCGCGCGCAAGGCCGCTCAGGCGCTCAAGCGGCAATCGCCCTTTCGCGACGCGGTGATGCAGGTGAATCCGAAGATCGACGCCCACCAGCGCCGGCTGCAATGCAGTCTGCGATTTGCAGATTTCTTCGCCCACTTGGCCCCGAACGCCTCCCGTGACGCGACAGCCCAACCCGAGTTGTTTGGTGTCGCCGTGCCGACGGGGCTGGCCTCCCCGCCGCGCTCCTTCAGATCTGCGAAGTCGAACCCGTGATCGCAACCCGGCCGTGAGCAGACGGCGTTTTGGCGCCTGATGGTTGGAGAGCTGTGGAAGGGCCCGGTTGAATTGGGCAGTGCGGGCCTGCGCCAAAAAATCGCTCGCCAACACTGGCCGGCTGGCCCGATAACCTGCGCTTTGAACTTGCCCGCATGAACGAGCAGATCGTCATCCTCGATTTCGGTTCCCAATACACCCAGGTCATCGCCCGCCGCATCCGCGAGTGCAGCGTGTATTCGACCATCGTCCGGTTCGACACGCCCGCCGCGGAATTGGCGAAGCTCGCCCCCAAGGGAATCATCCTGTCGGGCGGTCCGAGTTCCGTTTACGCCAAGGACGCGCCGTTGCCGGACAAGGCGATCTTCAAGCTCGGCGTGCCGATCCTCGGCATTTGCTATGGCGTGCAGGTCTTCGCCCAGTTCCTCGGCGGCCGGGTGGAGAAGGGGACCAAGCGCGAATACGGCAAGGGCACCCTCACCGTGGCCGACCCGGCCTGCGCGCTGTTTGAGGGGCTGCCGGACAAGTTGCAGGTCTGGAACAGCCACGGCGACAAGCTGACCCGGCTGCCCAAGGGCTTCTCCGTCGTCGGCACGACCGAGAACTCCGACTACGCCGCCATTGAGGATCCGCACCGCCGGTTCTTCGGCATCCAGTTCCATCCCGAGGTGGCCCATTCCCCGCGCGGCAAGGAAGTGCTGGCCAACTTCGTCCACGGTGTCTGCGGCTGCGGCAAGGGCTGGACGATGCGGAATTACGTCGAGCAGGCCGTTGAGGAGATCCGCGCCCAGGTGGGCACCGAGCGGGTCATTCTTGGCCTCTCGGGCGGCGTGGATTCCAGCGTGGCGGCGGCCCTGATTCACAAGGCGATCGGCGACCAGTTGACCTGCATTTTCGTCAACAACGGCCTGCTGCGGGCGCGCGAGGCGGAGGTGGTGCAGGAGGTCTTCGGCCGCAACTTCAAGGTGAAGCTTCAATACGAGGACGCCACCCCGCTGTTCCTGCGGAAGCTCAAGGGCGTTACCGACCCGGAGAAGAAGCGCAAGGTCATCGGCAAGACCTTCATCGACGTCTTTCAGACGGCCACCAAACGGGCCGGGAAGGCGAAGTTCCTCGCCCAGGGCACGCTGTATCCGGACGTGATCGAATCCGTGCCCATCGCCGGCAATCCGGCGGCCATGATCAAATCGCACCACAACGTGGGCGGCCTGCCGAAGAACATGAAGTTCAAGCTCGTCGAGCCGCTGCGCTGCCTGTTCAAGGACGAGGTCCGGCAACTCGGACTCGAACTGGGTCTGCCCAAGGAGATTGTCTTCCGCCAGCCGTTCCCGGGTCCAGGATTGGGCGTGCGGGTGCTGGGCGAGGTGACCAAGGCCAAGTGCGACCTCCTGCGGGCGGCCGACGCCATCGTGGTCGAAGAGATGAAGGCGGCCGACCTTTACTACAAGACGTGGCAGACCTTTGCGGTGCTGTTGCCGGTCCGCAGCGTGGGTGTGCAGGGCGACGAACGCACCTACGACTACACCGTGGCCATCCGGGCGGTGGAGTCCCAGGACGGCATGACCGCCGACTGGGTTCGGGTTCCCTACGACTTGCTGGAGAAGATCTCCACCCGCATCACCAACGAGGTTCGCGGCATCAACCGCGTGGTTCTTGACCTGACCAGCAAGCCGCCCGGCACGATTGAGTGGGAGTGAGCTGGCTGCGTCGACGCTTGAGCGTGGCCTGAAGTTGGCTAGGCTCGGTCAGTGCAGAATCCGTTCTCCCATGGTGGTTTCCGGGACCGCTCACGGCCTTTCATCGTCGTGGTGCTGGTGCTGGCCGGGCTGCTGGTGGTCGGTGCCTTCTTTGCCAAACCGGTATGGCGTGGTTTCAAGGACCGGCGGGCGCTGAAGTTTGTCGCGGCAGCCCGCGCCGCCATTACGTCCGATGATTTTTCAGTCTCGGTCGCACAATTGCGCGCGGCGCACGCCCTGAGTCCGTTTCATCCGGAAGTGCTGCGGGCGACCGGGGAACATTTTTCCCGTCTGTCACGGGCCGAGGGACTGGTCTATTGGCGTCAGCTGGCGGATTCGGGGCAGATGTCGGACCCAGACCGGTTTGCCTTTGTGCGCCTGGCGATTGATTGCTCAGATTTCGAGTCTGCCCGCATGGCGGTGATCCCGTTGGGGACGACCCGGCCCAAAGATCCGGATGCACTCCGGCTGTTGGCCGAGGTTTATATGGGCTTTGACCAACTTGAGCTTGCAGCCAGCACACTGCGGGAAGCCATCGACGTGGCGCCTTTTCGGTCCGACCTCCAAGTGGTCCTCAGCCGCATTGAACTCGCGGGCGCTGACACCCGATTGCATTCCGCCGCCAAGGGGCGTCTGTGGCAGGACGTCGCGCTCGGCGGCACGAACCAGACCGAAGCCGCCTCCGCGCTGCTCCAATCCGCGGCCCTGTCGCCGACCGACCTGCGGCTGTTGGATTCGCTGATCCGGCCGGCGCCCGAGGCCGCCTTCGAGCAGCGTCTGCTACAGTTGCTGGTCCGCTTGCGCCTTCCCGGAGCGGACCGCGAACGTTTGATCGCCGGCTTTCGCCAGGCGACCGGTCTCCGCGAGGAATCCGCCCACTTTCAGCAGCTGCTGACCAGCCTGACCGTCGCGAAGGAATTCGCTGCCGTTACCAACCTTCTCCCCCTCACCACCGTGGAGAAACAGCGCGACTTGTATCCTTTCCGGCTGGAAGCGTTGGCAGGTCTGCGCGACGGGGTGGAATTGCAGACGACGCTGAAATTGCTGGGTGAACGGGTTGGTCCGGCGCAGGCGTCCATCTACGAGGCGATGGCGGCTTCGTTTGCTGGGCGAACCAACGAGTCGAAGGCACGCTGGCAGAATTCTGTCTCACGCAATGCCTCCAACCCGGCCGTGTTGAAGATCGTGGCCGAGCGCGCCGAGCAGGAGGGAATGCGGGAAGCGGCAGTGCAGGCGTGGGAAGGGCTGCTCCTGCAGCCCGAATACGCGGTCCGGGCCGCGCGGCAGGTCATACGGCTCAGCCAGGATTCCACCGACGCCCGGCCGGCGATAAAGGCTTACGCACAGTTGGTGCGGCTTTTCCCGGGAAACCGGGAACCCCAGTTGCAGTTGAGCTTCTTGCGGTTGCTTTACGGAATCGAAACGGAGGCGGCCAAGGCGGTGCTGGCGGAGCCGGTCCAAGAAGGGAAGCTGAGGGCTATCTTCGCGGCGGCCGCAGGATTGGCAGCCCTGCGCGAAGACCGGCTGGAAGCCGCCGCCGCGCACCTGGACTCCGGGGACATCGATTGGCGCCACGCGCCGCGCCCGTGGCGGATTGTCCGCGCAGCGGCCCTGGCAAAATCAGGTCAATACTCCGAGGCAAGGAAAACCGTGGCGGGAATCCTGCCGGAAGAGCTGTCTCCGCCGGAGTTGACGCTGGCCGGCGAACTAATGAAAAAAGCCGACCGGTGAGATCGGCTTACTCATGGGAACCAAGACCAATTTTAAGTCAATTAGCGACGGGTCCGTCGATAGCCTGCGAAAACCGCAACTCCCAAGAACGCGCCTGCCGCCCATGTCGTTGCTTCGGGCACAGCGACGACGACGTCATCAATAGCAAATCCGTGGTCAGCACCGCCGGTATTCGGGATTGTCCAGCGGAGCATGATAAAATTGTTTGCCGTGGTGATGAGGTTATTACCCGTGATGACAAAATTCTTTGTGGAAAAGTTGCCCGTCGCATTCCCATCCTCAGCGCTGGAGGACCCGTCACCGGTGTATTGGTAGGCGAGCTGGGTGACTGGATTCCAAGTTACCGAGCCACTGTTAATCGCGATAGATGAATTCGATACAGCATACTCAAATGTCATCGTGGTGGTTTCGTTTTGCGAATCTTGCCAAACTTCGCCCCGGTAAATGACCTGCAGCTGATTGAGGGATATGGAACCTGTGTATTGTAACTGGAGGCCGACGTAGTAAGCCCCCGTGCCGTTATTAGGGAATGCCCCCAAAGCCCTGTCGGTTCCTGTGCCAGTGCCGAAACTGTATAGTCCTGCAGTGTTGGACCCTGCTGAAGCAGTAAGAGAAGTGGGAGTTGTGGCGGATGTGACGGCCCATGCATACCATCCGGCAGTGGAAGCTGGACTGGCTCCGGCAGAAAGGCCGCTGTGATTGTTGTTAACCCAAGGGGCGGTTCCCGTATTAGCCAAGCCGTTGAAATTCTGCGAATACGCCAATCCGGCAGTATTGCTGAACGAAACCTGCCCGAAAGCGGTGGTAAGACCGACTGGTCCTAAAACAGCGAGGACAGCACTTCCCCAAAGCGCTGTCTTCCGATTGAAATTTGCTCCCTCCCTTTTCACGAGGGATAGCTACCGGATCCTTGCGGGGGCTGCAAGGCTAGATTTTCCTTCGTGTGTAAGCGATGGCATATTTAGGCATGGAGGGCGACGGCATTCGATTGCACTGAGAAGAGTAGGCTTGGAATACCGTCGCTTCGAAGATTGTGCAGCAGTGGCTTTAATCAGGCCGGTGTCATTGACTATGGTGACCCGTGGGGCCTTAGGCGCAGGTATTCGCGTTCCTGCGTCACTGGGATGGTCAGTTGCAACGTGGCGCCGTCGTTACCGGGGTTGCCGGAGACCGTTTCCCACGTGGCACCTCCCAGCTCGGTCTGGCGTTCCGCGACGTAGTTGGTGCCGGCTGCGGACCAGGTCAGCAGCAGTTGTCCCGAGGGCAGCGGTTCGATGAAAAGGCGGGGTGGCTGGGCGTTGAGCGGCAGCGTCACAGAGTTGTTTCCTAAGTTGTTGTCCGTGATGCGGTTGGTGACGCTGGCTTGAAGCGAGATCAACCCCGGCGCACCGACCAGCGTCCGCAGGCTCAGGATGATGGTCTCGCCCGGTTCCAGGACACCGGCCGTCAATTGCAACTCGTTGCCGGTGAGCGTGAACGGACGGTTTACAGTGGCGTCGAAATATGTGAGCCCGGCCGGGAGGACGAGTTTCCCGATGGTGTTGGTGCTGGGCACCGGGCCAAGGTTGGTCAGCCGCCACACGCAGGTGAGCGGTCCGTAAGCCACCGGCGGGTTTTCGTTCACCGTCAGCGTGGTTCGCAGGTCAGCGTTGGTGCCCAGGTAGAAATCCGAGGCGGAGGTGGTGGAACCATCCGCGGAAGTGACCGTGATCCGCCCGGTGACCGCGCCTGCTGGCACCAAGGCGACCAGGTCGGTGCCGTTGGGCACGCTGAAGACGGCCTTCACGCCGCCAAACGTCACGTTGGTCACCGAGGCAAGACGGGCGCCGGTAACGGTAACCTGAGTGCCAATGGCACCGAAATTGGGCGAGAAGCCCGTGATGGTTGGCTCATTGCCGGTTACCCGGAAGGTCGTGCTGCTTTCGGCAGAACCCCCGGGGCCGGACACCGCGAGCGTCCCGGTCTTCAATCCCGGCGGAACGGTGAAGGTGATCTGCGTGTTGCTGTCCACGGTGAAGTTGGGGACGGAGTTGGTTCCCAATGCCAGCGCGGTGGTTTCGGTGAGGTTGCGACCGGTGATCCGCACTACCGTTCCGGGCGGTCCTTGCACGGGGTTGAAGCTAAGGATGGCCGGCGCGAGGTAAAACGTCGCACTGGAACTGTTCGTGCCGTTGGCGGTCACCACGGAAATGGGGCCGGAAGCCGCCCCGGAGGGCACGCGCGCGGTGATCTGGGTGGCGGAGAGGTTGGTGAAAAGCAGGGTGCTGACGCCACCGAACCGGACCGAGGTGGTCCCGGTGAGTGCGGAGCCATTGATGGTCACGACCGTTCCCACGTCGCCGTTGGCGGGAGTGAAGCCGGTGATGAGCGGCAGCACCTGAAACGCCGTGGTGGTGATGAAGGCGCCCCCGGGCGCCGTGATGCCGATGGCGCCGTTCACCGCGTTGGCCGGGACAACCGCCTGGATATTCGTGGCGGATTTCACCGTGAACGACGCGGCGTCCAACGCCCCAATCCGGACGCTCGACACACCGGTGAAGTTGTTGCCGTAAATGTTGATGGTATCGCCGGAAGCCGCCCGGGCCGTGTAGGCGGTGATGACCGGCTGGAAATAGAGCAGCTGGGCCGAGACCACACTGCCGGCAAAGTTGGTGATCGTGATCGGACCGGTCCCGGCTCCGGCGGGGACGATGAACTGGATGTTCGCCGGCGAGGTCACGGCCCCTTGGGTCGCGCGGACGCCGTTCACGAACACGGCCAGACCGTAATCGGGGTCCGCGGGCCGGTTGGGATCGTCAAAGTTCGCCCCGCGGATGTAAATGCGGTCGCCGGTCAGCGCCTTGGCCGGGATGACCGGTTCGCCATCCGGTCCGAATTCCCGGTAGAAATCCGTGATGCGCGGGGCCACCTGAAAATTCGGAATCGTGAGCAGTTGCGTCGAATCCTGTCCGCCCGTGGTGTAAACGCTGATCGGTCCGGACAGGGCATCCCCGGGAACGATGACCCGCAGCTGCGAGGCGCTCGCCGTCTGCACCGCCGCCTTGGTGTTCCCGAACAGCACGTCCGTCAGCCCAGAGAAGTTCTGTCCCGTGATGGTGACGACGGTTCCGGGTGCGCCGCGGACCGGCGTGTAGCTGGTGATTCTTGGAAACGCCGCCTGGGCGGCCATCGCCGTCAGGACCAGCAGCGAGACGAAGCGAAACAGGCGGAAAAGGGCACTCATCAGCATGGGCGGAGGAAGCAAACGATACCGTTCACAATTGTCAAAAGACATTCCGTCCGCGGCCGGCGGATGGATGCATCGGCTTGGCCGCAAGTTGTCCCGGGACGTGTTGGCCGCCGCTGTCGGAGCTTACTTCGGATAGCCCAGGGCCGCCTGCAGGAACTCGCGGATTACGCCGATTTCCGCGGCGCCGGCCACGGTGTGGGCTTTGTCGAATTCACGCCAGGTCAGGTCGAGCCCGGCGTTCCGCAGCACCGGCACCTGTTCCTCCCGGACCTGGATCATGGGGATGAGCGGGTCCTGGCGGCCGTGGGTGAACAGGGCCCGTTGCTCCCGCGCGGCGGACGGCAACTCCCGCACCAGCGTTTCCGGTTCCCAGACGTAGCCGCTGATGCCGACCAGCGCCGCCAGCCGGTGCGGATAACGGAAACCCGCGTCGAACGTCATGAGGCAGCCCTGCGAGAAGCCCAGCAGGGCAGTCCGTTCGCTGGGGTAACCGGCGGCGCGCTGGGCGTCCAGCAGGCCGGTCAGCAGCGCGCGGCTGCGGCGGATGCCGGGGCCGGAATCGCCGTGGAGATCATACCAGGAAAAGCCGCCGTAGTAGGCGTCGGGGGCGTTGACGAACAGGTAGTTCAGCGCCGGCAGCTCCAGTTCGTCGGGCAACCAGCGCCAGCCGTCCATGGAATCGCCGAGGCCGTGGAGGACGATGAGTAGGTCTCGGGAAGCCGGGGTGGCGGCGGGAAGGAGATCCGTGGTCAGCATGGGAAAAGGCTCACGCAAAGGGCGCGGAAGGTGAGAAAGTCTTAGCAGTGCGCCAAGAGCGCGGCCTCGCCAGGGTGGAGGGAGAGCCCCAATGAGGACGGACCGGTGGCACGGAGAGGTTAAAATACACCCGTCACTGTCAGCGCTTGGCGAAGACGATTCAGTCTTCAGTCAAACAAAACTCCGGCGTGAACTTTGTCCCAATCCTCCGGCCCAGTAGGAACATGTCGCCGTCGTGGAAGCCCCAGGCAAAAACCCGATCCTTCTTGTCAGCCAAGTTTCCGATGGCCGCGCCCAAGACCAATCCGGAATAGCCAAGAGGAAGAAGGTAATCCGCATGACTCGACACATCTTCCCAGCGGGCAGCCGTATAGACGCGGTTGAATCCTCGAAGACTGCCTATCAGATGGGGTTTCCCAAACTTGGAGCACTCGTAAGTCCAATTCACATCCTCGGCGGTAGCCTCAGCTTTCGTCGAGCCACCAATCCCCAGGTTGAATCCCTTGGGGCCGCTCATGTTCAGCGTATCGAGGCCAAGATAGATGCCGGCCGCCTTGGGCATCTTTGAGAGTTCTTGGTCCAACCATTTCTGCGCGGCAGCAATATCCGTCACCAACTTGGGCTCAGGCAATTGATCCCAGACGCCACTTTTATTGCTCTTGCGACAAAGCTTTAGGAATGCCTCCCACTTCTTTTCTGGAGTCTTGCTGGTCTTTAGTAGTGCGAGGGTGTCGTCTATGTAGTCGCCCATAGTTTTACGTATGGCAGTGGTTGGAAAACTGGTCCAAAAACTCAGCTGGTCGCAGCTGACCAATTAATTCGGAGGTCAGTTTCAATGTCCGCTGGGACTCCCAACAAGCGGAAAAGGAGTGCGCCCTAGCCTCATGGCTTCAGATACCCCTTCAGCCAGTCGAAGATCGTCGTGTGCCATAGCTCGCTGTTGGCGGGCTTCAGCACCCAGTGGCCCTCGTCGGGGAAGTAGAGCAGCTTCGACGGCACGCCCTGGCGTTGCAGCGCGGTGAACAGGGCGAGGCCCTGGCCCAGCGGCACGCGGTAGTCGAGTTCGTTGTGGATGATGAGATTCGGCGTGCGGAATTTGGCCGCGAACTGGTCCGGCGAATGTTTCGCGAAGTCGGCCTTCTCCCACGGGATGCCGTGTTCCCACTCGTCGAACCACAGTTCGTCGGTCGTGCCATACATCGAGTGGAACTCGAACACGCCGCAGTGCGTGACCAACGTCTTGAACTTGTCCGTGTGCCCTTGGAACCAGTTCATCACGTAGCCGCCGTAGCTCGCGCCGGCCGAGGCCATGCGGGTGGTGTCGATCCACGGCTGCTGTTCCAAGTGGGCGAGGCACGCCATCAGGTCGGTCATCACCTTGCCGCCCCAGTCGTGGGAAATCTCGTCGGTGAACTTCTGGCCGAAGCCCGTCGAGCCGCGCGGATTCGGCATCGCCAGCACGTAGCTCTGCGCGGCCCAGAGCTGGGCGTTCCAGCGGAACGACCACGAATCCATGAAGGCGCCCTGCGGTCCGCCGTGGACCCAGAAGACCAGCGGCCACTTCTTCGCCGCGTCGAACCCGGGCGGCCGTAGGATCCACATCTGCACCGGCGTGCCGTTGGCGCCCTTGACGGTGACGGACTCGGGTTCGTTCAGGGCCAGTTCGCCCAGCCGGCCGGCATTGAGCCGGGTGAGCGCGACCGGGGTTCCGCCCGCCAGCGGAGCCCGCTCGATTTCCGGTGGAGAACTGAGCCGGCTGCGGCTGAAGATGACCTGTCCGTCGGGGGTGACGCTGGCCTCGCCGCACGCGCCACCGGTGACCAGCGGTTTCACGTCGTTGCCAGCAAGGGTCACGGTCCAGAGCGGTTTGGTGCCCTTGTCTTCGGCTTCGAGGACGAGCGTGCGGCTGTCCGGCGCCCACGCAATGCCCTCGACCGAGGTGTCGAAGTTCGGCGTGAGGCTGCGGGTCGTTCCGGTCGCGCGGTCGAGCAGCATCAGTTGCCAGCGATCCGCTTCGAAGCCGGCCCGGCTCTGGGCGCGGTAGGCGATCCATTTGCCGTCGGGCGAAACCCGCGGGGCGCCGTCCGCCGCCGGATTCGTGGTCAGAACCTTGCGGGCGCCCGTGGCGACGTTGACGGAGGCGAGGTTGTGGTCGGTCTTCCACGCCTCCTCCCGCACGGGCAGCGGCGACGGAACGTGGATGATCTCCTGCGAATCTGGCGTCCACACCCAGTCGTCTCCCGCCGAAAACGTGGAGGACCACGGCACGGCGTCGCCGGCACCCGGCGTGAGATTGCGCGGATCGCCGGCAGCCACGCCGTTGGTCACGCCGACGACGAACAGGTGCTGGCGGCGACCATCGTGCAGCTCGCTCCATTTGCGGACGGGCAACTGGGTGAAGACCTGGGCCTTCACCTTGGTCTTGTCCGGAGCGTCGAGCCGTTCCTTGTTTGCCTGGTCGGCCTCGGCGAAGGGCTTCTCCGAGAACTCCGGATACACCGACGACACGAAGGCGATCCGCTGGCCGTCCGGCGAGAACACGCCGCCGGTCGCACCGGTGCTGAGCGTGGTGAGCTGATGGGGTTCGCCGCCGTCCACCGGCAGCAGCCAGACCTGGAAATCGCCGCTGCGGTTGGAATCGAAGGCGATCCACTTGCCGTCCGGCGACCAGCGCGGGTGCCGGTCGTGTTTCGGCGCGGACGTGAGCCGGCGAGGTTCGCCACCGGCGGCGGGGATCAGCCAGACGTCGGACGCGGTTTTGTTCTCCGCGACATCCGCGTCGGTCACCACAAAGGCGATCCAGCGACCATCGGGCGACGGCTGCGGATCGGACACGCGGTGAAATGCGGCGAGGTCCGCGAAGGTCATCGGCCGGCGTTCGGCGGCGACGGCGGTGATCGCGGCGAGCAGGAGTGAACCGGAAGCATGGCGAGCCAGCGAAGTCATGGCGGGGATTGAGCCCGAACCCCGGGCCTCCGCCAAGCCGGCGTTCATCCGGGTCTGCCATTGGCAGGGGCGGGCCGGACCGGCCGACGATCACCAGTCCGTGGGGCGGTAGTCCTTCAGGAACTTTCCCCAGACGTGTTCGCCCGAGTTAAACCCGGCGATGATCGGGTCCACAATCCGGGCCGCGCCGTCCACGATGTCGAGCGGCGGGTGAAAACGATGCTCCGCCTGCTTGCGGGTCGCGATCTGCACCGGGTCCTCATCCGTCACCCAGCCCGTGTCCACGGCGTTCATGTGGATTCCGCCGGCGAAGTAGTCTGCGGCGGAGGTGCGCGTCATCATGTTCAGCGCGGCCTTGGCCATGTTGGTGTGCGGGTGCCGGGTCGTTTTGAATTTCCGGTAGAACTGCCCCTCCATCGCGGAGACGTTGACGATGTGTTTGTCGCGTTCCGGCGTGCGGGTCATCAGGGACTTCAGCCGGGCATTCAGCAGGAACGGCGCGACGGCGTTGACGAGCTGGACCTCGAGCAGTTCCACCGCCGGCACCTCGTCCATCAGCATGCGCCAGGAATTCCGCTCGCGCAGGTCCACCTGCTGCAGGTCCTGGTCGAGCCGCCCTTCCGGAAACAGGTCGCGCTGGGCGGTCAGTTCCTCCGGCAGCAACGGCACCTGCGACAGCGCCGCGGCCTGGGTAAGGCCGGCCGTGCCGTTGCCTCCAAGCGCGGCTGCCGCTGACGTCGGAAGCGGACGGTCGTCGGCCGCGCCTTCCGGCAGGAGCTGGTAGCCCCGCAGGCCCTCGTAGGCGCCCAGCAGCCGGCGGACCTCCGGGCGAAGCGAATCGGCCGAGGCGGATTCCTGATCCATCATGTGCCGGTAGAAATCCGGCGGCCGGCGCACGGTCTGGCAGGCGTTGTTGATGATGAAGTCGAGCCGGTCCCGCGTCGTGAGCAGATGCCGGCAAAAGGCTTCCACGCTTGGCGTGTGACGCAGGTCGAGGCCGAAGATTTCCAGCCGGTGTGCCCACTCGGCGAAGTCGGGTTCCGCCGCGTAACGCTGGGCTGAGTCACGGGGAAACCGCGTGGTGACGATGAGGTGGGCGCCGGCCCGCAGCAGCTTGATCCCCGCCTGATAGCCGATTTTCACCCGGCCGCCGGTGAGCAGTGCCACGCGGCCCCGGAGATCGGCCGTCTCCGTGCGCTTGTGGAAATTGAACTCGGCGCACTTCGGGCAGAGCTGGTCGTAGAAGTGATGAAGCTGGTTGAAGTCCTGTTTGCAGATGTAGCAGTTGCGCGGCTCGATGACGTCGCGGAAATCCGCCTCGCCCGTAACCTCGATGGGTTCGTGGTCGGGCGGTGGCGGCAGATTGGGCGTGGTGAAGACCGTCTGCCGCCGCAATTTGCGGATGCCGGTTTCCGCGAGCACCGAGTCGTCCTGCTGCTGGCGAGATGCCTTGCGCTGCTTCTGGACGGCCTTCACCAGCCGCCGGCGTTCCCGGACGTCGGGCGCGTAAATGTTGCCGGCGGCCTGGAGGAGGCGGACGCGATCGGGCAACTCCATTTGGGCAAGCAGGGCGCGGTTGGCCGCGACGGTTTCGAGCAACTCCGTGGCGGCACGGAGCTTTTCGATCAGGGCGGGATCGGCGGGGACAGGATTATCAGGCGACGACATCGGCCGGCGTTTCATCGCAGCGGCCCGGCCCGGGGGCCAGCGCAAACACAGGGCGGCAGGAACTGGCAAACTGGCCTGCCGGCTTCCGTCACGCCAAGATAGCCCGAATCACCTCGCCCTCCACGTTGGTGAGACGCCGCTGCACGCCGTTGTGCTCGAAGGTGAGCCGTTCGTGGTCCAGCCCGAGCAGATGCAGGATCGTCGCGTTGAGGTCGTAGAGCGGGTGGATGTCGTGGATGGCCTTTTGCCCGAGTTCATCGGTGATGCCGTGGCTCACGCCGCGTTTCACACCCGCGCCGGTCAACCAGCAGGTGAAGCCATCGGGATTGTGGTCGCGGCCCTGCGCGCCCTTCTGGAAGAACGGCATGCGACCGAACTCCGTGCACCAGACCACGAGGGTGTCTTCCAGCAGCCCGCGCTGGCGGAGGTCCCGGATCAGCGCCGCCGCGGGCTGGTCGAGGATGGCGGCGTGCCGGTCGTATTGCTCCTTCAGCTTGTTGTGGCCGTCCCAATTCAACTCGCCGCCACTCGCATACGCGCCATTGAAGAGTTGCACGAAGCGCACGCCGCGCTCGATCAGCCGTCGCGCGAGGATGCAGTTCTTCGCGAAGCCGGCCTTGATCGGATTCGCCGTGTCGTCCGCGCCGTAGCTGCGCAGGATGTGCGCAGGCTCGGTGGAGAGATCGCTAATCTCCGGCACGCTCAACTGCATGCGCGCCGCCAGTTCGTAGCTGGCGATCCGGGCGGCGAGCTTGTTGTCGCCGGGATTCTGCTCCAAGTGGCGTGCGTTCATCCGCTGCAAGAGCGACCGTGCTGCGCGATCCGCTTCCGCCGAAACTCCGGGCGGCGCGAGATGACGAATCGGATCCTTCGCGCTGAAGGTCGTTCCCTGAAACGCGGCCGGCAGGAAGCCTGGGCCCCAGTTGTTCGAACCGTTCTGCGGCACGCCGCGCGGATCGAGAATCGAGACGAATGCCGGCAGGTCCTGATTCTCACTGCCGAGCGCGTAGCTGATCCACGATCCGAGACTCGGGAAGCCATCGAGCACGAATCCAGTCGAGAGAAAATTCTCCGCCGGCCCGTGCGTGTTGCTCTTGCTTGTGAGCGAGTGGATGAACGCGATGTCGTCCGTCAGCTCGGCGAGATGCGGGATCAGGTCGGACACCATCTTGCCCGTCTGACCGCGCGCGCGAAACGCATATTGCGGCTTCGCGAGATTCCCGGCCGGACCTTGGAACGTCACCGACGGTCCGCCCGGCAGCGGTTTGTCGTCCCACTTAATAAGCTCCGGCTTGTAATCCCACGTCTCCAGTTGGCTCACCGCGCCCGCGCAAAAGATCACGATGACGTTCTTGCCCTTCGCCGGGAACTGCGGCGCGCGCGGCGCATACGGCCGAGCCGGATCAATCACCGGTCCGTTCGCCGCCAGCAAGCCGTCAACGCCGAGCAAGTTGGTCAGCGCGATGGACCCGAGCGCGGTCGCCGTGCCGTTGAGGAAGGCGCGACGATTCAGCAAATGCCGTCCGTGCGGAGTGAGATGTTCGGCCGGGATCATTTTGGTTTCGCAGACGAAGCAGCGGGCGGCGTTTGTTTTTTCTTCGAGAGCGGCGCCCAATCGGAATTGTTCACCTCCGCCGGGCGCGGTTCCTTGTCCGGACCC
>CAIWAH010000286.1 GCA_903910585.1 uncultured Verrucomicrobiota bacterium
GCCACCGTGCCGGCGGTCGTGGACTTCGCTGACCGGCACGGGTTGGAGCTGCCGTTCTTCACCGACGACTCCCCGGCCCACACCAACGGGGTCGCCACCGGCACCCATCCCGTCATCGAAGGCGGTTCGACCAACTCGTTGCCCGCCCAACCGCACCAGCAGCAGATGCGCAACCTCCGCAAATGGGCGCTCGACGAGGCGCAGACCAAGGTGGCGGAGATCTCCAAGTATGTCCGCGATGCCGTCTTCCAGGTCGTCTATCTCATCATCGGCCTCGTGATCGCCGTAAGCCTGTTCCTGAATGCCCGGCTCAATCTCGACCACGATCCCGACATCAGCCGGCACAGCCTCTACGCCACGACGATGCGCGAACTGGCGGTGCGGGTGCGGACGTTTTACCGCAGCTTCACGCAGGTGATGGGCGCCCAGATCCTGATCTCCGGCATCAACACCACCGCGACC
Organism: uncultured Verrucomicrobiota bacterium; assembly: GCA_903910585.1. GTDB lineage: Bacteria > Verrucomicrobiota > Verrucomicrobiia > Limisphaerales > UBA9464 > CAIWAH01. The sequence goes on from CAIWAH010000286.1 coordinate 463, forward strand.
GGACTGTTCCTGTTCGGCATGGGTTTTCCCTATGCGCCCGTGCTGACCATTCTGACCTTCCTGTGCGGCCTCCTGCCCATCGTCGGCAACTTGGTCAGCAACACCGTCATCACGGGTGTCGGCTTCAGCCTTTCCCCCAAGATGGCCCTGGTCGCCCTGGCCTTCCTGATCGTCGTCCACAAGCTGGAATACTTCCTCAACTCCAAGATCATCGGCGACCGCATCAAGAACCCCATGTGGATGACCCTCATCGGCCTGCTGGTCGGCGAGAAACTGATGGGCATTCCCGGCATGATCCTCGCGCCGATCGTGCTCCACTACCTCAAGATCGAGGCCTCCCAATACCGGGCCGAAAAGGCCAAGAGCGCGGTCCAGGCCGACGAGGCGGCCGCGGAGGAAATTCCCACTTAGGCGCGGCCAAGGCCCCTTTCGGACCTCAGCGGTGGTGGCATTGGTCCATCGGCCGAACCATCATTCCCTGCCGGTGGCCCCCAGGACGAAGAGGCGGCCCGAAAGCGCAATCGCGACGGCCCAATGGGACTGGATTTTCCGCGAATGGCTCCAACGGCTCCGACAGTGGAATCCAATGCGTGGTAAGGACCAACGCATCCACGGAGGCCCAGCTTGGCGAAAATAGATGGATGCCCCGGGTGAACGAACCCGCGGCCTCCGTCAAAAACAACGGCGCAGGACGGTCGTCCTGCGCCGGCGAGTCACTCCCAATGATGCTTTAGCGGGTCCAGACGTTGACGGCGACCACCACGTTGAGCGGGAAGGTCACCGGGATGTCCTTCGTCGCGACGCCGGCGGCGGTGTTGTCGATCTCCGCGTCCACGATCACCCGCGCGCCGTAGTCGGGCGTGAGCGCGACACGGATGGGCACGACCGAGCCAAAATCCTTCGCCTGCACCCGCACGACGCGCTCGGCGGGCGTGCCGTTGGGGAAGATCACGTTGACGGTGCCTGCGGCGTCCTGAGGGATGTCTTTGTCACCGAGCTTGAGGAGGTTGAGTTTCGGTTCGACGGGGAGCTTGGTGAGCATGAGGGCGCCGATGGTCCAGACACCGCCGATGTTGAGCTTGGCCTCGCCGGCGTTGGGCGTGTCCAACCGGACGCGGCCGGCGCCGCCTTCGTTTCCGCCATTCGCATTCAACGTCCCGATGCCTTCGACTATTGGGGCCACCAGCCGGATGGCGCCCCCCGATCCATCGTTATACGCCGGGACCTGGGCACCGCGCGCAAAGATGCCGCGGCCGGTCGTGGGCAATGAGATCCGGGCGCTCGACGCGATCAAAATGGCACCGCCGCCACCGCCGCCGCCACTGAACCCGTTGTCATACCCGGCCCCGCCCGAACCGCCGATAATCGGCAGCAGCAGCGGATCACCATAGACATCACCGCCGGTCTCATTGCGAGTTCCGCCGAGCGCGCCACGGGTCGCATAGGCGCCCGGGCCCGCATCGTTGTCGTTGGCCGGCCGGCCACCGCCGGGGCCCTTGCCGTTGCCGCCGGGTTGGCCGCCGATGGCGCCCCGGCCGCCGTCGAAGCCCCCGGGTCCGCCGCGCCCGGGATCGCCGCCGCTGGGAGCGGAGCCGTCGAGCAGGATGTCGCCGGCGATGATGACCTCCTCTTGGGCCAGCAGGGTGACGGGCGTGTTCAGTGCGTTTTTCACAAATGAGACCGAACCGTCGGGGGTGATCTCGACGCGCTTGTAGTGCAGCACGCCGTCCGGTGGCAGGGTGATGGTGACGGCGTTGGTGACGAGCAGGTCACCGAGCGCGCCGGTGCTGCCGGCATCAAACGTGAAGGCCCCTTGGGCCACGGCCGTGACTGCGGCCAGCAGCGCGGCGAACGACAGGATGGGTTTGTTCATGGAATGAGGTGAGGTTTGAAAATGGAGTCAGGGCGTGGGTTCGTCGCCGGCCTCAATGGGCGGCCAACCGAAGAAGAACTGGGGAGCCGAGTCGGGGGATCGGCCCGGCGCAAAGACCTCGACCGGAGGCTGGCCGAGCGTGAAGGGCAGACGTCCCACCGTGGAGACCTGGACCGCCTCGACCGGTGGCCCCCCATGGACGAACGTCCGGTTGCCGGCCGTAAACATGAGTGCGGCATTCACCGGGGGCTGCGCCATGATGAAGGGAATCCGGCCGACGGCCGAGGAGACGTTGACGGCGTCGATCGGTGGCTGGCCGAAGACGAACAGGCCATTGGCCACCCGGGGAGTGATCAGGGTCGCCTGGAGTTCCGGTGCGGCCAGACGCACGCCGAGCGGGTAGGATCGCGGGTTCAGCGGGTCGGTGCCGGCGGTCACCTCGGCCTCGTCGGTAAACAGGTCACCATCGGTGTCGGGCTTCAGGGGATCGGTGCCGAACTGTCCTTCGCGGGCGTCGAGGAGGTAGTCGCCGTCGCGGTCGAGTTCGTTGTCGCGGGTGGGCGGGAACGTGAAGGCGTCGCGTGGATTCAGGCCCAGGAGCATTTCCACGTAGTTCGCGATGCCATCGCCGTCGGCATCTTCCAGACCGTCGGCCACGCCGTTGCGGTTTCCGTCCGAACTGGCCGGGTCGAAGCCGTATTGCAGCTCAAAGGCGTCGAGCATCCCGTCCTGATCGGAGTCCTCGCCGTTCAGGGCGCGGAAATTCCACGTCACCGCCTTGGCCGTGGCATTGCCCGACCGGTCGGTGACACCTGCGGCGAGGCGGACCAAGTAGTGGCCGGACGGTAGCGGCTGGCTGAAGTTCAGGAACGCCGTGGTGCCATCGTTGCGCAGGACGAAGGTGCCGGCCACCGGCTGGTCATCCGCCGTGCCCAAGGCGCCGTCCAGCCCGGAGGACCGGACTTCCAGGCGGGCACTGGCGGAATCAGGCTCGACCGGTTCGTTGAAGGCGAGGGCGACACTGCGGACGTTCCCGGCGGCGCCATTGACGGCGGGAGCGAGCGGCGTGGCCTTGGGTGGCGTCCGGTCCGGGCTTAAGCCGAAGCGCAGCTCGTCGCTCCAGGTCGCATTGCCGCCGGTATCGATGGCGCGGGCCCGCACCGTCACGTTGGTGCGGTTGGCGTCATAGGCTGGAAGTTGCACGCCGACTTCAAAGGGGAAGCCGCCGTCCACCAGCACGCGCTGTCCGTTCAGGTAGAATTCCACTTCGCGGACCTGCACGTCGTCAGTGACGGAGGCGGTCAGGCCCAGCGTCTGGCCGGCTTCGAGCAGCTCGCCGGTGGCGCCGACGTTGAGCGCAATGGTGGGCGCGTTGGTGCCGGTATCGAACGGAAGATAGCTCATCACCTGGAGCCCGGACTCACTGTCGGCGACGTAGGCCAGCCCGCCGTAGAGCGCCACCGCACGGGCCAGTCCCGGCGTGTCGAACTGGGTGATGACATTGGTGGAAACGGACGGATCGCGCAGGTTGAAGAGCTGCACGTTGTGCGTGCGGGGATCCACATTGCTTGGCACCACGCCCACCGCCGCCACGCCATACCCCGAGCCGGTGGGGGCGACCTGCTTGAACGAGTTCGGCGCGTAATCCACCGCCGAGCCCAGCACGAACGGCAGCGCCGGGTTCGTGACGCTGAGGGTGCTGAAGCCGGGATAACCGGTGACCCAGGCCTGCCCGCCGCCCACCGCCAGGCGGCGCCGGCCGGTGATGCTCTCCACTTGGTAGCTGTTACCGTGCGGCACGGTGGTGACCGGCACGAGGTCCAGGCCTTCCAGGCGGAAGATGGCCAGGTTGGCCTCGGTGAGCACGAACAGGTGGCCGTCGCTGAAGCCGAGATCGTTGACGCGCTGGCCCGTTTGGACGCGGCCGAGCAGCAGCCCGCTGAGGGCTTCGACCAGGACCACCTCACCCGCATCCGTGCCGGCAAACGCCAGCCCGCCGTGGGCGGCGACGGCATTCACCGCCGAGCCCAGCAGCAGCGTGTGCAGGAGCCGGCCGCCGGCATCGGAGCTGACGCGGAGCAGGGAAAGGCCGCCGGTGCCACCGCCGACTGCGGCGAAGGCGTTGCCAAGCGCAACGGCCCGGGCGTCGCCCGGTGTGGCGACGGTCCCGACGAAAACGGGATTGTATCCGCGGCTGACGTTGAACAGGCCGACGCCGGCGATGCCTTCGGCCGTGATGGCGACGTCGTTGAACGCGGCCACGTCGTAGGTTGTCCCGGTTCCCTTGATGGTGGCCTGGATGCCCACCGAGGCGGGGCGGCCGTCCAAGGGGTTGTTGCCTTGGTCGAGTTCGGCGCCGTCTTTGAGTCCGTCACCGTCCGAGTCGGGATTCAGTCGATCCGTGCCGATGATTTCTTCGGCATAATCTGGCAGGCCATCGCCGTCGGAATCCGGCGTTGTCCGTGGCAAGGTGACGAAGCGGAAGCCTGAGATGCCGGACGGCAAACCTGCGATGCGACGCGGGGTTGCTTGGCCAACTCGTTTCGTGACCGGGTCATAAGCGCGAACCGAGCGCAAGGTCGCGATCCTAAAAAGGCCCACCTGGTTTGGATTGGATGACCGGAAGGCCCGAAAAGCGCTCGACGACATGCCAGGCAGGAAAAGGCGGTATTGCGCGAAAGCTCCGCTGAGCTGCCGCTCGGTTCTCGGCCCGTTGGAGATAATGTGCTCCGTAGTCAAATCGGGAGTGCCGGCAATGCGCGCCACAAAGACCTCTTCGTAGTAATAATCGTAGGCGAGGAAGAGCGGAGACTCCGGCTGATCACCCCGGACCTCCATTGTGTCTCCAAACTGCTGGACTGCCTTCCTTTCAGATTCAACCAACTGGCGTTGAAAGAACCCTTGTAAATCCCCTTCAGTCAGGCTCGATAATTGGGCCAAAAGAGCCTCCGCCTGCTTCACCTGATCCGCAGGCATTGCCAGTGGGTCATCAACATATGGCTGCCCTAGGGTGGCCAGCAGTTGGAGCAGGCGCATCACCTCCGTGAACGCGGGATCTTCCGGAAGCAGGTCATCATCGTTGGGCAGGCCAGCCGGACGAGCGCCCGAACTTGGCGTGGAGTTGCAGGGGGGGTTGTCCTCGTCGCATCGGCTGCGGCAGGTAGTATATTTTATCAAGAGGCATGGCGCCGCCGCCGCCGCTGCCGCCGCCGCACATGGAGCCAGTCCCGCGCCGCCGGTGTAGGCTGCGCAAGCACCGGCCGCGGCACCGACTGTGATTCCGCAATCAATAAACATGTCTTCGACACAGCGAATCTTGCACTTGTGTCTCCCGTCAGACTGTGTTTTCGGGTTGCAGGGCGGGTTGCAGTTATTGGCATCTTCGCGCCTGGGAGTATGACGCGCGATTGCGCCCCCATCAGCCGATGCTTGTAAGCCGGCTACCGGTGGCCCGGAGGACTGGGGTTGGTTGCATTCGGGTGCTGGCGGCAGCGGCGGAGCTGGCTTGGGTGGCGGACCGGGATTGTCGTCCGGATTGGGAAATTGCCGCCCATGCCAACCGGGTTTGAGGATTCCCGAACCAGGATCGGAGCAAATCAGCAGGCCGTCCGCGCTCACGGTCATTGATGCTACGATCTGCCACTCACCGATGTCATGATCGAACGACACCAGCGCGGTCTTCATGCCGGGCAACGGAGTGAAGCCGATTGCATCGGGCACGTTCGGAAAACAGATGGGCACGGGGCGGTCAAAGTTCTGCCCGCCGTCGGTCTGAACCGTGATGACCAGCGGTGGATTAAAACCGAAGGGCAACGGGCCGGGCAGGCGGTCGGGGGGCACGGGCGCGATGCCGACCCGGCCGCCGCGCGTGCCGTTGTCGTCGAAGAGCGCCCCGGCGGGCACGGTGAGGCTCACGCCCGCCAGCTCGGGATGCGCCGCCAACACCTCGTCCGGAAAGCCGATCACCGTGTCCTGGGTGGGGCTGGTCGGCTGCAACGTGGCGGCGGAGACCAAGGGCAGATAGATGAGCCCGGTGCCGCCGGCCAGGTTGTCCTCGCGGCCGGGCACGGCTTCCCACGCCTTGCCCACGAACGGATAGTAGTCGCCCGTCGGCCAGTGGCTCAGCGGCGACGTGCGGCCGTCAATGTGGACGAAAAACCGCCCCGCCGGCGCGTTGGTCAGTTGGAAGCGCCCGGCCTCATCCGTGACCGCCCGGAGCGATTCCTCCGCGCCGTCCACGGTGATGGTCACGCCCGGCAGGGGCAGATTGGCGCCGCCCGGCCCCCGCTCGGAGGCGAACACCTGGCCGGTCACCGCCGTGCCGGGAATCGGAACCGTGCTGTAGGTGTCGTAGGTGAAGACCCGGGAACCACCCTCCTTGCCGTCGCCGTCGGCATCGAGGAGCCGGCCGGCCGAGTCACGGAGGCCGGTGCCGTCAAACACCACGCTGATGCGGGTGCTGCCGCGGATGGGTTCGAGGAAGAACAGGCTGGCCTTGTGCCGGTCGGAAGCCAGTTCGACGCGGGCCAGGAACTTCCGGCCGCTGGAGCCGGCGAAGAAATTCGTCGTCGTGACCAGGGTGTCGGCGGCGAGCGGTTGCGAGAAGTTCAGGACGACCTCGCGGTTGACGCTGACGCCCGGTTCGCGGTCGCCCGGGGAGGTGGTGACGATGGTCGTCAAGCCGGTGGCCTCGTTCGCCCGCAGCCGATAGAACCGCTCCCCCGAGCCGGCACCCACGGGCCAGACCGTGGCTTTGGCCGGGTCAACGGCCGGCGTCGTTACGGGGCTCCACACCGGGGTTGCCGAAAGCGCCGGGGTTTCCTCCAGCACGTAGCCCGGCGCCGTGTTGGTCCAAGAAAGACGGACTCCACCGGCGGTCTCCGGGGTGGCCTGAAGGACCGGCGTTTGTGCCCGGGCGCTGGCGGCCAGTCCCAGCAGGGCGGTAACCGTCGCCCGACGGATCAGGGCGCGGACTGCGTTGGGCAAGGCGGGCAGCTTCATGTGCTTCTGCCTTGGGAAACGGCATCGGCCGGGAACGATGACCGGAAATGTTCAGGAATCTTGTCCCCCGCCCGGAAGCTTCCAGAGGGCTCCGGTCAATGCCCGGGGCGGAACCCGGCCGGAGCCGACTCCCAATCCAGCTTCATGGTGCCCAGCTGCTGGCGCAGGGAGCCGAGGTTCCATTCGCGCACCTGGCCTTCGCGGGTGAGCAGGTAGAAACGGTCGCCGGCCGCGTTCCACGTCATGTCGGTGACATCCAGCGGCAGCGGGCCGATGAGGGTGACGGCCTCGGTCCAGTCGGCGAGGCGCACGAACTGGATGCGGTCATTGCCTTGGAGCACGGCCAGCAGGTGGCCGTCCGGTGAGAACCGCATCCGCGCCGCGAGGCTGGTGGTGTCGGCGGGCCAGGCGGCGACTTTGGTCCAAGTCCCCACGTTCCAGACGACGTATTCAGTGGTGTCGCGCGTGATCAGGTGGCGGCCGTCGGGCGTGAAGGTGGCCAACAGGGCTCCCTTGAGTCCGAGCTGATGCACCGGCTTGGCGGTGAGGGTGTCCCAAATCCGGACGTCGGCCGCCGGGATCAGGGTGGACGCCAGCCAACGCTGATCGGGGCTCAGCGACATGTAGGTCATCAGGTCGCCGGCGGCCACGACCCGGGCCGCCTCCTGGTTGCCGTCGGGCCAGAATTCGACCTTGGTAATGTAGATCGGGTTCCGGTCGAGGGCGACCAACCAGTCGCGCTTTTCCCGGTAAGTCACCTGCACCGTGGCGTCAAACGGGCGGCTGTGGCGGACGACCGGCCCAAAATCCAGCGCGATCCCGTCGCTGTTTTCCCGACGCGCCAGCGAACGGCTGACCACGCCGAAGGTGCGGGCGCTGTAAACGACGTTGCTGCCGTCGGGCGTGAAATGGGCGGAGACCCAGGGAAAGCCCGACTGCTTCCTGGTGGCCAGCAGGGCGCCCGAACGGGCATCCCAGAACTGCAGCGCCTCGTGTGTGCCGACGACGACCAGCGCACCGTCAGGGCTCACGTCGAGGGAACAGCCGAGCGCGGCGGAGCCGGACGGGGCGAACTCCCGGAACACGGCGTTGGGAATGGCGTTGCTGCGGCTGAGGTCGCGGTCGCGTGCGGCGAGCGCGATCACGGCCTCATTGCGGGTGTCGAGGGACGGGGCCAGCACGGCGGCCTCCGCGATGACCTTGAGCGTGTCGGCGTGCGGGCTCGCGGCGTTGAGCCCGCGCCGGGCGCGGACCTGCGCGACCAGCGCCGCGTGCAGGTGTTCGCGGGCCGTCTGTTCGGCCCGGCGGGTTTCGGCCAGCGCCCGGGTGAGGTGCCCGTTGGCCCGGACCAGCAGGCCCGCCCCCAACACGAAACCGGCCACCAGGGCCCCGGACAACGCCGCCACCAGCGGTCGCCGCCGGGCCCAAAGCCAGAGTTTCTCCCCGCCGGAAACTGGGCGGGCCAGGATTGGCTCGCGGTTCAGCCAGCGGTCCAGGTCGTCGGCCAGCGCCGCCGCCGAGCCGTAGCGTTGGGCGGGATCCTTCCGCAGGCATTTCCGCGCGATGATTTCCAGATCCCGGGCCGCACCGTTCCCGGATTTCGCCGGGTCAAATTCGGGCGGCTCCTCCTCCAGAATCTTCCGATACGTCTCCACGGTGCTGGCGGCGGCAAAGGGCGGCCGGCCGGCCAGCAGTTCGTAGAGGATCGCGCCCAGGCTCCAGAGATCGGAGGCGGTGGTGACGGCCCGGTCGCCGCGCACCTGTTCGGGGGCCATGTAGGCCGGGGTGCCGAGCGGTGAACCGGCCAGGGTTTGGCCGGTGGAGACACCCGCCCCGTCGCTGCCCAGCAGGGTGGCCAGCCCGAAGTCGGAGATGTGCGGGGTGTCGCCGGCGTCGAGGAGGATGTTGCCTGGCTTGAGGTCGCGGTGCAGGACGCCGCGTTCGTGGGCGTGCTGGACGGCGCGGGCCACCTGGGAAATCAAAAAGGCGGAAGGGCGGAATGAAAGATGGCCGGCCGCCCCCGACGCCCCGTTTTCCAGGTGGCATTCGGCCTTTCGCATTCGCTGGGCCAGCGTCGGCCCCTCGATCAGCTCCATCGCGTAGAACTGGCGCCCCTCGGCCTCGCCGTAGTTGAGCACCCGCACGATGTTGGGGTGATCCAGGCGCGCGGCCTGGCCGGCTTCGGCGAGGAAGCGCCGCCGTTCCGCCTCGCTCGCGAATTCACCGCTCAGCACGACCTTGAGCGCGACCGTCTGGTCCAGCGTGACATGACGGGCCCGGTAAACGGCCCCCATCGCTCCGCGGCCCAGTTCCTCGCCGAGCTCGTAATCGCCCAGCCGCGGCCGGGCCGCCGGCGTTCCCCCGAGCAGCGAGCGGAGCGAGGTCCGCGAGACGCAGCGCGGGCAGAGCCCCCCCAGCCAGCCGCCGGAGACGGGCTGACCGCAGCGGGGGCAGGTGGAGTTGGACGGCGAGGTCACCATGAGGGGAAACGGCGATGCCAGCGCGGGATGACAGGGTTTCAGCCGAACAGCGAACGCAGTTCGGCCTCGGCCTCGGCCGGGGTGCCGACGGTCTGCAGGGCTTCGGCGAGCACCAGTTCGCGGTAGCGTTCGCGCAGGCGTTCGACCCGTTTGGCCACCGTGTTGGGGGTCAGTCCCAGTTCGGCGGCGACGTGGCCGTAGTCGCCGGGCTCGGCCTCCACGGCGAGGAACGGTTTGAGCCGTTCGAACGCGGCCGAGTCGTCGCGCGCGGCCTGTTCCTCGGTGAGCCGCTTGAGCGCCTGATCCAGCAACACCAGCGCCCAGCGCTGGTCGAACACGCGGTCCGGAGTCTCGTCGGTGAGCGGCTCCAATGCGAAGCGGTCCTCGGCGGAGAGCGCATCCAGTTCGATGGGCCGTTCGCCGCCGCCGCGCTTGAGCGCCGCTTCGGCGGCGTGGTGATCCAGCAGCAGGCGGTCGGCGGCCGTGAGCAGAAAGGTGCGGAAACGGCCCTTCTCCGGGCCGACGCGGCGGAAGCCTTCCCGCCGGAGCAGGCTGGCGAAAAGGTCCTGGGTCAGTTCGGCGGCATCATCCGGGTTGCGCCCGCGCCGGCGGAAATGGGCGTAAAGGGGGAACCAGTAGCCTTCGCAGAGCCGTTCCAACGCCGCGTCGGCCGATGCTGAGACGGCGTCTCCCGCTGCCAGCACCACGCTCCAATGCGTCGTTGCAAAAACCCCGTCGCCTGGCTCCTGGGACATCGCCGCAAACCATGCCGGAAACCAACGGGGCGGCCAGCTTTGAATCGTCCGGGACGGCTCGCGGTTCCGCCGGCCCCATTGCGCCGCCGACGGCATGGGAATGCGGTCGCCTCGGCGCGGACGGATGCTAGGCTCCTTCCAACATCGGTCCATGGATTGCCCTGTCGCCAATCGGGTCCGGGAGCAGGATTCCGCCGCGTTCACCCTGATTGAACTGCTGGTGGTCATCGCCATTGTGGCCGTGCTGGCGGGTCTGCTGCTGCCCGGACTGGGGCGGGCAAAGCAGGCCGGGCTGGCCGCTGCGTGCCAGGCCAACCTCCGGCAGCTTCAGCTCGCCTCGCTTTCCTACACCCACGACCACGGCGACGTTCTGCCGCCCAACAGTTACGTGTATGTGATGGGCGAAAACGACGGCCCGGAACTGGCCGCCGCCTCGTGGGCTCCCGGCGATGTGACCAAGGACATCACCACCTCCAACCTCGTGGCCGGAGTGCTGTTCCGTTATCTCGGCAGCGTGGGCGTGTTCCGCTGTCCGGCCGACCGCACCGTCCTGACCGACACGAATACCGGCCGATTGGTGCCCCGGACCCGCAGCTACAACCTGAGCATCTGGCTCAACTGCGACCTGGCCGAGGACACCCGCAGGACCCTCGCTGAAGCCTCCCGCCCGTCCCCGGCTGACGTGTTCACGTTCCTGGACACGCACGAACAAAGCTGTGTGGATGCGACCTTCGGCACGTATCGCCCGGACGATTCGACCGGCAATGCGGACTGCTGGATCGATCTTCCCGCCGACCGCCATAATCAGGGTGCCAATCTCTCGTTCGTGGATGGCCACGTGGAGAAATGGCGGTGGAAGGCGCCCAAGCGCTTCGAAGCTTGGGGCGCGCCCGCTCGCCCAGACGGTGACTTGGCCGACCTCAAGCGCCTCCAGTCCAAACTGCCGGAATTGCCCAGCCACGCTTACGTCGTGGGCCCGTGACCGCCCAACCTTCCGCCACTTCACCACCGGCGGCAGAACCGCAATTAAACAAAGGCTCAGCGAGCCGACAACGGCACGTTCGCCGGTGCGATCCAGTCGAAGGTCTGCCGCAGCTCTGAGCCGAAGTCAGCACCGGCCGGGTGGAACGGGATGCCGCTTTCGTGCACGCCCGGCACGCACTCCAGCCGCTTCAGCCCGGCGAGTCCAACCGGCGTCACTTCGTCCCGCGTGCTGACGCCGTCGCCGTTACGGTCGCGCCACAGGGCGAGGCCGTTCAGTTCGTCGCCGGTCAATGCCCCGTCGCCGTTGTCGTCGAGGGCGGACATGGCTTCATAGCCGTCGCGCCAGAATACCCAGAAGGTCACCGCACCGAAGAGTTGAAGTCCGGAACGGATTTCCCGGCGATCCTGCGGGTCCCAAACGAGCCAGGAACCGTCGCCGGTGATCCAGCCCCAGCGCCGGGCCATTCCGCTGCCATCGAGGTCGAAGCGCACCGCCGCACCTCCGTCCACGACGTCCTCCAGTCGCATTCCCGGGCGGGTCGGGACCACGATGGGGGTGATGGCCCGGGGCATTTCCGACAGCTTCACGAGTTTGGATTTCAGGTCGGCGATCTCCTTGGCGTCCCGTTTGGGATCCAGCAACGGCAGCAGATAGCGGATGATCTCCTCGCTCGCGACATCGCCCATCATGAGGGTCCGCTGTTGCCAGCCGTGCCATTGCCGCGTCTGCACCGTCCACTTCACGGTGTCCACCAGCTCCTCCAGTTTCGAGCCCACGTCGCGGGCCCAGGCGAGCTTGAGCGCATAGCGGTATTGGCGGATGGCCTCGTTGGTGTGTCCGGCCCGTTGCAAGGCCCAGCCGTAGCCAAGATTTGCCGGGAGCATCAGGGCCGCGTCGTCCGCATTCGTGGACTTGGGCAGCAGGGCAATGGCCTTTTCAAAATGCCGCAGGGAGTTCGTCCACAACGCGGCGATCCGGGCCCGCTCCGCCGCCGACTTCACTGCGTTGGTGACGTTGCGGAGGTAGGGAACGCCATGATCCAGCAGGAGGTAAGGCAATCCGTTGGTTTTCAGGACCGACAGTTTGGCATCCTGCACCGCGGCCATCGAATGCAGGCGACCGAGGTAGTAGTGCAGCCGGGCGTCGTTGGTGTTCTTCGCCAGCGAGCGCGTCAGGTTGGTGATCACCCGCGTCGTCGGCACCTCGGCAATGTCCGGCATCATGAACATCGCGTGGGCACGGACGGAGACGAGCAGGAGCAGGATGATGAAGGCTGGTTTCATGGTTGGTTTGGTTCGCCCCGCAGCAAATAGGCCAGCAAGTCGGCCGCTTCCTGGGCGGTGAGGCTGGCGAGCAGGCCTTCGGGCATCGCCGAGCCGGTGACCGGCAAATCGGATGCCACGGCGGACAACGGCAACGCCCGGGTTTCGCCCGATTCGATCCGCAGGCGCACTTCACTGGCCGACTTCGCCAGCACGAATCCGCTCAGGCTGTCGCCGGACTTCGTCTCAAGCAGATGCAACTGGAATTCCGGCGCGACCTGCTTCGACGGGTTTACGATGTGCTCCAGCAATTCTGCGGGTTGAGGAAACTTCCGCCGCAGGTCGGTCAATTCCGGGCCATACGCACGTCCCCTTCCAGCCATGACATGGCAGCGGGCGCATTGCGGTCCGGACTCCGCGTGAAAGAGCACGGTGCCGCGTTGAGGATCACCTTTCAGGCCCAGCACGAGCCGGGAATCGAAATCGGTCCCCAAGACCCGGCGCCGTTGGGCGTCAGGCAGAAACCGCTCGAACAACTCGCGCACGAACGCGTTCGTGGACGACTGCGCCGCCGTCACGGAAGCCGCCAATGTATCCTGCTGCTGCTGTGAACGCCGGAGCGCGGCCAAAGCTCCCGAGGTGGATCCGAACTCGGGCCTCCCCGATTCGTTAGCCGGGGCGAGCGACTCGATCCATTCCGCCACCAACCGCACACCGGCTTCGTCGGTGCGGCGGCTGCCGAGGTGCGGCATGTGCCCCTGCCCCTCCGTGTTCAGGCGGAACCACAGGACGCTCCGTTCCGGGTGACCGGGAACGATCACCGCGGCGTTGCTCAGCCCAAACGAACCGCGGGCCGGCGGATGGTTCAGCAGGCGGGCGTCCGCCAGCTTGGCGTCGAAATTGAAGTAGCTCGCGACGCTGCCGCCGGCGCCGAAGCGGTGGCAATGGGCGCAGTTGGCATGGAGCCAGGAACGCGCACGGCTTTCCA
>CAIWAH010000287.1 GCA_903910585.1 uncultured Verrucomicrobiota bacterium
CTGAACGTGAGCCGGACCGGCGGCGTGGGCGGGGCGGCGACGGTGGACTACGTGACGAGCACGAACGGGACCGCGGCGAGCGGGACGGACTTCACGGCGGCGGGCGGGAAGCTGAGCTTCAAGGCCGGGGAGACGAACAAGCCGGTGGTGCTGAAGATCACCAATGACAGCGCGGTGGAGGGGAACGAGGCGTTCACGGTGACGCTGAGCGGGCCGACGGGCGAGGGGCAGCTCTCGACCAACGCGGTGGCGCAGGTGACGGTCACGGACGACGACCTCTACAGCTTTGCGCTGACGACCAACGCGGTGAGCGTGGCGGAGAACGGGACGAACGTGACGTTCACGGTGGTGCGGACGGGCGGGACGAACGCGACGAGCGTGAAGTATGCGACGGCGGCGGGGACGGCGAAGGCGGCGGCGGACTTCACGGCGGCGAGCGGGACGCTGAGCTTTGCGGACGGGGAGACGAACAAGACGGTGAGCGTGACGGTGCTGGACGACACGCTGATCGAGGCGGACGAGACGTTCGTGTTCAGCCTGAACACGCCCGGGACGAACGGGGTGCTCGGGGCGGTGAGCAGCGCGACGGTGACGGTCACGGAGAACGACGCGGCGGTGGCGCTGGCGTCGGCGACATACAGCGTGCTGGAGAGTGCCACCAACGTGGTCCTGAGCCTGGTGCGCACCGGCACCACCAACGGCACGGTCACGGTGGATTATTCCACCACGGCCATCACTGCGACCTCCGGCTCCGACTATACCAACACGACCGGCACGGTCAGCTTCGGTGCGGGAGTGACAAGCGGCACCATCACGGTGCCGATCATCAACGACACGGCCATCGAAGCTTCGGAAACGTTCCGGGTCTCGTTGACCAATCCCACCAACTCGCTGCTGGGGGCGATCAGCAACTCGGTGGTCACCATCCTGGAGAACGACGTGGAGTTCATCTTCGGCACACCGCTGGTCACCGTGCTGGAAAGTTCGGCCACGGCCACGGTCACCGTCTGGCGCCGCGGTGGCACGACGGTCACCAATACCGTCGATTATGCCTCGACGACCAACGGCACGGCGACCGCGAGCAGCGACTTCACCGCTCCGTCCGGGACGCTGACTTTCAAGGCAGGCGTCACGAACCAGTCGTTCACCGTGGCCTTGCTGAATGACACAAACATCGAAAGCGACGAGACCGTCGTGGTGGCGCTGAGCAATCCCTCGAGCGGCACGTCGCTGGCCTCCAGCAACACCACGTCCACGATCACCATCAAGGACACGGACAGCCTGTTCAACTTCTCGCTGACCACCAACACGCTTGCGGAGAACGCCGGCACCGTGACCCTGACCGTGGTTCGCACCGGCGGCACCGCGGGACCGGCGGGCATCACCTATGCGACCGCCGACGGCACGGCGACCAACGCCTTGGACTACACGGGCGTCACCAAGGCTCTGGCCTTCAAGGCGGGTGAAACCAACAAGAGTTTCACGGTGAAGATCCTCAACGACACCACGGTGGAGACCAATGAGACGTTCACGGTGACACTGAGCAGCCCGACCGGCGAAGGCCAGCTGGGGACCAACAACGTCAGCAACGTCACGATCACCGACAACGATGGCGGTGGCGACGTGCCCGACCAGCATGTCCTGACGATCACCTACCTCGATGATGGCAGCCGCCTGCTGACGGTGACGGGCGACATCCGCGGCCGCGTCACAATCGAAGGGTCCAACGACTTCGTGCAATGGACCGCCCTGACGCAGGTGAACCTGAGCACCGGCACCGCCGAGTGGATCGATGCCGACACCTCCGAAGATGCTTCGACCTGTTATCGCATTTGGGTCATGCCCAATGACTAGGAACGCGGACAACGCGTGATGAACCGGCCGGCCAGGGGCAAACCTTGGCCGGCCGGATGACGTTTGGCCCCGGCAATCCAGGGTGCAAAGCCGCTTGGCCCCACGGTGCCGCTCCGTCACGCTGCCCGGACCAAATGAAGTCGAAGGGTATTGTGTATCTCGTCGGTGCCGGACCGGGTGACGCGGGTTTGCTGACCGTGCGGGGCGCCGAGCTGCTGGCGGGCGCCGACGTGGTGATTTCCGATGCGCTGGTGAATCCCGAGCTGCTGCGGCTGGCGCCGGCCGGCGCAGAAGTGATCGTTCGCTCCCAGGGAGACGGCGGTCATCCGGTGTCACAGGAGGAAATCATGGAACTGCTGGTGGGCCGGGCTCGGGACGGCAAGACCGTGGTGCGCCTGAAAGGGGGCGATCCCTACGTGTTTGGCCGGGGCGGTGAGGAGGCGGAAGAGCTCGCGACAGCCCACATTCCTTTCGAAGTCGTCCCGGGTGTGACGTCGGTGACCGCCGTGCCGAACTACGCGGGCATTCCGCTGACCCACCGCGACCTCTGCTCCAGTTTCCACGTCATTACCGGCCATGAGCAGTCCGAAAAGGGCACGCCCAGCGTGGACTGGCGGGCCGTGGCCCGGGCGCCGGGCACCAAGGTGGTGTTAATGGGCGTGAAGCAGATCCGGCACATCACCTCGGAACTGATCGCGGGCGGCCTGCCCGCGGCCACGCCGGCAGCGATGATCCACCGGGGAACCACCGGTCGCCAGCGCACGCTGGTCACGACTGTGGGAAAGCTCGCGGATGAAGTGGAGGCACAGGGCTTCAACGCTCCGGCGATCACGGTGATCGGCGAAGTGGTGCGCCTGCGTTCAAAGCTCGATTGGTTCGAGCGGCGACGCCTGTTCGGCCAACGCGTGGTGGTGACCCGCACCCGCGATCAGGCAAGCCAGTTAACCCGCCTCCTGACCGGTCGCGGTGCGGAGGTCCTGGAAATTCCCACCATCCGGATCGAGGCGCCGACCAACCACGGGCCGCTGATCGAGTCGATGGCGGGATTGGGCGAATATGACTGGCTCATCTTCACCAGCCCGAACGGGGTCACCAAGTTCTTCGAGTATTTCTTCAAGGCCTTCGATGACGTTCGCGCCCTGGGCATGGTCCGCTTGGCGGCCGTGGGGCCGGCGACGGCGGCCAAATTGAAGGAGCTGCATCTCCGCGTGGACGCCATGCCCGAGGAGTTTGTGGCAGCCAAGGTTGCCAAGGCCATCGGGGCGGTCGAAAACGTCGAAAACCTGCGCCTGCTCTGCGTGCGGGCAGAGGTCGGCAGCCCGGAGCTGGTCTCCAAACTCGAGGAACTGGGCGGCATCGTGGATGACGTGGCGTGCTATCAGACCGTCCCGGAAACGGAGGATCGCAGCGGCACGGCGGCGAGAATGCTCGCGGGCGGTGCGGACTGGATCACATTCACCAGCGCCTCCACGGTGCAGAACTTTCATGCCCGGTTCGATTTGCCGTCATTGCTGGAGAAGTTTCCGGCACTGAAGACCGCTTCCATAGGCCCGGAAACCACCAAGGCGCTGGCAGCCCTCGGGCTGTCGCCGACCATCGAGGCCCGCAGCCACACTCTCGATGGATTGGTCAGTGCCATCGAGCACCACGCCGTCAAAGCCTAGCAAACATGGCCCGTGCGTGGTCAGACTGCGGTCGGCCTCCGGTTGTTGGCAGCCAGAGTGCCGTCAGAGCAGCTCGATGGCGCGATGCAGCTCAGCATCCGTGTTGTAGTAGTGCGGGCTGAGGCGCAGCCACTGGCGGCCGTCGCGGGTCTGGCGGAGGGAGGTCACGATGCCGTTGCCCTCCAACTTCGAATGGAGCGCCGCGAGGTTGTCCCCGTCCCGCGTGAACGTGACCATTGCCCCGGTGTTTTCCGCCGGCGTTTCGGGGTTGAGCACTTCGTAACCCTTCGAAGCGAGTGCCGGTGCCAGCCAAGTCCGTTTTCGGGCCAGTTCCCGGGCAATGTTTTCGATGCCCACTTCCTCCATGAGCGCGAAGGCCGCCCGCAGGCCGGCAAGGCCGATCAGGTTATGGGTTCCGGCCTCATAACGGCGGGCATCGCGCCGCAGTTCCAGTGAGTCCTGGGTGACAAAGCCGGGGCATTTCACATTGTGCCAGCCGTGGACGATCGGCTTGAGCACCTCCTGCACTTCGCGCCGGACATACATGATGCCGGCGGCGCAGGGACCCAGGAGCCACTTGTGGGCATCGGCGGCCATCAGGTCGAAATGCGGGGCCAGGGTCGGGAAGGCGCCCAAGGTCTGGATGCCGTCCACGCAGAACAGGATGTTCTGGGCGCGGAGCCATTTGCCGATGGCGTCGAGATTCAGCCGCCAGCCGCCGAGGAAGTGGCAGCTCGCGAGGGCGACCACTTTGGTATTCGTGTCCACGGTGAACTGGACGTCCAGCAGCCGGATTCGTCCCAGTTCCTTTGCAGGAACGAAACGAACCTCCACGCCCCGCTCCTCGAGCGCCATCCACGGATACACGTTGGACGGATAATCGTCCTGATACACCACGACGTTGTGCCCCTTGCGCCAGTTGAGCCCGGCGGCAAGGTAGCTCAGTGCGGTCGAAGTCGGGCCGACGAACGCGACCTCTTCCGGCTGTGCCTGGATGGCGGCAGCGGCCAGGCGTCGGGTGTCCGCGATGTAGTTGGGCGGGAGGCTGGCTTCCTGATCGTTCAGTTGGGCGGCGTTTATCCGGGCCGACATGGCCTCCGCGACCCGGCGGGGCAGGGGGCACACGCAGGCATGGGCGAGGTAAATCTTCTCCCGGCAGACGGGAAACTCATGGCGGCGGAGCTCTTCGTTCGCGTGCAGTTCGGCAATCGTCACCCCCGGACGATACGGGAAAGTTGGCGCTGGATACACCGGGGAATACGCCCGCTTTCCCGCACGACCGGTGGCCCAACGGCCGCGGGGCGAGTGAACTGGAGATCGTGACCGGAGCTTCTACGGTCGGATGAGCCGGTAGAACCGCGTCGCCGTTGCTCCCACCGCCGCGCGGAAGGGACTGGTGGCTCCGGTCACCGGGGTCCAGGGACCGGCCGGGGTCGGCGCCGATTCCAGCACCGCGTTGCCGTCCCAGCGCAGTTCCACGTCGCTGCCCACCTGGACGATGGAGTCCACCCGCAGTTCGCCGGCCGGTTCGGCCACCGTCACGAGGTAGTCCTCGACCTCACCGCTGGTGGCGACGCCGGCAAACCCGGTGCCCTGGTCGCGCGTGAGGCGGAAGCGGGCGTAGGTGTTCCCCGGCCGTGCTCCCGCCGGCACCGCGATGGTCACGACGTTGGTGCCGTTCACCATCGGGGCGTTGGCCAGCACCTGCTCGCCGGCGTCCGCCCAGTCGAAGTCAGCGTTGAAGTCCGCCCAGGCGTTCACAAACGCCGGTCCGGGTGTCTGCGCCGTCACCACGATCTGCACGCTGGCCGGCTGGCCGGGCGTGAGCGGCGTGAGGAAGCGCACGCCCTCCTCGTCGTCCGGTTCCGGGTTGGCGGGATTCTCCAGGCCGTTGTCCCGGTCGTCGCCCAGAGCGTCGGCACTGGGGAAGCCGTCCGGCTCCACATCCACCCGCTGGCCGAGGAAGAAGCGGTCCTCCGTGACGAGGTGGGACGCGCCATTGTTGGCACGCAAGGTCGGATACCCCGGCTGGGCCAGACCGTCAGGCGCGTCGCCGAAATCGGGCGCGAGCGGATACAGCTGCACACGGTAATCCTCCACCTCGCCGTCGGGCGCGAGGTTGGCCGGCCCCAGATTGGTAATGGCCATGGAGGTGTAGCGCACCCGCAGGAAGGACAGCCCCGCGACCAGCTGGTTCGGCACGTGGAACCGGATCAGGTTGGAACCTGGGTTGACCGGGAACGGCGCAGGCAACGCCCCGGCCGGCAGGCCCAGGATGCTGGCATTCACGTATTCCGTCGGATCGGGCGTCGCCGGGTTCGCCTCGAAGCCGTTCACCCCGTTGTAGTCCAGCCACAGGTCCACGAAACCCGCCCGGCTCGCGGTGATGGTGAGCGAGCTGTCCACGCCGGCGAAGAACGGGCCAATGCCGGTCACGCCATCCTCGTCGTCGCCGTCGGCGTCGGTGTCGTCGGCGCGCGCGTCGGCGGAGGGTTGGACGCCGTCCGGATCCACGGCGGCCCCGAGGAAGGCCACCGGATTCGGCGGAAACAGGTGGGGCGCGTCGCCGTAGAGGGCCGGGGCGTCACCGCGCTCCAGCGGCCCGAGGAGCACCAGGTGATCCTCCACCTCGCCATCCGGGGCCGGACCGGTCGAGACCAGCGTCTCGGCCGAGGACAGCCGGAAACGGGCATAGCTCAGGCCGGACTCCGTGCCCACGGGAAGCACGAAACTGAACTGGGTCACGCCCGCCGACACGACCTTGTTGGCGATGACCTGTTCGCCGGCATCAGCCCAGTCACCGTCGCGGTTGAAGTCCACCCAGGCATTCAGGCGGACTACCGCCACCGCGGGCGCCCGCACCTGCACGTTGAGCTTGGCTTCATCGCCGGCCCGGCCGAGCGCCGGAGCGATGACGGCCGGAAACGGGGTCGGACCGCCGACGCCCGGAAACACCACCACCGGCGGGCTGAGGAACTGGACCCCGTCCTCATCATCCGTGGCGGCGATGGTGCTGTCGTCTCCCAAGCCATAGATGTGCGGCTGGCCGTCGTTTTCCGCGTCGGCGAGGTTGCCCAGTCCGATGTCCGGATTGACCTGGTGCCGCGCCCCGTTGTCGGCGGCGAGCACGGGATAGGTGCCCAGAATCGGCGGCAACAACGCCGGGTTCATGCCCAGGGCGGGGGCGTCGCCGAAATCCTGCCCGCCGATGACCTGCACCGGCACCATCACTTGGTCGTTCTCCGGCTTTGGATCGGGCTGTTCGCCTTTGACCTCCGCCGCCAGCACGTAAACACCCGGATGCAGCGGGTTGACCCGGAACGGCAGCTCCACCAGTCCCCCGGCGGGCACTTCGTCCAGTTCGCACCGGTAGATCGACTGGGGACCGTTGAGCGCGATCAACTCCTCCAGGGTCAAGTCCGGCACCCAGGCGTCGACCAAGTCCGGGGTGACGGCGTCCCGCAGGTAGTCTTCGAGATTGAAACCAGGCTGCAGCATCGCTTCCCGAACCCGCTCTTCCATCGTCTCGAGCGGCTCGCCGAGGAACGCCTTGTCGGTTTCCACCCGGGTGACCACTTCGGCGGGGGTGGCCGGCAGGGCCGACAGGATTTCCAACGCGAGCACACCCACCTGTGCGCCCGCCTGAAGCCTCAATACCGCCGAGGCCAGTTCGGCTTCCGTGGGTGGGGTTCCCCGCAATGCCAGGTAAAGCTGGTTGACCACGACTTTAAGGTGTTCAGCGGAGTTGAGCAGTGCTTGGGCGGTCGCCTGGCGGTTGCCGGTGCTCTGGATGCGCAGCAACTCCTCTGCGAGTTCCAGCGTGGTGGGATACCGCCCATATAGCTCGTAGAACGCGTTGATGACCCAGGCCTCGTCCTCACTGAACTGCTCACACGGTGGGGGCGCTGTGACCTCCAGGTTGGGGGGGAAGAACAGGGTCACGACAGGGGTGCCAGCGTCCCCCTCGTTTCCGATCCGCACGATGAAACTGAACGGCATGGCGGCGGGCACCGGGACCAGGGGCAAGTCAAAGCCCAGGTCAAAGTCGGAGTCCCGCGCTGGCACCTCCACCGGAACCACAAAGAACCGGATGTTGTTCGTCTCGTCAGCGTCGTTCTCGCGGCTGTCCACCACCGTGGAAAGATGCACTGCGGGTGGGGACTGTGTCAGCGCCTCCGGCCGGCTCTTCAGGGCCACGTCGATCTCGATCGAGGCACCCGGAGCGAGCTCCAGTTCCCCAAGGCTGATGGTATGCGTCAGTTGACCGGGAACTTGGCTGAGCGGCGTGCCATTGAAGGTGATCCGGGCGATGTCGGCGGTGATGTCCTTGGGATCTCCCTGGTCGGTGAAGGTAATGGGACGAATGGTCAGCAGGATCCCGGAAGCCGGTCCGGTTCCCTGATTGGTGATGACCAAGGTCAGCACTTCTTCCCGGTCGTGCGTCAACGGGGGGCGAGGTTGCATCAGCACCGTCAGATCTGGCATCGGGGTCGCCTCCGTCTCGCCAGTCGCCGTGTTGTTCTCCGTGTTCAATTCGTCCGCCGCCGTGCCGCGTGCCGTCAACCGGGTTTCCTCGCTGGGGCGGAGGAGTTCACCGACAACCACAATCACGACGCTCTGTCCCTTCTCGAGGTTTCCATAGGAGACTTGAACGGGTGTGGGGTCATCCAGCTGCCCCACGTTCGCCGATTCGGACGCCAACGTGTAGGTGACGTTCCTGAGGTTTACGCCCGTCAGAAGGATTTTCACGAGCTCAGCGGTCCGGGTGCCGACATTGCTGACCCGGAACTCATAACGGACCTGCCGGGGATTCGCGGTGACGGGATTCAGCAGGACGAGAGTCCGTTCGATGAAGAGGTCGGGTGAAACGGTGACGGGCAGGTTTACGACGATGGAATTGTCCTGCGGGTTTTCGTCGGGGACAGATCCCCCCCGGTCGAAGACCCCAACGGTGAGACCCACGGCGGGAGGGGTGGACTGCATGGCGGCCGGTAGGCTCTTGACCGTGACTTCGATCTCGATGGAAGCCCCCTGTGCCAGTTTGAGCTCGCCCAGGAGAAATCTCCCGTCGTTGTCCCGAGCCAGCAGGCCATCAGGTTGTCCGCGCACGGTTCCGCGGATGATTTCGGCGGAAATTCCCACGCCGAGGACCTGATCCGGGACGACTCCGAGCACCATCCGTTCCGTCAGGATGGATCCCTTGTTGGTGACGACCAGAACCAGGACCTCTTCCACTCCGGGAGTCAACGGTCCGCGGGGCCGTGCGACCACTGCGAGGTCGGCGGCGCGGGAACCTTTGCCGTAGTAATTAACCTTCGCCCGTTCACGACGGGTCATGGCCCGTTGTATTTGCCCGTTGGCTTCGGCGGCCACGATCTGGACCGCACCGCCCGCAATTCCCTCAAAATCCGTCCCGTCGCCCCGCACCGCCGCCAGGCTGGTGAAGGCGTCGTCATCCGTGCCGCCATCGAAGGTCAGATCCTTCGCCTCCAGCAGCAGCACTGGGCCGGTGGACTCCGGATTCTTCTTCACGGCCAGGCGGCCGAAGAAGCCGTCGGTGGCGCCGCCGCCGTAGGTCGCCTGCGCGGGCGGGTGTTGCGGTGTCGGCAACAGGGGCAGGTTCGCGGAGCCGGTGACGCCGGCGAAGTGCAGGTGCTCCGCGACTTGGGATTGCGGGAACTGCGGTCCAAACGCCGCGGACAGGGCGCGCCCACTGTCCTCGCCGGTGCCGCCGAGATAAGCGACGTAAGCCGGCCGCGCAAAGAGCGGGACGCCCGACGGCAGGTGTTGCCAGCCAACCAGCACGGCCTCGGTGCCGCCGCCCGGTGCCGACTGGAACAGCGGCTGGGCATTGGGCAGGTCGGTCGAGGTCGTCTGACCCAGCACCACCACGCCGTGGGCGGTGATCGCCACGGCCTGGCCGATGTCATCACCGGAGCCGCCGAGCACGCCGCTGTAGATGCGCCCGCCGGTTTCCGGATTGATCTCGGTGAGGAAGATGCGCTTGCCGGAGCCGGTCGGGTCGGAGCTGTGACGGAAGAAGTCGTTGTCGGTCCACCCGGTCACATAGAGTTCGTATTGAGCTGGGTCGAAGCCCGATCCCGGAATCGTTAGGCCGGAAGTGCCCCCGAGAATGACCTCGTTCTGAGTGCCGTTGCCGCTGCTGGTGCGGCGCAGCAGGCTGGCCATGGGCAGGGTGCGATCCCGGTTCATCCGGACGAGCAGGCCGTCGGCGTTGGTGGTCAGGTTTTTGACCGTGGTGGTCGGATCGGCGGCGTTCGGGGTGGGGAACGGGAAATCGGTCGAAGTGGTGAACCCGAAGAACATCAGGTCGTCGTCACCGACGTTGTTGACGATGGGGGTGAGCCCCGAGAACTGGTCGTCTTCCGCGCCGCCCAGGTAGGTGCTGAAGAGCAGGTTCAGGCTCAGGTCGAACTGCGCGATGACCGCGTCGGTTTTGCCGCCATTGGCCGCCTGGATGGGATTCAGCGTCCGGAAGTCGGTCGAGCCGGTCCAGCCGGAGATGGTGATGACCTTGGGAAAGGTCTCGCCGCCGTTGCCGTTGGGCACGCCCGGGCCGTCCGTGATGGCGATGCCGTTGGCGAAGTCGGAGCCGGAACCGCCCAGCAGCGTGGCCGCGACGATCTGGCCCTGGGCATTGAGCTTGGCCACAAAGATGTCGCCGGTTTCGCCGGGGTCGCCCCGGTAGGTGGAGCCATCCGTCACCGGGAAGTCGGCCGAAGTGGTCCGGCCGGCGACGTAGGAAAACTCTTCGTGGTGGGTGACGGCGAACACCGTATCGCTGCCGGACCCGCCGAAGGTGGTGGCAAACTGGAGGGCTTGGGCGGTGGCCGGTGCCGGTGCGAACGCCAGGAGCAGGAAGAACAGGGCGGTCAGCAGCCCCGCGAAGGGAGCCTGGTTCCTGGTGATCGTTCGCCAGAAGTTGCCCGGATGTTCGGAGTGTCTCATACGGTGTGGTTCCCGGTAGGCCGGCGGTCTGCGCGGGCGCGCCAGCTACAGGCCGGGTCTTCAGTGGAAAAACGGAGATCGGAACGGAGGTTGCAGGATTTTTCCGTCTCCCTGCCACGAACTGAGGCGCAGGGCCGAAGGCAGCAGCCCGATTACATTCCGGGCGGTTCGAGCCGTCCCCGCGCCCAGACGTTCCACGGCGCGGCCGGATCGCCCTCGCGGATGACGCACCGGAGCCGGTTCAGCCGCTCCGGGTCGGGAGCCTCCGCCGCGACCCATTCCAGCAGGTCCGGAAACCAGGCGGGCATCGGCGCATGCAGGTCGGGAATCGGGAAAATTCGGACCAGACCGTCCGCCCCGGCAACCAGAAGTCGGGAGCCAGCCGGCGAAAAACCCACTGCGCCGAGCGGCCCGGAACTGCGCGGTGGCTCGCCC
>CAIWAH010000288.1 GCA_903910585.1 uncultured Verrucomicrobiota bacterium
CCTGCGTCGGCAACGACAGCCGGGCGACCTTGCGGTAGCCGGGTTCCTTCGAGTTCAGCATGACCAGCGCGAGCGCGATGGTGGCGCCGGTGCCGCCCACGTTGACAAAGGACGTGAAGAAGCCCAGCGCGGTGACGTAAGGCATCGGTTTGCCCGCGGCGACGGCAGCCACGTTGTCGCCGAGGTATTGCAGGAAGATGGGCGCAACGATGGCGTCCATCGCGTTGTCGCCGTTGATGCCGACGGACCAGAGCAGCGTGACGAGGAAGGCGTAATCGAGGATGCCCGGCAGCGTGTTCAGCGCGAACACGAGCGGCTTGAACACGGTCTGGATCAGCGTGTTGACGTCCACGCCCAGCACGAACCGGATCACCCAGAACAGCACCAGCAGGAACGCCATCGGGACGAGCGACGCGAAGGACTCATAGACCACCGGCGGCACACTGGCCGGGAGTTTGATGACGAGGTTGCGCTCGGTGAAGAACCGCTGCACCGGCACGCAGACCAGCGCGACCAAGATGGCCGTGAACAGGCCCGCCGAACCGAGTCCATGCATGTCGAGGATTTGCTCCGGCTCCGGACCGTCGGTGAGCTTCAATTGGAGCAGCAGGAAGCACAGCGTGGAGATCGCGGCGCTGGAAAGGGCGTCCTGTTTCAGCCGCGTGCCGAGGTCATAGGCCACGGCGAAACTGACGAATACCGCCAGCAATCCGAAGGTCGCCGTGACAGGGAACTGCAGCAGATTCAGGTAGTTCTTGATGAAGTTCTCCCAGCCCGGCACCGGCAAATAGGCGATCACCATGAACAGCCCTCCGAGGATGGTGAGCGGCGACACCGCGACCATTCCGGCGCGGATGGCGGACAGGTAGGTGTTGTCACTCACCGCGTTCAGCGGCGGCACCACGCGGCGATTCAGGAAGTCGGTGAGGGCGGTCATCGTGAAATCAGGAAGGCAGGAAAACGGGAAGAGGAGAAAACAAGAGCGGGACCTTCATCCCGTCTGCTTGTTTTCCTGTCTTCTTGTTTTCCAGATTCATCTCCCGGTTGGGTTTCAGAGTTTCCGGCCGAGATAAACGCAGCCGTCTGGCTCCGGGCCGACACGGGCGAGTTCCCGGAAACCGAGCCGGTCGTAGAAGCCGAACGCGCGGCGATTCCGCATCGCCACGCCGAGATGCGCGCCGGGCACGCCGCGTTGGCGCAGGCGGTCCATGACCTGTTCCATCATCCGGCGGCCGAAGCCGTGGCCCTGAGCACGCTCCAGCAGGTCGATGTGCAGGTGCGCCGGGTATTCGACGTAGGGTTCGGGACAGAAGTAATCGGGCTGGTGATAACAACTGTGGACCACCTGCGAACGGGTCCAGTTCGCCGGGTCGCCGGTGGGCATGGGAAACTGCGCGCAAAGCTTTGGTCGCCATTCGCGCTCGTAGCGGTCGTAAAAGGTCCGCGAATCAATCGCTCCCAACGCGTAGCCGCAGATGCCCCCGGCGTCTTCGAGAATCAGGGCGAAGTCCGGTTCGTAGGCGATATACGGCCCGACGAAGATGCGGCCCAAGGCGTCGGGGTCATCGCGGTAGAACGGCGCGCCGTCCGCGCCGAAGTCACCGGTCTTGAGGCAGACGTGGTAGGCGCCGGCTTCGTCGCCGGGCCGGGCATCGCGTAGGGTGAATTCAGGCATACCGGGCGAAAAGATTCCTAAAATGTGTCCTGCTGCACCAGACTTGGCTCAAACACACCGTCCGGCCGCTGCCGCAGCAACTGTTGCAACCGCGCCACATAGCCGCCGCGATAGGTGCCGGGCAGATGGAAGTCGGAGATCGCCGGCGCGTGAGGGTCCGCTTCTTTGGTGCGCACGTAGGTCAGCAACAAATCGAGTTCCTCACGGAGCTCCCAGGTCCGGCGGCTGAGGGCGGCAAAAAGGGCTCGGTCTTGCAATTCAGCGGTGCGGGAACAGAAGTCTCGGAGGCGGGTCGCTGGCTCGCGGAAAGCTCCGATCAGCTCCGGCGTCCAACGGGCCGATTCCGTGGCGAGCAGACGCCGCAACGCCATGAAGAGGTCCACGGCCGCGGGACCATCCTCGTAGGGCAGATAACAGGCATCGCCAAACAGGCTGAGGTCTGCTGCTGCAATCGGCTGGCCGACGGTTGCAAAGCGCGGCAACCACTCGGCAAGCGCCTGCGTGTAAGCCGCTCGCGGATTCCATTCGCCATCGTGGTTGACGAACTCCGCGAACGTTCGAAGTGCCGGATAATTGACCGGATATTCGGTGTTCGGATTCGTCAGCAGACCGGCAACTTCCCGGCGCAACTCGGCCGGACGCCCAGAATACGGGCCGAGGAAGATACGACGACCGTCGTAGTCGTTCGCGTGAAGATTATCCCAAATCACCGGCGCGCGCCGAAGCAGCTGCCGAAGCTCGCGGACATGTGGCACCGAAATTTCCCGCGAAATGATTTCCGGACCGGTCCAGCAAACGCCGATCTCCGGGAGCAGTTCCCGGCCCACCGTCTCGAGGTAGCCTGTCCCACCCAGCCGGCATTCAGCCATGCGTCCACAGTAAGGGGTTGGGCAGAACAAGAACCGGGACGTTGCATGCTGGCCGCGAACCCAATGAAACAGTTCATTTGCGACATCGCATTGTGCAGAAGCAAACGAGCCGAACCGTTTTAGGTCCAAAGGATCCATGCGGTCGGGAATGTCATCGAATAGCAGCGCGAAGTTCCTACAGCCCAGGCTAAGCAGTTGTCCGAACCGGGCTTTAAGCCGATCACGATCGCACCCGCTGGCGAAGCGGAGGTCGAGCCCCGGCCCAAGCATGTAGTAAAAGGTTCGCCCGCGCCGACTACACTCTGCGATCACCTCCACCAGCCGCGCTGCCTCTGATTCAGGATATGTCTCGCGCCAAATGGTCCTGTGGCGAAGGTCATCCTTGGGTCCGTAGAAGTAGGCGCCCAACCCCCACTTCTCCATGAGGCCAAAGAGCTCCGTGCGCTGGGAATGCCTCCAAGGGGGGCCGTAAAATCCCTCAATGACCCCTGCAAAGAACGCTTCAGACGGTTGTGACATGCTGCCTTGTAAGCTTTGGAGCATAGAGCTGGAACATTTGGACGCTCAAGCCAAGGCGTCGTCGCCACCCACTTTTGAAGGAAACGACTAAAACCGAGCAGGTTCCCCCTCCCCCCAATTGACCGTCCCTGAAAAAACTTTTGGAAAGGGCTTTACAGGTTGGGGGCCTGAAAGTATTTCTTTCCGCGCTTCGACGAAAGGTCGGACAACGAGAAGACCTAAACGGTAAATCGTTTGGGAAGTCTTTTTGCTCTTTGAATTTGGAAATGTGCGACAAAAGCAGTAGCCAACGTTTTATTTTAATGGAGAGTTTGATTCTGGCTCAGAACGAACGCTGGCGGCGTGGATAAGACATGCAAGTCGAACGGTTTTGTTCAGGTAGCAATATTTGGACAAAGCAGTGGCGAAAGGGTGCGTAACACGTAAGCAATTTTCCGGAAGGATTGGCATAACGCGCTGAAAGGTGCGCTAATTCCAAATGGTCTTGGGGGCAACCCCAAGTAAAGCTGAGGACCGGTAACGGCTTGGCGCCTTCTGATAAGCTTGCGGCCTATCAGCTAGTTGGCGGGGTAACGGCCCACCAAGGCGATGACGGGTAGCTGGTCTGAGAGGACGACCAGCCACACTGGAACTGAGACACGGTCCAGACACCTACGGGTGGCAGCAGTCGAGAATTTTTCACAATGGGGGAAACCCTGATGGAGCGACGCC
>CAIWAH010000289.1 GCA_903910585.1 uncultured Verrucomicrobiota bacterium
GGCCAGGCCCCATTGTGGTCGGTGTGGCCGTCCGGCATGATCTTTCCACTGTAGGGCACCGGCACGCGACCGATGATGATGACCGCGCGGGAATTTGCGGTGTCAGCCGAGTAGAACGACGCAACCGCGCTCCGGACCGCCGCCAGTTCGGCCGTGCGTGCGACTTTGGCTGCGGAGCTCAGGTCGTCTGGCGAGACGGTCATTCGGGCCACGTCTTTGCGGACCACGACCCAGCCGTCCAGCGAGAGGTCGTCGTTGAGAGTCTCCAACTCACCGGAGAGGGATGAGGACATTGTGTTGTCCACCAGCATCAGCACGCGGCCACGGTTTTCGGTCAGCGGAACCTCCGCGCCTGATGTGAGGCTTGCTCGCCGAACTATCCGAGTTGACCCGCTAAAGTAATATTGCTGGCTGACGACATACTCATAACGCTTTCCGACCATTGCGGTGGCGTCGCTGAGGCTTGTGCTGTTTGTGGCCAACGTGAAAACGGTGGAAGAACCGCGACCGGTAGCCGTCAGTTCGGTCCGGGTGACATAAACTGGATCCCGGGGTCCGCTGACGGCCGGCCAGTTCAGGGTGATGACCGGTGAGCTGGAGGCGACCGTTGCCTTGACGTCCAATGCGACATCCAGGGGTGTCTGGGCGGTCGCGCAGAGTGGGAGGAGTGAGAGGGTGGCGGCGATCGGCGTGAGCCGGGCCCCGAAGGTTTTGACCGAGTCCTTGGTCTTCATAGCGATTCCAGCTTTCGCGTGGAATGCCCTCCCAACCAGAAGCCAACGCTGGTTATGGTGATTCGAGACCTACCCAATTCTGACTGCGCCCGATTGGCGGTTGCCGAGGTGGGTAACCCCGCTTTTCTTCGGGAAATCGAACGAAACGCCCTCTTTGTCAGGTGATTGCCGTAGGTGGCAACCGACGGCTCAGGCGGGGCGGGTAGCCAATTCGGTCTGGTAGGCGGCCAAACCGGTGGAAAGCTCCTGATAATGGGCTTCCATAGCCGAAATCAATGCCTGCCGTTGCCCTGCCGTAGGACCCTGGTGGGAGAGTTCAACGGCGTAGGTCCGTTCGCGCAATGTCTTGAGGGCAAGCATTCCGCAACGTCCTTTCAGGTTGTGGGCCATCCGCTTGAATTCGGCATGGTCGTTGCCATCGGCCGCCCGGCGAAGTTCTTGAATCTGGACCGGGAAATCCCTCAGGAACATCTGCAATGCCCGGTTGACGGTGGTTTTACCCAATTCCTCAACCAGGCTTTCCAAGCCGGCATGGATCTCAGATGGCAGGTTCATCGCAATGGGCCGTCGCCAATCGTCAGTCAACGCTGGCGGCTGCCGCCTGGGCTTCGCGGAAGAGCTGCACGGCCGCCAATCGGGTGGCAACTCCCAGCTTCTTGAGGATGCGCTTGTTGTAGAGATAGACCGTGTTGACGCTCAGTCCGAGCTTCTCGGCCACCGCCTTGCAGGCAAGTCCGTCGGCGGTCAACGCCAACACGCGGTTCTCCTGGGAAGTCAACTGGTCAAGGCGGGCGCGGTTGGGCCCCTGGGAAACAAGACGGCCGATCAGGGTCTTGGTCACCGCCGCGGAAAGGGCCGGTTCTCCGGCCATCGCCCGCTGAACCTTGTCCAGCAGCACGGGCAGCTTCTCCGCCTTCAGCACATAGCCGTGCGCACCTTCCTGAAGCGCGCGTTCGATCATTTTCGGCTCCTCGCTGCTCGTGTAGGCGATGATCAGGCCGGCGTTGCGGTTCTTGGCGAGGCGGCGGATGCAATGCAGGCCGGAATCGCCCTGCAGATAAAGGTCGATCAGGGCCACATCCACGTGGCGCCGGGCCAGCGGGCCGAACGCCGATTTGGCATCCTGAAAGGTCAGCACCTGGGCAAAGCGCGCCTTTTCGGCGAAAAAGCCGCCGATCATCTCACACACCAGCGGATCATCGTCCACGATGGCGATGGACAGTTCTCCGAGATGCAGCAGCGAAGGCTTGGGGGTATCCATGATTCAGGCGTTCAAGGGCAGGTTGCACCCGGGGCAACCGCCGGTATTGGCGTTGCGTATAGCTCAAACGACGGGTCGGGGAAAAAGGAAAACGGCGGCTGGCACCAGTGAGGGAGGAGTTGGGGGAGGGGATCCCCGCTGAAGGCGGTGCCGCCGCCGGTTTGGGAAAGGCGAAATGTCAGGCGTCGGCCGGAACCCGGCGAGCCATGAACCGGCCGGCCGTGACCATGCCGAGACCCGCTGCGAGGACCAGCTTGGCGTTGTTCTCCAACGCGGTGGCCCGGATGTGCCGTCCGCCATCGGGAGTCATGCCCAAGGCCAGCAGGGTCATCACGCCGACAATCACCACGCCGCGGAGCCAGGCGGGCATTGCTTCGGGAGCTTCTGCCAGCCGCTGTGCCATCGCGCTCGTCGTGCTTGTCATAACTGCTCATTGTTAAAGCGGATTGTCGGTTCTGCGCCCAGATGCCAAACATGGTTACTTCGTGTTCGCCCGTCGCACGGGCTGTCTGGTTATCGGTTCGACCGGAAGCCGCCTTTAGTAAACCGTTGGCGCCGTGAACCAACAGGACCTCATCCGGCTCGGTGTCCCGCCGGGCGAAGCCATGCGCCGCGGACTCGAGTTCATCACCCGCTACATCCTCAAGGGACTGGACAAGTCCGCCTTGCGCACGGAGCTGGAATCCTTGGTGCAGCACCCCGACCGGCATGCGGAAGACCCGTTGCGCGGCCCGTTTGCGCAGGCCCTGCTGCGTTCTCCCCGGACCATCCAGGAAGCAAAGGCGAAGTGGCGCCAATGGGGTTCCAACCTCGAGTCGGAGGCGCAGAACCAGATGGCGCGCGCCTGCCAGTTGCCGGTCAGCGTCGCGGGCGCGCTGATGCCGGATGCCCATGTCGGTTATGGCCTGCCAATCGGCGGCGTTTTGGCCACCGCGGGCTCGGTGATTCCCTACGCGGTCGGCGTGGACATCGCCTGCCGGATGAAGCTGACCGTGCTCGACTGGCCGCTGCGGGATCTGGACCGGAAACGGGAAAAGCTGGTCCGGGCCATCGAAGGCGAAACCCGCTTCGGCATCGGCGCCCGCTTTGAAGCTCCACGCGAGCACCCGGTTATGGATGCCGACTGGTCTGTCAGCCCGATCACCCGGGCCAATCGCGACCGCGCCTGGCAGCAGTTGGGCACCAGCGGGAGCGGCAATCACTTCGTTGAATTCGGCACCTTTGTCACCGAGCAGCCGATTGGCGGCCTGGCGCCCGGCCAGTATGTCGCCCTGCTCAGCCACAGCGGCAGCCGTGGCACCGGAGCGGCCGTCTGCGAGCATTACTCGGCCCTGGCGCTCGAATGCCATGCGGAGCTGCCCAAGGAACTGAAGCACCTCGCCTGGCTGCCGCTGGATTCAGCCGAGGGCCAGGAATACTGGGCGGCCATGGAACTGATGGGCCAATACGCGGCCGCCAATCACGCCCTCATTCACCGGCACATTGCCGAACATCTTGGCTGCGAGGTCGCCCTCGACGTTGAGAACCACCACAACTTCGCTTGGAAGGAGCGCCACCTGATCGCGGGCGAGGAACGCGAGGTGGTGGTGCATCGCAAGGGCGCAACGCCGGCCGGCGCGGGCGTGCTCGGCATCATTCCCGGTTCCATGGCCTCGCCGGGCTACTTGGTCCGGGGAAAGGGCAATCCGGAGTCCCTCGCCTCGGCTTCCCACGGCGCCGGCCGCGTGCTGAGCCGCAAAAAGGCGTTGGAATCGTTCGAGTGGGACAAGGTCAACCGCGTGCTGAAGGACCGTGGCGTCCATCTCATCAGCGCCGGCCTCGACGAGGTGCCGATGGTTTACAAGGACATCGAACAGGTCATGGCGGCCCAAAGCGACCTGGTGGAAACCCTCGGCCGCTTCGATCCCAGGATCGTGAAGATGGCGCCCAGCGGGGAGCGGCCCGAGGACTGACGCGGAGCTCGGGGCCTGCGCTGGGATTCAGCGTTGCAACGCGTCCCGGATGGCGGCCAGCAGATCCGTTTCGCCGGCGGAGATATGCCGGTCGCTTTCGGCCAAACGGCCGAGGATCTCCAAAACGCCGGCCCGCTGACCGTGGTCCGTGAACTTCCCCGCCAAGATGCCGATCTGTTCGGCCGTCTCGGACGGATTGCCGGCGAGGCGGCGAATCCGGCCCGCGGCGGCGTCGTATTCCCGGGCGGCCGATTCGTCGGCTAAGCCCAGTTGGGCGAGCAGCTTCCGGATACGTTCGTCTTCCACCGCGGCCAGATGTCCGTCGGCATACTGGGTGAGCAGTGCGAGATCCAGCAGGGCTCGGCGCTGGTCGGGAGCAAGGGCGGCAAGGTTCATTTGCGAGGTGGGGAAGTTCTTTCGGACGGTCAGCATCAAGGATTCTGGGCCAAACTCGGATTTGTCACTTTGCGCGCAAGTCCACGCACACGACGTCGCCTTTGGAATTCCGCGTCAGCAGCCGGCCGTTGGCCAGCACCGGAGCGGTCCAGCATTTGCCGCCCTGCACCTGCGCGCGGGTGGTGGGGGCGAACCCGTCAGGCTTGGCCGGCGCGATGAGCAGTTCGCCGGTGCCGCTCAGGGCGATCAGTTTGCCATCCGCGACGATGACGCCGCCCGAGCCGAACCCGGGATGCACCCATTTCTCGGTGCCGGTGGCGAAATCAACGCACTTGAGCGAGGCCTTCTCCGTCGTGTCGCCGTCCACCCCGTAGAGAAACCCGCCGTGCAGCACTGCGGCGTTCATCTGCGTGCGGAGCGCCTTGACCTTGGTCCTGAGTTCCGGTTCGCCCGCGCCCAGCTTGAACAGGCCGCCGCCCTTGCCGTAGCCGGTCGAGAGGAACATGCGGTCGTCCTTCACAATCGGATCGGCGGCGTTCACCTCGTATTGGGTCACCCATTTGGCGCGCCAGGCTTCGTGGCCGGTGGCGGGGTCCACGGCGACGTAGGATTGCGCGGAAGCAAGGAGTGCCAGCGAATTTCCAGCCAGAGTCACCGGCAGCGGCGTCGAATAACCCGCGCTCTTGGGTGCAGACTTCCACGCGAGTTTGCCGGTGGCCTTGTCCACCGCCACGCCGGCGTCGCCCACGTTCAGGATCAGCAGGTTTCCGGAGACCAGCGGCGCGCCGCCGAAGCCCCACTCGGGCACGCGGGCGCCAGTCTCCTGCTGGATGTTCTTCGACCATACCACCTTGCCGGTGGCCGCCTCGAAGCAGAACAGATCGCCCCAGCGGCTCAGCGAATAGACCCGGTCGCCGTCGGTCGTCGGGGTGCCGGTGGTGCCGCCATCGAAGTATTTGTCGCCGAGCTCGGCCGGATAGGAATGCTTCCAGACGGTTTTTCCTGAATCGGCGTCGAAGCAGAACACGGTGTCGGCATTGTCCGCGTGACCGAGCGTGTAGGCCCGGCTGCCGGCAACGACGAACGACGAGTAACCGAGGCCGACTTTGGCCTTCCACGCGACCGGTGGGCCGTCGGCCGGCCAGGTGTCGTTCCAGCCGGATTCCGCGGTGACACCGTCGCGACTGGGGCCGCGCCAATGCGGCCAATCGGCGGCGGTCAGGTTGAATCCGGACAGCACGGAAGCGCCGAGCATCAGGGAAAGGCAAACGCGGTGGTTCATGGCGCAGCCATCGCAGCCGAAAGGCCGATTCTTCGACAAGGTTTTTGGGGCCGGAACCGCCGCCGGCAGACTCACCGCTCGGCGAGGCAATACAGCGACTTCTCGCCGCGCAGGTAGAGTTCGCCGTCCACCAGCGCGGCGGAGGCGCTGAAGCGGTCGTCCAGGCGGTTCACGGCGAGGGTGGCATTCTCGCCGTCCTCCCGCAGCACGACGGTGGTGCCGTCCCGGCCAGTCACATAGAGACGCCCGGCGGCGCCCACCGGCGAGGCGAAGATGAAGTCCCGGATGCCGTCCAGCCGCAGCGGGGCGCCGCGGAACTCGCCGGTCGAGGGGTCCAGGCGCACGAGCACGTTCTGGTTGTGCCGCAGGTGATACAGCGTGTCGCCGGCGAGCAGCGGTGACGCCACGTAGGGCGTCAGGCGCTTCATGGACCACGCGACGTTGGTCGTGCCCGTCACGTCGCCGTGGGCGCCGGCGAGGCGGATCGCCAGCATGGACTGCGTGTAGTAGCTGTTGCCGGCGATCACGAGGCCGCGATGGAAGACCGGCGACGCGACCACGTTGTCCGTGAGGCCGGCGCATTCCCAGAGCAGCTTTCCGTCCGCCGGATCGTAGCTGCGGAAGCGTTTCGTCGCGCTGACGACGAGCTGGCTTTTCCCGTCCTGTTCCACCAACAGGGGAGTGGACCACGAGGTCTTTTCGTCACGGGGGACTTTCCAGCGCGTTTCGCCCGTGCGTTTGTCGAAGGCGTAAAGGAAGGATTCGCCCTCGTGATCCCAGTTCACGAACAGCAGGTCGCCGTGCAGCACCGGTGAACTGCCTTCGCCATGCGCATGCAGGGTCTGCATCCGGCCAAGGTCCTTCTGCCAGCGGACGATGCCGTTGGTGTCGAGGCAGAATAGGCCGCGGGAGCCGAAATTGGCGTAGATGAACTGGCCGTCGGTGACCGGTGAGCCGGAAATCTGGCTGCCGGTCGTGTGCCCGCCCTCATGCGGCCAGTCCTCGCGCACTGGGGTCTGCCATCGCACCCGTCCGTCGGCCCGGCTCACCGCGAGCACGGAATAGCGGTGTCGGTGCGTGACCGGCACGCTGTCGTGGACACCCGGGGCCGAATCATGGACCGCGGGCTGGGCTTCGCCGACCGGGGCGGCGACCAGCACGATGACCTGATCGCCGACAACGATGGGCGAGGCATGTCCCTGGCCCGGCAGCGGCAGTTTCCAGCGCACATGATTTGTCTCGCTCCACGTGACCGGTGGCGTGGCGTCCGGTGAAGTGCCGTTCGCCCGCGGTCCGCGCCACGCCGGCCAGCCGGAAGACGCCGCCGCGGCATGCAACCACGCCGCCGCCAGACCGAGGGCGGCAAGGCCCAACCGCGTGGGGCTCGGAAACTGGGGTTTTGGAAAGCTCAACTGCTGCTCACAGAGGCAAATGCCGGCCGGATGTTCATTTGGTTTTCAGCCAGGCAGCCAGGTCGGCCACGTCCTGGGCGGTAAGGCCCAGTTGGTCAGCGCTGAGCATGAGCGAACGGCCGAGTCCCTTGCGGTCGGCGAGCTGTTTGCGCGGCACGGTCTGCGTGAGGCCGCTGGCGGACTGCACGATGAGAGGATCGCCTTCTGACAGCACCAGGCCGTGGATCTCGCCGCCGCTCTTGAGCTTGAGCTGCGCGCCGTTGAATCCCTGCGCGATGTCGGCGCTGGGATTGATCACCGAGTTCACGAAGACCTCGGTGGTCTGGCGCCGGGCCCAGCCGGTGAGGTTCGGGGCGTATTCGGTGCCCAGGTCGCCCACGCGGTGGCAACTGGAGCATACGCTGGCGAACTTCTCGCCGCCGCGCTTCAGGTCGCCCTTGAGCGCAAGCACGTCGGCGACGGCAAACTTCGGTGCCTCGGCGGCCGGGACGAGCGCCTCGGTCAGTTCGACGTTGTCGGGATCGTAGATGCCGCGGGCCTTGAGGGCTCCGTTCACGCCGAAGTCCTTCCACGAGGAATCCTTGCGGTTGAGCAGCCACCAGAGCGCCTCGGCCTTCACGGCCTTGTCGGTCTTGGCGGCAACTTCGAGCATGGCATCTGCGGCTTCTTGCGTGGCGTTGTAGCCGATGGCGGTCAACGCGCGTTTGCGATTCGCGTCGTCGAGCGCGGCGGACAGGGCGCGGACCTTGAAGTCGGCGACGCTCTGGGCCGGGTGCAGGCGCCACGCGAGCCAGGCAAACTGGTTGGACCACTTAAACGGGTCGGCATGGCCGAGCGTTGCTTTGGTGGCATTGAAGAACTCTGACTCCTTGCCGATTGCGCCGGTTCCCAGCGCCTCCAGGTAGGTCCGGTCCTGGCCGTCGAAGCCGCGGGCCACTGCGAGTAGGATGTCTTTGGAATCGGAAAACGCGAGGTCGCGCATCGCCAACGCCACTTCGCGGCGAACGGCTGGCGACGGATCTCCGGCCAATACGCGGGCGTTGGGTGTCAGGTTATGTCCCTGGCGTCGCAATGCCCGGAAAGCCGCGACACGAGTCTGCGGCTGCTTGTCTTTGATCAGGCTTTCGACCTTCTTGATTCCATCGGTGCCCACTTGTGAAAGCAGCCACACCGCCCGCGCCTTCACGTAGTCGTTCTCGTCCTTGAGCAGCTTGGCGACGGGCTTCAC
>CAIWAH010000290.1 GCA_903910585.1 uncultured Verrucomicrobiota bacterium
AGTTCGGGTCAGGGTTGGGCGGCGTTTTTGCGGGCCAGCATTTCCAGGGCTTCGAGGTCCCCAAGCCCGCAGCAGAGGACCAGTTCGCTCATGGCCGACCATTGTTCGGCGACGGCCCGGGCCAGCATCACCCGGGCTTCGAGCAGCATCCGGCGCGCTTCGAGCACGTCGTTCAGCATGCCGCGGCCGGTGGTCCAGCTGGCGTGGGCGGCGGCGAGCGCCTGTTCGGCGCGGGGAATCACCTCGTCCCGCAGGGCCACGGCCTTGCGGTGGGCGGCGGCGATCTCGATGGTGAGGTGGTGGATCTCGGCCTCGACGTCACGTTTCAGCGCCGCCTGCTCCTGCGTCACCGCCTCGAGCCGGGCCAGCTCGCGCCGCTGGTCGCGCCGGTAGTTGGCGCGGTTGAACCACGGCAGGCTGACCTTTAGGCTGAACATGCCCTGCCGGAAGCCGCCGTCGCCGCTGTAGTTCAGGCCGTCCACGCCCAGGCTCACGTCCGGACGCGCGGCGCGGCGGGACACCGTGACCGCGGCTGCGGCCGTGTCCCGCATCCGTTCCTGGACCTTCAGCCGCGGCTCATAGCTCAGGGCGTAGCGCAGCAGGTTTGCGGAGAAGGGAACCGGATCGGTCAGCGCGGGCAGCCCGAGGGACGGCACCGGCGCGAGCGAATCGCGGTTCAACAGGCGGTTCACTTCCGCGCGCCTCGCCTCGACTTCACTGCGCTCGGTGCCCAACAGCGCGGCGCGGCGGGCACGGTCGGACTGCAGGCGCAGCACCTCGAACTGGGAGCCCATGCCGCCCCGGTAACGGGCCTCGGCAGCCGCCACCATCTGGTCGGCCCAGCGCAGGTCCTCCTCACCGAGCCGCAGGCTTTCCTCGGCCCGGGCGGTGGCGAACAACGCCTTCGCCAGATCCCGTCGCAGTTCCTGGAAACGCTGTTCGGCCTCCTCCGCCGTCACGGCCGCCTCGGCTTCGGCGAGGGCGCGCGCGGCCGTTTCCTTGCCCAGCACCGGCAGCTTCTGTTCGACGCCGTAGGTCAGGTCGCCCTGCTCCTGCGGCGTCATCCAGGCAGTGTTGAAAACCGAACCGCCCAAGGTCGCCATCGGGTCTTCCCAACGCCGGACAGCTTGGGCGTCCAACGTGGCGGCGGTGACCCGCGATTGGGCCGCGCGCAGGCCCGGATGATTGGTGCGCAACGTCTCGGAATAGGCCGAGACCACGGCAGGCGTGACGACCGTCAACGGCGGCGGGGCCGCGGTTTCACTGGCGACGGTCAGCCAGGCGGCGAGCAGGCCGCACGGCAGCAGAACTGGTTTCATGACCCAACATCGGAACGGGAGTTTTCAGGCTCGGCGCGGCACCGGACGAAGGCAGACGCGCGCCCGCGCCGGGCACACGTCTTCCGGGATGTCGGGAAAGCTCAGATCAGCAGGGCACCCTGCCGCAGGAAGAGCGGCACGGGCTCCGCCCGGACCACCGCCGTGGCAGTCCGGGAAAGCGCCGGAAGTTCCGGCGCCGGGGGCAAGGCCCAGAGCGCGATCAACAGCGCTCCGGGTTGCAGGGAAAACTCGTGTCCGGAGTTGACCGGAGCCGGCACGGCCGCCAGAGGTGCCGCGACCGGCGCCTCCTCGACGCAGCACTGGCAGTGATGCGCCTTGGCCCGGCAGCACGGGGAATCATCCTCCGTGACGGATCCGCAAGCCGGCGGTCCGGCGCCGTTTGCCGACGGCACCACGCACAGCTGCGCCAGCAGGAACAGCAGGCTCAGGAGGGTGGCGCAGGCGGACTTCATGGCGGACCGATGACGGTGCGGTTATCGGCGAATTATTTGCCGGACTTCTTCTCGTTTTTGGCCTTTTTTGCCTCGTCTTCCAGCTTGGCCATGAACTTCTTCGGATCCTTGTCGAAGTCCTTCTTGCAGGACTTACAGCAGATCTTGATCTCCTGCCCGGCGTGGACGAACGCAAAGGGCTTCATGTCCGGGTCCTCGCCTAGCTTCTCATCGGACACGAGGCAGGTTTCCAACGGGTAAGGCTTGGCCTTTTCCTTGGCCTTCTCGGCGAACGCAGGGGTGACAGTGGCGCCGGCCACCAGGGCCGCAGCGACAATCCAGGAGAGTTTCTTCATACTTTGTCGCCGGTTTACTTAGCCGGAACCGGCGGGCCGGCAAGCATTCTTCCGGCGGCCCGCGGTTGCCAGCCGGGCTCGTGGGGCGAAGAATCCGGCCGCTTTGAGCAGGATTCTTTTCATCACGGGCAGCGATACGGGCGTCGGGAAAACGGTGCTGACCACGCTGCTGATCCGGCGGCTGCGGGCGCACGGCGAGCCGGCGCTGGCCGTGAAGCCATTCTGCTCCGGCGGGCGGGCTGATGCCGAAATCCTGAGCGATGCCCAGGACGGTGAGATTGCCCTCGACGCGCTCAATCCCTGGCACTTCCGGGCGCCGCTGACGCCGTTGCTGGCCGCCCGACGCGAAGGTCGCACCGTCGCGTTGCCCGAAGTCCTGCGCTATCTGCGCCAGGCGGCGGAACTGTCGTCCCGCCTGCTGGTCGAGGGCGCCGGCGGGTTGCTGAGCCCGCTGGGCGAAGGCTTCGCCGCGGACGAATTGATTGCGCGCCTGCGGGCCCGGGCCGTGGTGGTGTGTCCGAATCGCCTCGGCGTCATCAATCAGGCCCGCCTGGCGCTGGGGAGTCTGCCCAAGTCAGCGCGCGCCGATGCCCGGGTGGTGCTCATGGGGCAGGTCCAGCCGGACAGCTCGGTGAAGACGAATGCGGCCCTGCTGGGCGAACTGGTCGGAGCCGGGCGGGTCATCGCGCTGCCGTTCCTGCCGCGGGCGCATCAGGCTGCCCTGTCGCCGAAGCTGGCGAAGCTGCTGGATGCGGTGCTGGCCTAGCCAACCTGCGTAACGCCTCTCGCGCCTGCTCACTGGAGGTCACAGCCAGCAATTCCTTCTCCGTTTGCGCGCGAAAACTATCTGCGGCGAGTCGGGTCTCGCAGAGGTGAATGGCCTGTGACAGTCGCTCGATCATGCGCCAATCAGCGTCTGTAATCCCAGAGGCATCTCCGCCACCGCGCGCTCTCGAATAGCCGTCAATATCTCCACCAAACCTCTCGTAAGTCTGAATCTTGGCTAGTGTGAGCATGACGTGTGAAGTCGCTGGCAGATCATCACCCTTCCAGTTCCTTCGGAAACAGCCGCTGGGCCGGGTCGCCCCAGCCGGCGATGGCGTCGAGCACTTCGTCGAGCACCTCGCAGGCGGTGTCTTCCCCGTCTTCCTCCGCGATCAGCCGGTATTCGTCGAAGAGGCGATAGAGCGGCGCCTGCTCCACGCCTTCGGCCTGAAACTCCCGGGCCAGCGCCAGGAGCGGTTTCGCTTCGACCGCCGCCGTGAGCTGCGCCTCCAGCCGGTCCCGTTGCTTTTGGGTGGGAGCGTTCATGCGGCGACCGTCGTGAACTTGAACACCGTCGCCGACGCGTAGGGCTGGCCCGGGCGGACGACCGGTGAGGGAAACTGCGTGAGGTTCGGCGAGTCGGGATAGTGCTGGGTTTCGAGGCAGAACGCGCCGTGCTTAGGATACGGCCGGCCGTTGAAGTGGTTGGCGGTGTAAAGCTGGACGCCGGGCTCCGTGGTCCGGCATTCGAGCACGCGTCCGGAAGCCGGTTCCACGACCCGCGCCGCAGGCCGAAGCGTGCCGGCCCGGCCGCGGACCACGAAGTTGTGATCATAGCCGCTCGGTCCCTCGATCTGCGCGATGCGTTCGCCGATGCGATGCGGCGTCCGGAAATCCAGCGGCGTGGCGGTGACCGAACGCAGTTCCCCCGTCGGGATCAGGTCGCGGTCCCCGGGGGTGAATTCGTCTGCGAAAATCTGGAGCTCGTGCCCGTAAACGTCGCCGGCGCCAGCGAGGTTGAAGTAGGCGTGATTCGTGAGGTTCACCACCGTGGGCCGGTCGGTGGTCGCGCCGTAACTCAGGGTCAGTTCGTTGGCGTCGTTCAGCGTGTAGGTGACGGTGACGGCCAGATTGCCCGGGAATCCTTCCTCGCCGTCGGCGCTGTGCAGGCTGAACTCCACCACCGCCGCCCGCCGTTCCTCACGGAGCTTGGCCGACCACACTTTGCCGGCAAAGCCTTCG
>CAIWAH010000291.1 GCA_903910585.1 uncultured Verrucomicrobiota bacterium
CCTATGCGGTCAGCCTCGTGCTGCTGACGGACTTCATGCTCTGGCATCTGCTCAAGTCGGCGATCGTGCGGGAGCCCAAGACGGAGGACGAGAAGCTCGCCGCCGAGCAGAAGGCGCTGGAAAAGGAGTCCAAGCGCCTGGCCCGCGAAGCGAAGTTCCTCGAGGAACAGGCCGCGGCCGAGGCCTCCAAGGGCAAGAAGGCCGCCTCCAAGGCGCCTGCGCCCGCGTCCGCGACTGCCCCGGTCGCAGAATCGGAGGAACCCAAGGTGGACCTCGGTCCGGACCTGAAGCCCGTTCCCGAGCCGAAATTCCAGGACAACAGCCTGCCCAAGGTGCGCGGTGGCGACGAGATTGTCACCGAGGGCACGACCATCAAGGCCGAGGAGTTCACGCCGGCTTCTACCACCGAAGCGGTGCTCGGGCGCAAGTCGGCCCTCAAGTCCACGAAACCAGCCGAAGAATCGCCCAAACCCGAAGCGCCCGCGGCGCCGCCGGAGCCGGAAGCCGCACCGGTGTCCGAGGACGCCGACGCCAAGCCTGACGAGGAGGAAGCCCAGCCGGTGGTCGCGCCCGTGCCGTTGCCCAAGCCGCGCCTGCCGGTCAGACGCGCCAAGCCCATCACCGTCGCCAGCACGCCGATCATCGGCGATTACCAGCTGCCTTCCCTCGACCTGCTAAACCTGCCCGACCTCACGGTGAAGCACACCGAGACGAAGGAGGAGTTGATGGCGAACTCACGTCTCATGGTGCAGACGCTTCAGCAGTTCGGCATCGAGGTCGCGCCCGGCGACATCACCCGCGGCCCGACGATCACGCGTTACGAGCTGCATCCGTCGCCCGGCGTGAAGCTGGAGAAGATCAATTCGCTGACCAACAACCTGGCCGCCGCGCTGAAGGCCGAGCGCCTGAACGTGCTCGCGCCGATTCCCGGCAAGTCGTCCGTCGGCGTCGAGGTGCCCAACGCGGTGAAGACCAAGGTCATCATGCGCGACCTGCTGGAATCGCCCGAGTGGAAGGCCTCCAAGGCCCGCATCCCGCTGGCGCTCGGCAAGGACGTTTACGGGCATCCGATCATCGCCGACCTCGCGGAGATGCCGCACGTGCTGATCGCCGGCAGCACCGGTTCCGGAAAATCCGTCTGCATCAACACCATCATCGCGTCGCTGCTCTACCGGTTCAGCCCGGACCAGCTGCGCTTCGTGATGATCGATCCGAAGGTCGTCGAGCTGCAGCAATACAACGCCCTGCCGCACCTCGTGGTGCCGGTGGTCACCGACCCGAAGAAGGTCATCCTCGCGCTGCGCTGGGTCGTGAACGAGATGGAGAAGCGCTACCAGATCTTCGCCAAGGTCGGGGTGCGCAACATCAAGGCCTTCAACGAACGGCCCAAGGACAAGCCGCTGCCCGAGCCGGAGCCCGAACTGCCGCTCACGTCGAAGAAGGAAAAGGTCGAGGCCGGCGCCGAGGGCTTCGCGGTCGAGGTGGACGAGCAGATCGTCGTGCCGCGCGATGACGATATCGTCATTCCCGAGAAGCTTTCCTACATCGTCGTCATCATCGACGAGCTCGCGGACCTCATGCTGGTCGCTCCGGCCGACGTGGAAATGGCCATCGCCCGCATCACGCAGATGGCCCGCGCCGCCGGCATCCACTGCATCGTGGCCACGCAGCGCCCGTCCGTGGACGTCATCACCGGTGTCATCAAGGCCAACATCCCGGCGCGTATTGCGTTTCAGGTGGCGGCCAAGGTGGACTCCCGCACGATTCTGGACCAGATGGGCGCCGACAAGCTGCTCGGCAAGGGCGACATGCTCTACCTGCCGCC
Source organism: uncultured Verrucomicrobiota bacterium (assembly GCA_903910585.1). Lineage (GTDB taxonomy): Bacteria > Verrucomicrobiota > Verrucomicrobiia > Limisphaerales > UBA9464 > CAIWAH01. The sequence goes on from CAIWAH010000291.1 coordinate 1,826, forward strand.
CGGCAGCGCGAAGCTCACCCGCGCCCAGGGCGCGCTCATCACCGACCAGGAGATCGAGGGACTCGTGCAGTTCATCGCCAAGCAGGGCAAGCCCAGCTACGATCTGGAAATCCACAAGGCGCTCCAGAAAGCGCCCAGTTCCGTCGGCAACATGTCCCTCGACCCTGACGAGGAGGGCAGCGGGCTGAGCGACGAGGACGAGGCGCTCATCGCCAAGGCGATGGACGTGATCCGGAGCGAAAAGAAAGCCAGCACCTCCCTGCTCCAGCGCCGGCTGAAGATCGGCTACGGCCGGGCCGCCCGCCTGCTCGACGAACTGGAAGACCGCGGCATCGTCGGCCCCAGCAAGGGCGCCGAGCCCCGCGACATCCTGGTGGACCTCGACGGCGAAGGCTACGACGGCGGCGGGCAGAGCATGGTGTAAACGGTCCTAACCGCCGCCCATTTCTCTTTGCCAAGGTCAGGGATAGATTTGCTCCGCCCATTTGGAGGCGGTGGGGGCAGGCCGGAATTGGTGCAGACGTGCGAGTAACGCCCCGGGCTCAGTCGCGTCGAGGATCATGGCTCGGTGGATCAGGAGCATCAGGCCGGTGGTTTCCGCGTGCTCCACCTGGGCGAGGAACGGGTCGTAGTAGCCCGCGACGTTGAGCAGTCCGCAGGGTTTGGCATGGATGCCGAGCTGAGCCCAGGTGAGGACTTCACAGAATTCGTCGAGCGTGCCGAAGCCTCCGGGCAGCGCCACGAACCCGTCCGCGAGATCCGCCATCTGGGCCTTGCGCTCGTGCATGGTATCCACGATGTGCAGCCGCGTGAGGCCGCGGTGGGCCAGTTCCCGCTCCTGCAACGAACGTGGCAGCACGCCGATGACTTCACCTCCCGCAGCCAGCGCCGCGTCGGCGAGCACCCCCATCAGACCGCAACTGGCCCCGCCATAAACCACACCGATGCCACTTCCGGCCAGCAACGTCGCCAACTCGCGCGCGGCGTCCGCGAACCGCGGATCATGGCCCAGACTGGAGCCGCAGAACACCGCCAGCCGGCGGAAACGCGTCGGCGCGTTCATGGCACGGGGACACCGGCCGGTTCGGCGGCGGCGGGAGCATTGGTATCGATGGACGGGGAGGCCGGGACATTGAGCTTGCGCAGTTCCGGGGCGGCGAATTCCGGCGGCAGGACGACCACCGTGATGCGGCGGTTTTTGGCGCGGCCTTCCGGAGTCGCGTTATCGGCGATCGGCTGAAATTCGCCGCCCCCGGCCGCGGTCAGCCGGTGCGGGTCCACGCCGCATTCGCTCACGAGGAAACGGACGGCGGCCACGGCGCGTCCGGCGGACAACGCCCAGTTGTCGGTGAAGCCGTCGGCCGTGCGGGCCCGGATGGGGACGTTGTCGGTGTGGCCGACGATCTGGAAGGCGCGTTCCGGAAACTTCGCCAGCACGCCGGCGACCTTGCGCAGGACGCCCTGCCCTTCCGGCTTGAGGGCCGTCAAACCGGAGTCGAAAAGGACCCGGTCGAGGATGTCCACGGTGAGTTTGCCCTGGAGTTCGGAGATCGTGACGTCGCGCGATTCGAGGGCGGCGCGCATCTGCTGTTCGAGCCCGACCTGAGCCTGGGTTGCCTGCTGAACCTGCTGTTCGAGTTCCGCCGCCCGTTCCCGCAGAGTTTCCAGCTCGGCCGACAGCGCGGTGTTGGTGCCCGCGGCGAGGGCCGCCGCCCGCCGGGCCTCCTCCGCTGCCGCTTCCGCCGCCACGCGGCGCTGTCCGTGTTCGCGGACCTGCAAGCCGCCCAACACCAGCAGCAAAATGGCGCTGATGACTCCCGCGATGACCCAGGTGCTCTTCGGCATGGCGGGAATCGAACCCCCAGCCCCGCACTGCGCAACTGAGAATCCGGCGAGACGACGCCGACGAAACAACGTGCCGTCGGCTTCCAGCCGGCGGGCGCCGGGAATTGGCGCCGACGATTCACGGTGAACGCCCAATGCGGGCCTTAACTCTGGGCGCAGGCCACGACGACGCAGGTGGGCGGGCGCCCAGCAGCCTTCGGCCCGATCCGCCAGCCGCACCCAATTCGCGCGGCTCCCGTGCCGCCGCTGCCGGCAAGATACCGGC
>CAIWAH010000292.1 GCA_903910585.1 uncultured Verrucomicrobiota bacterium
GGCTTCGGCTTTCGGCCGAGGTTCAGCGGCAGGCTGTTTTCGCCGGTCACCAGCATCAGCGCGAGGTTGTGGCGGTTCAGCAGCGTGTTGGTGTTGATCCAGGCGGCGCCGCCATCCCAGCCCTTCACATTCGGCGGGTTGAACAGTTCCTGGCCGAGGCTCCGCTGGATCTGCACGCAGACAAGGGGCGGTGGCAGGGGCCGTTCCAATTGGCGGCAGGCCTGCACCAGCAACTGCACCGGCGACTTGATCTGCTGCCGGACCAAGGTGGGTGCATGAAAGGCCTCGCTCCGCAACAGGGCGCGAAGCACCGGGCGGATTTCGCCGCCGTGCTGGCGAAAGATCGTGGCCAAGGCGTCGTGCACCCCGGGGGGCGGCGCGGAACCGGCGAAGAAAGTCCACAGTTTGCCGACCAGAAACCGGCCGCCCTGCGGATGGGTGGCCACCAGGCGGACGACATCTTCGGCGGTGAACCGGCCCTGGTGACCGAAGATGGTTTTGGTGCCGGCGTCATGCAGCCGCCGGCGCTCGACGGGCTCCAGGCGGACCCGGTCCAGCGTGAGTCCGGTGAGCGCGCGGGCCGCCTCGGTGACATCGCTTTCGGTGTAGTTCCCCTCGCCGAGGGCGAAGAGTTCCATCAGTTCTCGGGCGTAATTCTCGTTGGGATGGCCCGGTTTGCTCTGCGCCTGGTCCAGCCAGATTAGCATGGCCGGATCGCGGGTTACTTCCCGCAGCAGCGCTTCCCACTGGCCCGTCCCGTGCCGGCGGAACAGGTCGTTCTGCCGCCACATGAGATACGGCTCCTTCACCTTGACCACGCTCGTGGCGAAATGGCCGTGCCAGAACAGCGTCAGCTTTTCCTGTAACGGGTGCGGTCCGGAAACCATCCGCTGGAGCCACCAGTGCAACAGGCCCAGCATCTCTTCGCGTTGTGCCCGATTACGTTCCTGCAGGAGCTTTTTCCGCTCCTCCTCGCTGGCCTGGCGGAACGCACGGAGGCGGTCGGCGCGTTCCGGGTCGGGCTTCGACCACGTGGCCTCGGTCTCGGCGGGCGAATCCGTCGGGAATTCCAGCAGGCGGTCCACGGCCGCGGACGGGGAAAGACGGGCGAACTCCTCGATCTGGTCCGGCGTGCCACCAAACCCCGCGCGGTTCAGGAGGTGCGCGGCGGTCGCGAAGTTCCAGCGCGCGGCGGGCAGCTCAGTCAGCATACGGGCACACTGACGAAGGCGCGGTCCGAAAGGTTTCACCGGTTCCGCCCGTAAGTTCACAATTCCCTGACAAATCGGCTGCCGTCGCCGGGCAGGGTGGGCTAACAACCTGTGGCCACCTTCATGTCACCGCTGCTTGGCACGCTTACCGGACCGGTCCTGCTCTTCGTAGGGTTTGTGCTCACGCTTTTCGCGGGTGCGTGGATATCCCGGCGCCTGCTGTTGGATAGGCAGTCTCGGAAGCTGACCAAGCACGGCGAGCTGTGGCTCGGCCTGCTTCCCTTGTTGGGTATTTGCATTCCCCAGTTGGCTCTGCGGCTTGCCGACCTCAAAGACCGGACCTGGGTGACGAACCGTGGGGACGGAGTCTGGCTGGCCGTCTTGGCGGCGTTCACGCTGTTCACGGTTTGGCGCTTGCCTGCGCTATGGCGGGCGGCCCGAAGCGAACGTCTGGCGGCCCGGCGGGAGACCTCCGCGAAGCCCTCAACGCTTAAAGTCCAACTGCTGCTGATAGTCCTGCCGGTGGTTGGGCTCGCTTTCACCGGTGTATTCTCGCTGCTGCGCGACCGGGCCGCGGTCGAGGCGGCGGCAAAGGAGGAAGCCAGCGAATTGGCCCGCGAATTGGCGACCCGCCTCAGCACTGCGTGGCCGGGGCGGCTGGGCGAAGTCGAGATCGCAGGCTCTGTCTGGATGGGAGACGGCGTTGTCGGTCCTTCGACGGTCCATTGGCCGGGAGAACTTCCCGCCCATCTCGACCCACAGGGAGTGGCGGAGCAAACGCTCCAGCGGGCGAAGCGACATTATCGCGGAGCACCCGAGGAACACCTGCCCGTTAGGCTCCGGTTCGGCGCCAACGGCGCCCTCGCCGAGCCGCGTCCATATCCTCCGGTGCCTGTGCTGTCGGCCTGGCGTCGGAGCCTGACGGGCGCTGCCGAGATTGCATGGGAGGATTTCCTCGCGGCTGAAATGGAGGGCGCTACGCCCGACCGGAGAAGGGCCGCCGCAACTCGCCTGTCCGAAGTCACCAAGGAGTCCGGACCCTTGCGCCAGGCGGAGTTCATCCAGCTCCGCAGCCGAATCGGTGACGATGTGGAGTCCGAGTTGCTGCGCTTCGGGAAGCTGGCCGTGGAGAACCGCCTTGAAACCGAGGTCGGGCTGCCCCTGGGGGTCGCCGCTCTGGGCGAGACTGTGCGACGCAATTCCCAGGCGCGCCTGAACCGGGAGTGGTTTGGCTTGCTGCGCGACCTGGTGCTGACCCAGCCCTCTTCCTTGAGTCCCTGGGTCCTGGAAGTCGGAGACGGGTTGGCCACCCGGTCGGGCGAACCTACCGCCCCCAATCTGCTCGCCGCCCTGCGCGCCCGGTGGGTGGCCCAGGAGCGCCTGCGCGGGCTCGCGGCCGGCCTCGCTGCGGTCGCGCCGGTGACGCCGGGCACAAAGGCGAATCTTTGGCTGACCAACCGCGAGCGGGTCTGGTTCGCCGCGCTGATTCCGGGGTTCTCCCACACGCACACCTCCACCAATGGCCGGGCCATCACCTACACCAACCAGGAGACTCATGTGCGGTGTTTCCAGTCCGATACTCTGGAGCTCGCCGCCTTCCACGGGCTGCAAACGGTGGCCTGGGTCAATGGCCGCGAACGGATCACGCCGCCGCGGGTGCCGGCCGGGCTGGCCCTTTCGCTCGAACTGGAAGGACGCCGGCTCAATGTGCCCGCGGACCGGCCGGTGCAGGAACCGCCGGCCCCGGTGCTGGCCGAAGCCACTGACGAATTTCGGCAGGAGGGAATCATGGGCGAGACCGGTGAACGTTTCGATGTCTGGCCCTCCCGCCCCAAGTTTACCCTCCGCGTCCACCTGGCGGACTCGGCGGCGCTCTTCGCGGCGCAGCGGCGGCAGCAATGGCTTTTCGGCGGGATGATCCTCGCGACGGCGGGCGTTGCCGGCTTCGGGGCGTGGCAGATGAACCGCGCCTTTCGCCGACAGCTCGCGCTCAACGAGGAGAAGTCGAACTTCGTCGCCAGCGTCTCGCATGAGCTGCGCACGCCGTTGGCCAGCGCGCGACTCTTGGCCGAGGGACTTGCCAGCGGCCGGGTCGAGGAAGATTCCAAGCGGCGCGAATACGCCGGCTTCCTCGTGCAGGAAACCCGCCGGCTCGGCGCGCTGGTGGAAAACGTCCTGGATTTCGCCCGCATCGAGCAGGGACGGAAGCAATACCAGTTCGAACCCACCGACCTCGGCCGGCTGGTGACGGCAACGGTCCGATTGTTCGAACCGCTGGCGGCCGAGCGACAGGTTCGCCTCGAACTGAACCTACCGGCGGGCTCGGCGGAACCGGGCGGGAGCCTGGAACTGAATGCCGACGGCGCCGCGCTCCAGCAGGCGTTGGTGAACCTGCTCGACAATGCGCTCAAACACGCCCCGGCGGACTCGGTGGTGACGGTGGCCTTGGAATACAGGAGCGCGGACGGTCACGTCCGCGAGGGCGGTTTGCCAGGGTTGGAAAGCCAGCTCGCGGACGTGACCGTCCGCGCTCCGTTGGGGCGGGTTCGCCTGAGCGTGAGTGACGCCGGTCCGGGCATTCCGCCGGAAGATCACGAACGGATCTTCGAGCGGTTCTTCCGGCGCGGCTCGGAACTGCGCCGGGAAACGCAGGGCGTCGGCCTCGGCCTGGCGATCGTGAAACACATCGTGGACGGCCACGGCGGCCGCGTCTGGGTCGAAAGCCAGCCGGGGCAGGGCGCGCGATTCGTGGTGGAGTTGGCGCTCGGAGAAAGTAAACAGTGTTCAGTGGCCAGTAATCCGTCGGCGGGACGGAATGACCGATGAACAAAGGGCAATGACCGATCCCACTGAACACTGACGACTGATCACTGTTTACTTCCCTCTGCCATGCCCCGCGTGCTGATCATCGAAGACGAGTTGCCCATGTGCACCGCGCTCAGCGACCTGCTCACGGCCGAGGGGCATCGCGTGCTGACTGCCGCGAACGGTGCTGACGGCTTGGAACGCGCCATCGCCGAGCAGCCCGACCTCATCCTGCTCGACGTGATGATGCCGCGACTCGACGGGTTTGCCCTCGCGCAGGAGCTGCGGCAGCTGGGCCGGTCCACGCCCATCCTGATGCTCACGGCCAAGGGGCAGGTCGGGGATCGCGTGCGCGGTCTGGACGCGGGTGCCGACGACTATTTGGCCAAGCCGTTCAGCGGCGACGAGCTGCTAGCGCGGGTGCGGGCCCTGCTCCGGCGAACTCGGCGGGGAACGGCCGCACCGACTCGGCTTGTTCTCGGCGAAGTGGAGGTGGACTTCGCACGCCTTGAGGCCCGGCGGCAGGGCGTCGCCCTTCACCTCACGGCCAAGGAGTTTGCCCTGCTGCGCCTGCTCGCGGAAACGCCGGGCGAACCCGTGACCCGCGAACGCTTCCTCGATGTGGTCTGGGGCGTGAACGCGTTTCCGACGACCCGCACCGTGGATACGCACATGGCGAGTCTGCGGGCCAAGCTGGAATCTGACCCGGAGCGGCCCAGATTTCTGAAGACCGTCCACGGGGTCGGTTACCGGCTGGAACTGGCCGGGAAGGAGGATTGGTGAACCCCGGAGACGCGAAGGCGCTACGGTTTGACCCTGTCTCCGATGCTGGAGCTCTGCAGGAGCGGAACAAGGCAGCCCGGGGCAACGCCCCGGGTGGTCGGACCAAATCGTGGACAGCCCTGAAAGGGCGGCACAACGCGGTCGCGCCCTTTCAGGGCTACACCGGATGCGGCCCGGACACCCCGGGGCGTTGCCCAGGGCTTTCCTGTTGCCGGCCGTTGGCCTGCCTTCCTGTCTTCCAGATTCCTTTCGGCTCGGATTTTGCATTTCCCTGACAACTCCCGCGCCGCCTCCCGGCACCGTGTCGCCATGAAGATCCTCTCCTGCCTGTTCTCCCTGACCGCCTCGCTCATTGTAGCCTTCGCCGCGGACCCGCTCACCGACGCCTTCCAACGCGGCCTGCTGGCCGAAGAGTCCCAACGCGATCTCAAGGCCGCGGCCGCCGCCTACGACGAAGTGATACGGCTAGCTGACGCGCAGCGTGAGCTCGTCGCCACGTCCCTGTTCCGGTTGGCCGAGGCGCAACGCCGGCTGGGTCGGACCAACGAGGCGTTGGCGGGCTACCGGCGCTTGGTCCGCGAGTTTTCCGACCAGACGAATCTCACCGGTTTGGCGGTCGCCCGGTTGCCGGAAAGGCCGCCCGCCGGCCCCGGGATGGTGGTGCTGGCGGACCGCCTAGCTAGGGCGCAGGCGGAATTGGAGGCATCCATCCAGGAACACGCCGAACTCAAGCTGTTCTTGGAGCGGGTCAAACAGCTTCCAACCCCGCAGGAAGCCGCCCAAGCCGTGGAACTTCGCCAACCGGTCCCGGAGGTGGCCGCACGCCGCGGTGACCGCAATGTGGCCGAACAGGCCCTTGCACGGTTGAGTCCGGATTTTGGCCCCGATCATCCAGAGGTGGTCCGGGTAAAAAGGATCATTGCCAAGATTGACGAACAGTTGGAACGGGAAGTGGCGGGCATTCTTGCCGCCGATTCCGCCAGAGCGTCTTCACTGGAGCGGCAGATCGAGAACCACCGTGTAAACGTGCGCGTGCTGGAAGCAAAGCTCGCCCAGGAACGGAACGATTCGGGTGTCACCCCAGCCGCCGCCGCGGGCCGGTCCGAGGCGATGCAGTTGTTGGTTGAGGAAATTCGGCTGGCCGAGGCGCAGGTGGCGGAGATTCAGCGACAGATGGCCGTGGGCAAGGCCACGCAGACCGAACTGCTCCAGGCCCAGCGCGACGTTTTGGCACTGAAGCGACAGGCTGCCTCCCGCGGGATGGATGTGGTGGATTTGACCATCCCGGTCACGCCACCTCCGAAGGCGCCGGAAGCGAGTGCGCGGTGGGTGGCGGTCGGGGGTGAAGTCAGGTCACCCGGCGCCCTGAAACTGCCTTCGGATCGGAGCGTGGACCTGTTTGAAGCGATCAACGAACGGGGCGGATTGACCGCCATAGGGAATCGGGACCGCATTCAAGTCGGGCGCGGCACCAACGTGTTCTGGTTCAAGCTACGCGAACTGATGACCAACCGGTTTGAGCTGCAGCACGAGGACAAGGTCCAAGTGATGGAAAGGGTTTTCTGAGCGGTCGCTAAAAGCAGGTTTGAAGAAGCGAGTCGGTGCGCCGTCCTGGCCGCACGAGGCTGACTTCAGACCCATCCGCGCCCAGGAAATCAGCCCGTGTCCGCCCGCGATTCCCTCTCCCCCCGGAGAGGGAGAATCCGCAGCCCGCGTCAGGCCCGCCGGCTCGCCCCTCGAACGCCGCGTGCGTCCGGTTAACACTCCC
>CAIWAH010000293.1 GCA_903910585.1 uncultured Verrucomicrobiota bacterium
CCCGGCGTGGCCTACGGCGAGAGCGACGAGTGGTCCTGGAAGGCCGCCCGCGACGTGACGACCAACTACGACTTCCACGCCACCGTGCTGCACCTGCTCGGGCTCGACCACGAGAAGCTGACCTTCCGCCACAACGGCGCGAACCGCCGCCTCACGGATGTGCATGGAGAAGTCATCCGGGAAGTGTTGGTTTAGTCGTCACCCCTGGCGTGGAGTCTGGGAATGACGGTTACCTGGGAACCAATTCCCAGCGGAAACCGCGTAGGCACGCGTCACACAGGTCGGATCCTTTGGCATCAAACTCGTCGAGGCTGTTGGGGTAGGCCCGGGCGCAGAGGGGGCTTGAGCATCGAGGAATGCCTAGTGCGAAACCGATGGAGCTGAGCGACTGCTTCCGCGCCCGTTCAAGCAGTTTGGCAGAATTTGGAGCCGTGTCGTTGACCGAAGCGGTAAACCGCCGGTAGCTGAACACGGCGGACCGTTTTTCGCTATTTCCTAGGCCAAAGACAAATCGGCTCTCCCCGTTGAACAGATCGTTCCGGGTGACCCCGAGCAGAGCACGCCCGGGTTTGTGGACTTCCGGGTGCGCGGAGGCCAGCAGTTCGAGCAATGGCTCAGCCCGCCACTGGGCACCGAGGCGGTTCAGGGCCGCGTAGTCCCGTTCGAAATCGGCCACGAGGTTTGTTCCCTTGGTTCGACGGTCCTCGGATTCCAGCACCGCACTGACAAGCCGGAAGACGTCTTCGTTGCTGGGGATGCTTTTCGGGTTGAGCTGCAGTTTCCTCCCCTTTGCGACTAGCACCGGATCGTGCGGGTAGTCTCGAAACCGCTTGCGCCATTGCTCCGCCAGAAGATGTCCAGGCGGACGATCCGCCGTTGGCAGATTTGTAATCGCAGGCAGGATGACCACCGGGACTTGAAGCACTTTGCCCAGGTCGGTCTGAAGCGCACGCAACAGCCAGAGATCTACCGGACCCAATGGCACCAGACCAATGGCCGGCCCTCGTTCCGGCCACGTAGTAGCCGGAGGATTTGTAATCGTCGGCAGGCCCAGCACACCGGCTGCTGCGCTCAGCAGTTCATCGGATTCTGCCCGCTGCCACACGATGCTGGCGTGCTCACGCGCTGCATTGGTCTGCCGGGATATCAGCAGCAATTCGGCCGCCACGATCTGCTGATCCATTCGGAAGGGCGCAAGGCGAAGGCCCGCCTCCACAAACTTCAACGATTCGGCTGACTGCCCCTCCTGTCGAAGCGTGTCTGCCCACCGAAACACTTCGTCCACCTGGCGGCTGGCGCGGACGTTGTCAGAATCCCGCAAGACCGACTCGGCCGCCCTGCGCGAGGGTTGCGGCGCTTTGTCCGCAGCTGCCGCTGGCGAAATGGACAGTGAGGTCCCTACGACGATCAGCAGGAGCCCTGCGACGAGGAAACGAAATGAGCTACTCATCAGGAATGCGATTGGGCCGGCGGTTCTCATAACGCTTACGACTGGCAAACTGGTTTCGCCATCCAAGGCGAGGGTGAATCACGACCTGAGCCGCGGTAAAGAGTCCGCCATTCTTGAATTCCCCCCGCGCCCGGGGCCGTTCATGCTGACCGTATCGTCCCATGAATGCGCACCTGTCCTTCACCGCTGACGCGCCGGGAATCCTCACCCGGCGCCGCTTCCTCGCGCGCAACGCGATGGGTGTCGGCAGCGTGGCGCTCGCGTGGCTGCTGCGGGAGGAACGCCTGCTCGCCACCCCTGCCAACGTGCCGCGCAACCCGCAGTCGTTCGACCTGAAGCAGAGGCTGTCGCCGCGTCCGGCCCGGGCGCGGGCCATGATCTCGCTCTTCATGCACGGCGGGCCGAGCCACATTGATCTCTTCGACCCGAAGCCGGAGCTCACGAAGCGCAGCGGGCAGGATTACCAGGGCGAGATCACGTTCAGTTTCGTGGACCGGGCGAGCAAGAAGCTGTTCGGCAGCCCGTGGGAATTCCGCCAGCACGGCCAATGCGGCACGCCCGTGTCGGAGCTGCTCCCGCACTTCGCCAGCATCGTGGACGACGTGACGGTGATCCGCTCGATGCACACGGACATCAACGGACACGAGCCGTCCATCTGGTTCATGAACACCGGTCGCGCGCAGCCGGGCCGACCGGCGCTCGGTTCGTGGCTGACCTACGGACTCGGCTCCGAAAGCCAGAGCCTGCCCGCCTACGTGGTGCTCACCGATCCGGGCGGCCATCCGGTGGACGGCGTGCGCAACTGGTCGAACGGCTTCATGCCGCCGCTGTTCCAGGGCACCGTCGTGCGCTCGGCCGAACCGCGCATCCTGAATCTGGATCCGCCCGCGCACCTCAAGGGCACGTTGCAGGAACAGAACCTCGCCTTTCTCGCGAAACTGAACCGCGAACACCTGGCGCGGCATCCGGGCGAAGCCGACCTTGAAGCCCGCATCGCCAGTTACGAACTCGCCGCGCGGATGCAGACCGCCGCCAAGGAGGCCCTCGACATTTCTGGCGAAACCGAGGCCACGAAGAAGCTCTACGGCCTCGACCGCGACGAGACCCGCGAATACGGCACCCGCTGCCTGATCGCCCGGCGGCTCGTCGAGCGCGGCGTGCGTTTCGTGCAGCTCTTCGTGAACGGCCAAATCTGGGACAACCACGAGGCCATCAAGAGCAACCTCGCGACCTGCTGCCGGAAGACCGACCAGCCGTCCGCCGCCCTCGTGAAGGACCTCAAGGCGCGCGGCCTGCTCGACACCACGATCGTGCATTGGGGCGGCGAGATTGGGCGGCTGCCGGTCACCGAAAATCACGGCGCCGCGGAGAAGGCCGGCCGCGACCACAACGGCCAGGGCTTCACGAGCTGGGTCGCAGGCGGTGGCTTCAGGGGCGGCATGACCTACGGCGAGACGGACGAGTTCGGCCACAAGGCGGTCGTGGATCCGGTCAGCCCGAACGACTACCACGCCACGCTGCTTCACCTGTTCGGCCTGGACCACGCCGAGCTGGCCTACTTCCAGAACGGGCAGAGCCAGCATCTCACCGACGGCAAGCCCTGCCGGGTGGTAAAGGATATCCTGCGCGACTCGTAGTCCGTGCGGACTGGAATTTTCGCCTCACTGACGCGCCGGGAGGCCGGGTTTTCCAACCCGCCCACGCTTCCGACGATCCAGCGCCACCGGTGCAAGATGCACTCGGGCGATTCCGCGTTAGTCTTCCTGCCGTGAAAGTTCTCGTCACCGGCGGCTCCGGGTTTGTGGGCCGCGAAATCGTCCGGCAGCTCGTGGCCGCGGGTCATGCCGTGCGCGTGCTGGCGCGGGGAACCAAACCCGCCGTCAACGGCGTGGAAACGGTGACCGGATCCGTGCTGCGGCCGGAGTCGTTGCAAGCCGCCTGCGCAGGCTGCGACGCGGTGATCCATCTCGTGGGCATCATCAGCGAGGTCCGTGACCAGACCTTTGAACGCGTCCACACGGAAGGCACCCGCAACCTGATCGCCGCCGCCCGGAGTGCGGGCATCCAGCGCTTCGTGCAGATGAGCGCACTGGGAACCCGGCCGGAGGCGGCGTCGCGTTATCACCGCTCGAAGTGGGAGGCCGAACAGGCGGTCCGCAGCTCGGGACTCGCCTGGACCATTCTGCGTCCCAGTCTGGTTTACGGACCGGGAGATGGGTTTGTGAATCTGTTCGTGCACATGAGTCGCTGGTCGCCGGTGCTGCCGGTGATCGGTTCCGGTCAGAGCCTGGTGCAGCCGGTGGCCGTGGCCGACGTGGCGCGGTGTTTCGTCGGAGCGTTGAGCGAACCCGGCTCCGTGGGCCAGACCTTCGACGTGTGCGGACCTGACCGTCTTTCGTTCACCGCGGTGCTGGACGAGATTCTGGCCGCCACTGGCCGCCGGCGGATGAAGCTGCATTTGCCGCTGCCGCTCGCGCGGTTTCAGGCTGCAGTGCTCGAATTCGTGTTTCCCAAGCTGCTCGGTCAGGCCCCGCCATTGAACCGGGAACAGATCGTGATGCTGCGCGAAGACAACGTGGGTAACCCCCGTCCCGCCGCGGAGCTGTTCCACTTCGAACCTGCGCCCTTCCGGCCGACGCTCCAGGCTTGGTTGCGGTCCGCGCCTCCGGTCGCCGGCTGAAGGAAATCCACAGGTCTCACGCCATGGGAATCAGCCCCGCGGGCGGAACGCCGAGGACGTCGCGAGTTTTTCCCACAGGGCCCGTTCCTCGTCGGTCATCTGGGCCGGCACCTTGATCAGCAACTTCACGTAAAGGTCGCCGCGCTCGCCCTCCCGGCCGGTCGGCAAACCCTGTCCGCGCACCCGCAGTTGCTGGCCTGAATTGGTGCCTGCCGGAATGCGCACGCCAATGCTGCCGCCCAACGTGGGCACGTTCACCGTCGTGCCGAGGACCGCTTCCCAAGGCGCGAGGTCCACCTCGGTCACCAGATCGGAACCCTGGGCGGTGAAGTCGGGATGCGGAGAAATCCGCACGCGGAGCAGCAGGTCGCCCGCGCCGCCACCGCCGGTGCCGGCCTCGCCCTTGCCGGCCACGCGGATGAGCTGACCTTCCTGGATCCCGGCGGGGATGCGCACCTTGAAGCTGTGCGACTCGGTTTCGCCCGTCCGGGAGTTGGCCCGTCGGAAAGAGATTTGCCGCACCGATCCGTTGAGTGCCTCGTCGAGGCTCACCGCGATGTCGCCCTCCACGTCGGCGCCCCGATTGGCGAAGCGGGTCCCGCCGGGAATCTGTTCCCCAAACGGCTGGAATCCCCCGCCGCCGCGCCCTCCAAAAAACTGCTCGAAGAACTCGCTGAAACCGGTGCCGTCAAACCGGGGGTCCGCGTCGTCACCGCCGCCCGGGGCACGACGGGTCCGTCGCCGCCCGTTGCCCCCGAACGCTTCCCAGCCGGGTGGCGGCTGGAATCCGGCGCCCTGCTTCCAGTTCGCACCAAGGGTGTCGTATTTCTTCCGGTGGTCGGGATTGCCGAGGACCTCGTAGGCCTCGTTGATCTCCTTGAACTTGTCCTCGGCCGCCTTCTTGTCCTTGGCCACATCCGGATGGAACTTCCGGGCCAGCTGCCGATAGGCCTTCTTGATGTCGTCGGCCGAAGCGCCGCGGCCCACCCCGAGGATGGCGTAGTAGTCTTTGAATTCCGGACCCATGAGAGCTTGGCCAGCATGAGCCGTGCAACCGGCCGACGCAAAGCGGAGTTGCGGCGAAACGCGGCCTCACAAGGGCGTCGGTGAGCCCGTTTTCCAATCGCCGCGGACCGTCATTCGCTCTCCCGAACGCCCCCGAATTAGGCCGCCGCGCCACCGGTTTCACGCCTGTCACACCTGCCCGCTTCAGTTTGTCACGGCCCGGCACTATCCTTTCACGTGTCGAGGCAGCCCGTCCCGCCAAAGTGGCGAAAAATCGGGTGAATCCGGGGAAAATGAAACCCGGCATTGCGACTGCGATGGAGCTGGCAAGCGGTGCGATGGTCGCACCCGAAGCAAAGGTAACCGAAAGGAAATGCCATGACTGCCAATGTTCCAGTTCGTCGAAATGCCACCTATCCGGTGAGCCCGTTCGCCACATTGCTCAACCTGGGCCGGGACTTTGACCGGCTCTTTGAAACTCCCTTCGCCGCCCTTGGGCGGGAAGGTTTGCAGGCGGCCTTTGCGCCGGCCATCGAAGTCCGTGAGGACGCGGATGCGGTCACCGTGACCGTGGAAGTGCCCGGCGTGGAACGCAAGGACGTGAGCGTCACGTTCCATGACGGCGTGCTGACGGTCGCCGGCGAGCGCAGGCAGGAGCGCGAGGTGAAAGAGGGTGAATACCTCCGTTCCGAGCGGCACTACGGCCGCTTCGAGCGCCAGGTGGGCGTCTCGTTGCCGATCGATGCCGAACGCATCAAGGCCACCTGCAAGGACGGGGTGCTGACGGTGGCGCTGCCCAAGAGTGCCGCCGCCAAGCCGAAGACGATCGACATCGGGGTGAACTGAACCGGAGTCAGGGCGCGAAAAAGGGTGCGCCAACGGGAAAGAAGTCTCCCGACCGATCGTCAAGACCGCAGGCTGCCGGCAACGGGCTGGCAGCCCAGCGGTGAGTGCAAGTGGGTCAGACCGGGGCGTTCCGCGAGGAACGCCCCCTTTGCATCTCGAGGCCGCACTCTTCGGGTCGTGGAGCAGAGCCGCCGGAAGGTCCTGTGTTCTCGGGCAGACACGGTCCAACCGCAGATCCGCGTCTGCCCAACGGACAGTCCGGAGCGCTGGACTGGGCCGGTGCGATTCGGCGGCGAAACAGCCAGGAACGGACAGCGCGTCAGACCTCGACCCACTTGCCGGGGATCGGGGCCTGATACCGGCCGCCGTCGTCTGCTTGGACGGGCGCGGGGCTATTCTCGGTCAGTGCGTCGGCCTGCGGGCAGAACCGGAATTCCGATTTCGCGATCTCCTCCCAGGCGATGGTGCGGCCCATGTGGACGGCGGCCCGGCCCATCATGGCGGCCAGATTGGATTGGGCGGCCCGTTTCACCTCGTTGTGCGGGCGGTTGCCGCGGATCGCCCCCAACAGCACGTCCCACTCGGCCTGCCAGGGATTCACGGACTCCTTCGCGGGCCGCCAGGCGACGTTGTTCCGGTCGGTGTGCTGGTCTTTGTAAATGAGGCACTCGGGGGCATGGATGTCGCCGGAAAACTTCCCGGCGGCCTTGGTGCCGTGGACATAGGTGGCGAAGTCGGTATGGCAGCCGCGGATGTAGCGGCCGGTGACCATGCCCTTGCTGCCGTCGGCAAAGGTGTATTCCACGGAATAGCTGTCGAGGTTCTGGCTCGCGTCGGTGCTGCCGGCGAAACGCCCGCCCACCCCGTGGGCTGCCACCGGGAGGCTGTCCTTGAGCCAGAACACCTCGTCCATCTGGTGGATCATCAGCTCCAGGAAGATGCCGCCGGAAGACCACATGAACTGATACGGGTGTCCCGGACTGAGCTGCCAGAGGAGCTCGTTCTGCTTGCGGGCAAAGGGCGCGAGGAAATAGCCGGGGTCCATCCGGTAGGCGCGGATGTTGAGGATGTCGCCGAGGCGTCCATCGCGGATCTGCCCGATCATTGCCTGCCGGGCGGACGAATGCCGGCACATGAGCCCGCAGCCGACTTTCAGGCCCTTCTTCTCCGCCTCCGCATTGGCCCGGAGCAGCCGCTGGATGCTGCCGGGATCGGGGCCGAAGGTTTTTTCCATGAACACGTTCACGCCCTTTTCGACGGCGTATTCGAAATGCTGGGCGCGGAACGAGGAAAAGGTCGTCAGCAGCGCGACATCGCCGGGGCGGAGGCAATCGATGGCATGGCGGAACCCGTCGAAGCCCCGGAACCGCCGTTCGGCCGGCACGTCCACGGCGTCGCCCAGCGTTTCCTTCAGCGTCGCGTGGGTGCTGTCGAGGCGGTCCTGGCGAATGTCGGCCATCGCCACGAGCTTCACCGGCCCCTGGGGCTGTTCGCCCTTGCTGGCCTGGCGTCCGGAGAGGTCGTTCAGGACAAGTCCGCCGGCGGACATCGCGTTCGCCACCGCACCGGACCCGCGCCCGCCGCAGCCGATGAGGGCGAGCCGGATCGTGTTGTCCTCGGCGGCGTGGACGTGTGGAAGGGTGACGCCCGCGAGGGCACCCACCGCGGCGAGGCGGCCGCCGGTCTGCAGGAACTCGCGGCGGGTGTGGCGTGACGGCGAGGACAACTCCGGGGAATTCATGGCGTGGGTCTTAGCATCCGGCGCGACGCATTCCCAGTCCCGGACAATGCGTGCGTTGCTTTTGGCAGTTCGTGGACAACGGACGGATGCCGCACTTCGGGTTGACCGGTGCGCGGGGCTGGCCTTCGCTTGGACGCACCACCGATGCACAAGGCCGCTCCATTGCTCGCGCTGACCCTGTCCCTGGCCGTCCAGGGCCTCGACTGGCGCTCCGAAGCCGGGTTTCGCGTCGCCCCGCTGTCCGTCCCGGCAGGCGGGCAGCCGGGCTTCACGCTCCTGGAACCGGCAAGCCTGGGAATCACCTTCACGAACGCCCTGGTCGTGTCGCGGGCGCAGATGTTCCAGAACCTCATGAACGGTTCCGGCGTGGCGGCGGCGGATGTGGACGGCGACGGACTGGTGGACCTGTTGTTCTGCGCGAAACAGTCCGCCAACCGCCTCTATCGAAACCTCGGCAACGGCCGCTTTGCCGACATCTCCGCCACCGCCGGCGTGGGCTGCACCAACCAGACGACCACCGGGGCGGTGTTCGGCGACCTCAATGGCGACGGCGCGCCGGATCTGCTGGTGTCCGGATTCGGCGGGCCCCACGCCGTCCTGCTCAACGACGGAAAGGGCCGGTTCACCGATGTGACGGCGGC
>CAIWAH010000294.1 GCA_903910585.1 uncultured Verrucomicrobiota bacterium
CCGGTGACAAATGAGCTTTCGTCCGCGGCCAGATAGAGGGCCAGCGCCGCCACCTCCTCCGGCCGGGCCATGCGCCCATTGGCCTGGGTGGAGCACATCTCGCGGTAAGCGGCCTCCGGATCGGGGTATTCGCTGAGGCGGGACTTCACGAATGGCGTCTCAACCCGGCCAGGGCAGATGCAATTCACCCGCACGCCGGACTTGGCGTGATCCAACGCCGCACAGCGGGTCATGCCGACGACCGCATGCTTGCTGGCGGCGTAGGCAAAGCGGTCCTGCAAGCCCTCGAGGCCGGCCGCGGACGCGAGATTGATCACCGAGCCGGCGCCGCGGACCACCATGGCCGGAAGGAAGGCCTTCAGCACGTTGAACGTCCCCCGGACATTGACGGCGAAGAGGCGGTCAAACTCGGCCGGGGTCGTCGTGATCAGTGTGCCCACGGCCCCGACGCCGGCGTTGTTGACCAGGACATCCACCGGGCCGCGTTCGCCATGGATCCGCTCCGACAGCGCCGCACAGGCTTCTGGCTGGGTGATGTCGAGGAGGACGAACTCGCCGGAACCGCCGGCTGATTCGATGGTTTCCACCGTCCGCCGGCCACCGATCTCGTTGACGTCGGCGACGAACACATGCGCGCCGGCGCGCGCCAGCACCTCGGCAATGGCCGCGCCGATGCCCGATCCGGCCCCGGTCACAAGGGCGCACTTTCCTGCGAGGGAGAACATGCCGCGAGAGTTACGCGGGCAGCCGGCGGCGTCAGCAGGTTTGTCAGCGCAACTGCGTCTCCCGGTCGTGACCGGAGAGCAGGCTGAACTGGATGCCGTCGGACCCGGCTGGGTCGGTGCCGGCCGTGGCGTTGAGGCAGGCGGTCAGGCTTTCCAACCGGACCGCGCCGTCGGTTTCGCGGAAAACCGACGTCGCACCTTCGAGCTCGCGGATCCGCGCCTCGTTTTCCTTGGCCCGTGAAATGTCGGTCAGCGTGACCAGCAGGGCCGGCTGCCCGTCCCAGACGGTCGGACAGGTCCGCATCTGCGCGAACACCGTGCGCTCGCCCTGGGCGAGGGTGACCTCCCGGGTTTCGCCCGCCCGCGGTCCCAGATCGGCCAACGCCTGCTGGATGTGACCGGCATTGCCGCGGAAGAACCGTTCGGCGGAAGGATTGACGAACCGGACCGCACCGGAAGGTTCGACCACGACCAGGGCATCCAGCGAATCCCGCAGGAGCGCCCGATGATTCGCCTCCGCCGCCCGCAACCGCTGCTGGGCGAGCCCCAGTTCGCGGTTTTGAGCCACCACATTGTCGTAGGTCGCCACCAGCAGGGTCAGCAGCTGCCGCCGGTTGGCGGTCACGGAATGCCGGATGCCGTCGATGACGATCTCGATGGGCTTCGCCGGCGGCTCCTCGTCAGGCTTCGGCGGGTTGGCCAGCATCTGCTCGACCCGGTCGAAGAGCATCTGGGGGTTCACCGGCTTCGCGAGGAAGAAGTCCGCCTGGGCATTCAGACCCTGGAGCACGTGCTCGGTCGAACTGAGGGTGGAAAGCAGGATGACCGGGATGTGCCGCAACCGGGGGTTGGACTTGATGTGGGTGCAGAGCGTGTAGCCGTCCACCGCCGGCATGTTGATGTCGCTGATGACCATCTGCACCTGACCCCGGACCACGATGTTCATCGCCTCGTGGCCATCCTGGGCCAAGGTGACCTGATACCCACGTCCCTGCAGCCGCCGCCGGGTCAGCAATCCCTGGGTGACATCGTCCTCGACGAGCAGGATGTGGGCATTGGCCGGCTTCATGGCACCAAGGGCCGTCCCCAAGCCCGGGTCGGGCGGTTCTGGCGGGCGGAATGCCGCACGCCGCAGGGACCGTGGGCCCGATGGCGGAGGACCGGACCGGTCGCGGTCAAATCCGTCGCGCAGCCGTGGCTCAGCGCACAGGGCTTGGCCGTCAGCCAGTCGCCTCCCGCAAGGTTCAGAACCAAGGTTCCTTTCATGCGACCAACAGACGCCCGCGGCCGGGTCCGCTCAAGTAACCAACCGTGGCTACCTTCGCCGGCCGGGTCCGACGTGGGTGTCAGCTTTGCGAACCGGTCGAAACTTGGACGGCCGGCCTGAACCAATGTCCACGCCGCGGTTTGCTCGCCGGCCGGTGGCCAGCCGTTGCCGTCACCCGCGCCGCCGACCGGCCATTATTGGCCCAAATACTCGTTGTTGCTCCACGTGACGTTGGGAAACGTCACCACTCGGCCACCCAGTTCATTGGGCGCGCCGACAAGCACCTGGACCCAATACTGCCGTGCGCGGATGCCCCCCGCCGGTGACCGACCACGGAGCACCTCCACCGGAAACCCATTGCCGGCCTGGCCCACTGCGTTGGGCGGAGGGAACTCCACCAACCGGCCGCGATTGCCGCTCGGGTCCTGTTCATAGACCTCGAACTGGGGGCGCCGGATGTCCGCCAGGCCGCCTTCGCGCGGACCAAACAGCGACAGCCGCAGGACGCTGTTGGCGCCGGTTCCCATCGGACAGCTTTTCAGATAGAGCGGAGGATTCCGGCCCGCAATTCCGGGCGTCACAAGGATCGACGGCTCTTTCACGGCCAAGGCCTCATCGCAGAAGAGCCGGTGGTAATCGAAACTCACAATGGCATAGCCCTTCATTCCCCAGTCGCGGCCCCAGCTGTTTTTGATGATGAACCCGTCCGCGGTATAGCCAACCACGGTCACAGCGTGCCCGACGTAGAGGTCCGGACGCTCCGGTTGGGTCAGCCGGAGCGGGACTTCTCCGGAGACCACCTCCTCAATCAGCCGGGGACGGATTGCCTTCGCCGCCGCGAGGCCGTAGGGCTTGTCGCCGATCCCAAAAAGAAAGCCTTCGTCGGGCGCGATGACCCCCGACTTGAAGCGCACCCAACGGGGTGAGTAGAGCCTCGCATACCCTACGGCCACCGCCTTGTGGCCCGTCGCCAGCAGAAGTTTGATGCGGTTGATGTCCCGGGCCTCGTCGTCCTTCAGGAAGATGATGTTGTGAGGTTCGGCCGCGTAGCGGGTGGTGCCGGCGCGCTTCACAAGATCGGCGATGCCGGTCCGGCCCTCCTCAAGGTAGATTTTCAGCTGGCTGTCATCCTTGCTCCAAAGCCCCGATTTTGGTTCGTAGGGGGCCACGCTTTCGTGCATGAAGCCTGCCTTGCTGAGCAGGTCCGGGTAGTTCGCGAGGAGCCCGCCCGCCCCACGTCACCGGCGCCAAACTCCTGCAACTTAAGATAGCCGTATCCGCCCTGTTCACTGAGATCCGCCGGGACGCCGTCGAAAGTCTCCATCACGGCAGCCACCGAGAACGTGGTGCAGGTTCCCCGGGACGCCTGGTTCTTCACCGGTGACTGGAACGGCCGATAATCCAGCGTGGCGGGAATCAGGCCTTTCAAGCTGAGCGACTGCTGCCCCCGGAGACTTACCGCGGCCGCCAGCGACAGCAGCCACAGCAACGGGCGGAACAGAAACCAGTTTGAACAATGATTCGCCACGCGGCCGCTTCTAGACCGCACGCCCAGCCGTGGCAAGCAGGGGACCAAAACGTCAGAGTTGCCTCCGGAGAACGGACCGATCGATCGAAGGGCAGTCGAAGGGAGGAACGAAGGGAGGAAGCTTCCCACCAATGAGCATTCGGCGGTCGGCTGGGGGAAGAAATGGTGGCTGCGGCCAGAATCGAACTGGCGACACGCGGATTTTCAGTCCGCTGCTCTACCAACTGAGCTACACAGCCCCAAAACGCGGGGCGGAATAGAGACGATACTGCAACCGCGGTGCAAGGGATTTTTCCCAAAAACGTGCGGGCGCGGAAACGCCCGACGACACTCCGCGGCCGCCCGGCCTCACCGCTTGGCGGAGGCTTTCGGGAACATCGCCGGATAGTTGGTGTCCGTGATCTTCACGATCGCCGCCCGGGTGCCCTCGTTGTCATAGGTGCTCGGACCGTATTTCAGGTCCTTCACCGGGCACGTGCCCAACGGGCACTTGCCGCTGGAACATCCGGCCGCCGCCCAGCCCAACAGCGAAACGGCACTGACAATACGCAGGAAACGCATGGATTTGGTCATGATCGGGAAGTAGTGGAAGCTCGATATTCCGGTAATCCAGCATGGTTCTCAGGTCAAACCGCGATTTCTTCCCTCCGCCCGCGGAAACCGGATTTCTGGGGCCAAGCTACTGGACCAACTGGAGCTTGAGCTCCTGCACCTTGGGTTCCTCCTCGGGCATCAGCGTGAAGAACACCTCCAGACGGCCCCGTTCTCCCACCAACTGGAACCGTCCCCGCAATTGGTTCTCCGGGATAATCGCAGTGGTTTCGCGGATGGCGCCCACCTGCCCCAACAGGTTCTCAATCTCCGCCCAACGATCCGACTCCGTCCGGTCCTGGAACAGATTGGGCGCAAAGGCGTCGGTCGCGACCGCCGGATCGCCGGCTCGGATCCATGCGGCCACCTGTTCCGCGCGACGCCGCAACCATGGAGAGGTCACCGGGACCCGAGCCGGAAGCCGGGCTTTTTCCAGCAGCAACTGCATCGCCTGGCCGTTGATCGACGTCATCGGGGCGTAGGTTAGGTTGGCGAAGGCGATGAGCGCCACACCGTGATCCGGCAGGAAGCGGTATTCGCTGCCGAATCCGGGCAATCCGCCGGCATGGCGAACCCAGATGTTTCCCTTCGAATCCGCATTCCAGCTCAGGCCGTAACTGTAGGCCGCCACGCGCGGATTCGCCTCGCCGGCGAAGGCGGGATTGTCGGTGAGCACCGACAGCACCTCGGCTGGACGATGCATTTCCCGCAAGGTGGCGCGCCGCACCGGGAGATTCTCGGCCTCGTCACGCGGCGGCCAGGCCGCGAGGTGCATCGCCACGTAACGGGAGAAGTCACCCAGCGTGGTGATCAGGCCACCCATCGCTCCGAATTCCCCATCATGAAGAATCGGTTCGGCCTGCCAGCGTTCATGCTCCCAACGATAACCGAGCGCCAGCCGTTCCGCCGGCACGTTGGCGAATTCCCACACCGTGTTCGACATGCCCAGCGGACGCAGAAGCTCGCGGGTGATGTAGTCCTGATAGGGCCGGCGGGCCGCCTTGGTCACCACCCGGCCAAGCAGGCCGTAGCCGAGGTTGCTGTATTCCCACTTCACGCCGGGTGGATTCGAAAATGCCAGCCCGGCCGCTACCAGTTCAGAGAGTTCCGCGGGCGTGTCATCCAGCCGTCGGTCGCCCCAGGGATCATCCTGCGGAAGTCCGGCGGCCATCTTCAGCAGGTGCCGCACGGTGATCACGGGCGAATCGGCCGTCAGCGGTTTCACGCGCCGGAACTCCGGAATCCATTTCGTGGCCGGATCTTCCAGCGTCAGCCGGCCCGCATCCCGCAGCTTGAGAACGGCCAGCGCGGTGAAGCTCTTGGTCATCGAGGCGATGCGGAAGCGCGTGTCCACCGCCACCGGCACATCGGGCCCCAGCCGGGCGTTGCCCCAGGCCAGCGAATGGATCAGGCGGCCGTCCACCACCACGCCGTAAACAAATCCCGGCAGATGCCGGTTGGTGGCGTGTTCGAGATAAAGCCGGTCCAGATCCGGCAGCGCCTCCTGAATGCGAGCCCACCGGCCCGGATCGGCGAACGCCGGCGGCGTGTAGGTCCGGGCGAACTCCGCGGCAAACACCGAACTGAACGTGACCCAGACGAAAAGCAGCTTCCGCATGACCGCAGCATGGCCGCCCCAGCCAGCCGGGCGAGCGGTTTCAGACCGCCCGTGCCCGAACGGACGTGGCCGGGCACGGGCCGCCGGATTGCCACGAGGTGGGCGGGCTGTCCAGCAGCCCGCCCCAGCTCAACGGCCGCGCTTCACGGCACCACCCGGAAGTAGCCCTGCCCCGCGTTGATCGCGGCTTCGTAGGGCGGCGTGACGTTCAGGGTTTCCCAGTCACCCGAATAGAGCGTGGCGCGGTGCTGCAGGCTGTATCCCGGTGGCCAGGTGAGACGCAGCGTCGTGCTGCCGGGCGCCGGCAGTTCAAACGTAATCTCCGCCGCCTCAGCCGGCGCGCCGGGTTCCAGCCGGGCGAGGTAGAACGTGGACAGGTCGCCGAGCAGGTTGGCGAAGTTGTAGGCCCGCAGGTCAGGCCATTCATATCGCAGGTCGCCGAAGTCGAGCGCTGCCGACGCCGGTTGGAAGAGCGCGAACCCGCCGGTCCAAACCGAGCCGCCGCCATTCACCGCCACACAGTATTCCTTGGCGTTGTCGAAGGTCTTGAAGTCCGGCGAACCCGTGTGGCGGATCCATGATTCCTGGCCATCCGCAGCGACCTTCGCGAGGAACGCATCGTGGCCCGTGACGGACGAGCCCGCGACCACATTGGTGCCGAACGGGATCTGGCGCGTGTAGCTGCCGTTGGCCAGCGGCGCCTGCCGGAACCAGCCCGCCATCACGATTCCCCCGTCCGGGCTCAAGACGGCATCGTCCACGTTCAGATACCACGACTTCGCCCACTGCACTTCCCCGGCCGGATTGACCTTGGCGGCGTAGCCGAAGCCCTTGAGCTGGTTGGTGCCGATCGTGAACACGAGGTTCGGCTGGTAGCCGATGCCGAAGGAGCCGGCGACCAGAGCATTGCCCGCGGCGTCGGTCATCACGCGGAACGGATAGACGCTGCCGATCCCGGGACCGCTGAAGGATTGTGCCCACTGGAACGCCCCGGTGGCATCGTAATGGGCGAGCATCCAGGTCTGCGCGCCGTTGTTGCCCAGCGCGGGGAAGTTGGTCGGACCGAGGTTCAGCGCTTCCACGCGGTTGGCGTAGAAGTAGAAGGCGCCGTCGCGGTCGAAACTGTGGCGGGAGTTCACCGGCTGAACCGTGAACGGCAGCGTGGTCAGCGTGATCGCCGGCAGTTCGTTGCCCGCGAAGTCGAACCGGCGCACCGAACGGTCGGCAAACACCAGCCGCACATGGCCGGCACCATCCAGGTCGGCCGCGACCAGGGCGCTGTTGCCGCCCAGATTCGGCTTGGTCCAAACGGTCGAACCGTCGTCGGGATTCAGCCGGGCGACAAAGTTGCCCACGAGGAACACTTCGCCGGTCGGGGCGACCAACGGGCCGTGGGTGGCGTGGATCGTCTGCGGTCCCTGATAACGCCAGGCCCAGTGTCCATCCGGATTGAACTTCTCCAGCCAGAGCGCGGCGCCCCGCGTGAGTTCATTGTGGACCAGATAGGCATTCCCGGCGTCGTCCAACGCCACCCGCTGCGGCGTTCCGAGGTAATTGGTGGCGCTCGTCACCATGGTCCAGCCCGTCATGTTGGGCCGGAGCTGCGGCGTCACCGTGATGAGCGGACTGGTGGTCACGCCGTAGGCGTTGCTCGCCACCAGCGCGTAGGTGCCACGGTTCGTGCGGAACAGCTCGGGAATGATCAGGATCCGCGAGGTCGCCCCGGGAAGCGGGACGCCGTTGAACAGCCACTGGTAAGCCGGCGTGGGCGCACCCGACGCGGCCCCTTCGAGCACTAGCCGATCCTGCAGCAGGCCCGTCTGCGAAACCGGCACCTGCACAAACTCGGGTGCCGCCGCGACGAACTGCGGGGCCAGCCGCAGAAGGAACACTTCCGTCGGGTTGGCGGTGGCGTTGTTGGTGGTCGGGAACTCGAACCCGTCGAAGCGCTGGCCGGCCGAGCGGCTGATCGAACTGCTGGTGCCGCCCGGCAGGTTTCCGGCGAGCACCACTTCGCCATCGGCCCGCAGCGCCATCCGCTGCGGGTTCGCCGAACGGGGATCGTCCACGTAGGACAGTTTTTCATCCAGTCCGCGGAACCACAGCAGCGTGCCGGCGGGATTGAACTTCGCGAGCACCCCGCCGGAAAACGCCCCCGGAGCCAGCGTGCCGGCGCCATAGGTCACGCTGCTTTGCAGGCCGGCGAACTGGACCGCATCGACGACCACCGCGTTCCCTTCGCCGTCCACTTCCAGCAGGCCCCGGTCCCGCGCGGAAAGTTCCTGCGTCCACAGCAGTTCGCCCGCGGCACTGAGCCGGGCGAGGTAGCGCGGCGTCGCCGGCAGGCCCGGCTGCAGCATGGCGGTCAGCGAACTGCGGGTGGCGGTGAAGAACACCCCGTTCGTGTCGGCGGCCACCGCGGTCACCGCCGTCTCGGCGATGAACAGGTTGTTGGTGCCGCCAAAATTCTTCGCCCAGAGCGGCGTGCCCTGCGCGTCCAGTTTCGCGACGAAGCCGTCCTGGCCGTATTGGGTAACGGTGGCCGACTGGACCACTTTGGTCGCGGCCAGCGGCACGGTCCCGAAGTTGGCCTGCGCCTTGAACGAGCCGCCGAGATACAGGTTGCCGGCCCGGTCGGACGTGAACGAAGTCAGCACCTCGTCGTTGGTGCCGCCGTAACCGCGGGCCCACAGAAAACGGCCGTCGCGGTCATACTTGGCCACGAAGAGGTCCCAGAGCGCACCGCCCGGCGAAGCGTTCGTCAGGGTTTCGCCGCCGACAGGGGAATAGACGTTGTTGAACAGGACCCACACGTTGGTCGCACCAAACCGGACGTTGCCGCGGAACCGTCCCGCCACGACGAAACCGTCCGTGGCCGGCAGCAAACGCACGATCTCGGCGTTCTTCGCCACGTTGATCGGGACCGCATTCGTCGAGGGCGCCTCAGCCGATACCTGCCACAGGTTGGTCGAAACCAGATTGGTCTTGCCCGCGTTGACCACGAGCTGCGGGCGAATCCGGCGGATGAACCAATTGCGGGTGGCGGAATCGTGTCCGCCCACGATCGCACCGTCCGCACCGTCGGAAATCACCGAACGGATCACGGCGGGATAATCCCCGAACAGCCATTCCTGCCGGCCGTCCCGGTCGTAACGGCCCAACCGTCGTGACTCGCCGCCGTTGCCGCCAAAGGTAAACGAGTGCCACGCGAGCAACGTCGCGCCGTCGGGCGTCAGCGCGATGGAATCGGCATCATCCGTCCCCGTAGGGCTGCCGAACTCAACCGCCGACGTGACGACCGGGGCGAAGTCTTCGGCATAACCCTTGACCGTCACGACCGCTTCCCGGGTCGTCGTCACCGAGGTCACCAGATAGGGCGGCTGGCCAAAGCTGGTATCGGGATTGCGGACGAGATTGGTGATCACGGCCCGGTAGCGGCCGGCGTCGGCCGCCACGACATCGGAAACCGTAAGGCGAACCCGCTGGCTCACGCCGGTCGGCGTCGGCG
>CAIWAH010000295.1 GCA_903910585.1 uncultured Verrucomicrobiota bacterium
AGGTGAGCGTGGTCTGGAGCAGGGTGTCGCCCTCGATGTCGGCGACGAATTCAAGGCCGGGGGCGACGCAGCGGAACTCCTTCACCGCCCCGGCATTGACCAGGGCATCGCCCCGCTTGCGGGTTTCGGGGGGAAGTTCGTCGAGGAACTGCTGGGCGGCGACCGGGTCGAAGTTGGTGAAGTCGGCGGGCTCCATTGATTAACCCATCATAACGGCAGTTTCGCCCGCGACAAGGTGTCCGGCAGGCTTCTCAGAGGGCAAGAATCGAACTGGCCAGCAGCCGCCGGAAACGCTCGCGGTTCCGGGCGTCGTGGAACTCCACCGGGTTGAAGTCGTCGGTCAGGACGATGCCCGCGTCCTCGCCGATCGGTTCGGCGGCGCCCGCAAAGATCGTGCGGGCTTCGAGCTGCACCTTCGGGTGGACGGTTTCGAGGTCGAAGTCCCGGTGGCGCACCAGCGGGGACGGCGACGCGACGAAGAACATGTTGCCGTTGCCGGAGGCGTGGATCTTCACGTCGGCGAACACCGTCCGCAGCGTCTTCTGGAGGGAGCCCGCGAAGAAGTTCCGGCCGGCTTCGCGGTCCCCGAAGCTGTTGATCACCAGCACGCCCTCGGGCTTCAGCCGGTCCCGCATCGCGGCGAACGCCTCCCGGGTCATCAGGTGCGAGGGCGAGGAGTCGCCGAGAAAGGCGTCCAGCATCACGCAGTCGTAGCGGTTCGTGAACCGGTGCATGACCTGCCGGCCGTCGCCGATCACCAGATTCATGCGGGTCGGGTCGAAATCGAAGAACCGTTCCGCGACCGGGATGATGTCGGGATTGATCTCGGCGGCGTCCACCTTCACGCCCTTCTCGGCCAGCTGTCGCGGCACGATGCCGACGCCCACACCGATGCAGAAGGCGGATTCCAGCTTCCGGGTGTAGATCGTCGCGAGCCCTTCGAGGCCGTAGGTGAACAGCGACGCGCTCTGGCGGGATTCGCGTTCGTAAGTGTTCTGACCGAGGTAATCGTTCAGGTAGAGGCGGAACCGGTGGTCGGGCGACTCGATGACCTCGATCAGGCCGAAGTTCGAGTTCTTGCGCACCAGTTCGTTGAAGCGCTGGTAATGCACGCTGCGCGACGCGTCGGCCGCACTCCAACCCAGCACCAGGACCGCCATGGTCGCAACTGCGGCCGGGACGCGCGAGCGCCCCCACACCATGAAATAAAGCAGCGCCAGCAGGGCCGAGGTCGCGGCGGTCACGATGAGCGTCACCGAATTGGGAGCGAGCGGGATGAGCACGTAACCGATCAGGGCCGTGCCGGCGAAACTGCCCACCGTGCTTACTGCGGTGAGCCGTCCGACCGTTCCGCCGACGTTGCTAAGGTGTCCCGTGATGAAGCGGACCAGGAACGGGCAGGTCATCGCCAGCAGCGCCAGCGGCACGAAGAACAGAAACGTGGAGGCCAGCAGCGAGCCGATCGGCAGCGAATAGGAGAGGCACTTGGCCGCGACGTGCCGGACTCCTAACACGACGATCACGAGGTAGCCCGCCGCGCCCAACATGCCGGCATAAAGGCGTCCGAGTCCGCTGGCGGTGTCCGCCCAGCGGCCACCGAGATAATAGCCCACCGCGAGCGATGCCATCGCCACGCCGATCTGGGCGGTCCACACGAAATGGGACGTTCCAAGAAAGGGGGCAAGGATTTTGGCCCCGAGGATCTCGATCACCATGATGGCCGCGCCGTTGACCATCGCCGTCAGGAACAGGAACCGGCGCAGTCCGGCGGAAATGCCGCCGTCGGTGGGAGCAGGAGTGTGCACGGCCGTGTTGCTAGCAAGCGGACCGGTCCTTGGGGAGGGAATTGAGGAGCGCGAGAAGCGCGGCGGGCGCATCTGGGCAGCGTGGGCGAGCCGGCGAGCAGCAATGTGCTGCCGGCATCTTGCCGGCAGTGGCGGCAAACGGGGTCCACGAATTGGGACCGGTTGGCGAATCGAGCCGTAGGCTTCTGGGCGCCAGCCCACCTGCGTCGTCGTGGCATGCGGCCAGAGCTAAAGCCCGCATTGGGCGTTCACCGTGAATCGTCGGCGCCAATTTCCGGGGCCTGGTGGCTGGAAGGCGGCGGCACATTGTTTCTTCGGCGTTGGTCCGCCGGATTCTCAGTTGCGCGGTGCGGGTCGGCGGTTTCGATTCCCGCCATGCCGAAGAGCACGTGGGTCATCGCGGGAATCATCAGCGCCATCTTGCTGCTGGTGTTGGGCGGATTGCAGGTCCGCGAACACGGACAGCAGCGCGTGGCGGCCGAGGCGGCGGCGGAAGAGGCCCGTCGGGCGGCGGCCCTCGCCGCGGGCACCAACACCGCGCTGACGGCCGAGTTGGAAACGCTGCGGGAACGCGCGACGGAACTTGAACAGCAGGTCCAGCAGGCGACCAAAGCCCAGGTCGGCCTCGAACAGCAGATGCGCGCCGCCCTGGA
>CAIWAH010000296.1 GCA_903910585.1 uncultured Verrucomicrobiota bacterium
GACCAGGTGATTCGTTTCACCAAGGGCGGCTACGCGAGCGCCACGGTGACCGACGTCCGCGTGCTCCCGGGCCAGACGACCACGGTGAACGGGAACCTGCGCCCGGAATTTTTCGAACTCGACGAGTTCGAGGTCACCGCCTAGGAGTTCAATGAGCAGACCACGCAGATCATGGAGGAGCGCAGCGAGGCTTCCGGACTGCTGGATGCCATCGGCGCGGACCAGTTCAGCCGCGTGGGCGCCGGCGACGCGGCGGACATCGTGGCCAAGGTGCCCGGCATCACGGTAGCGGACGGCAAGAATCCCGTCGTGCGCGGGCTCAACGAGCGTTACGTCGGCATCACCCTGAACGGCGCCGAAGTTCCGTCGGCAGATCCCTACCGCAAATCCGTCCAGCTCGACCTCTTTCCCGCCGGGCTCATCTCCCAGATCGCGGTCAGCAAGAGCTTCACGCCTGACCTTCCGGGCAACGCCTCGGGCGGCGCCATCAATGTCGTCACCAAGTCCTTTCCGGAGAAGCGCACTTTCACTGCGGGTTTGGGCGTCGAATACAACCTCCAGACCTCGCTGAAGGACGATTTTCTCAGCTACCGCGGCGGCGCCACCGACTGGCTGGCGATGGATGACGGTTCCCGCGCCCTGCCCGACGAACTGCGCGCGGCGTTGCCCCAGCTCATCACCATCACGGTCCGCCCAACCCAGCCGGCCTTCGCGGAACAGCAGGCGGCCGCCGCCCGGCTGCAGGAACTGACCGCCCTCCTGGGTCCCACCGAATTTGGGCCCACGCGCGAAACCGCACCGGTCAACCATAACCTCAGCTTTTCCCTCGGCGACACCGTGGAGGTCTTTGGGCGGCGTCTCGGCGTCTTCGGCGGTTACCAATACAAGCACACCTACCAGCTCAACGAGGGCGTCACCGAGCGTTGGGTGGCCGACGGGGCCAATCCCGGCGTGCTCGTTCCCCGGCGCGGTTTCACCGACACGCGCGGCATCCAGGAAATCAACTGGGCCGCCATCGCCAACGTCGCCTACGAACTCAGCGAAGGTCATGAAGTGGGCTTCAACTTCCTGTTCAACCAGAACGCGGAGGACCTCGCCCGCCAGCAGGTCGGCTTCAACAACGACCAGAGCAATTACTTCCCCTACGTCCTCAACCGCCTGATCTGGACCGAGCGCAACCTCACCACGTATCAGCTGAAGGGCACCCACACGATTGCGGAGGCCGGTGACCTGGGGGTGGACTGGCTCGCGGCATATTCGACGACCTCGCAGAATGAGCCCGACGCCCGCTTCTTCAACTACGCGCAGTCCGGCAGCGACTATTTCGCCGAAGGCAACTTCCTGCTCACCCCCACCCAGCCTACCCGCTATTTCCGGGAGCTTGCGGAGAACAACCTCAACCTGAAGCTCGACCTGAAGAAGCCCTTCGAGGCCTGGCGGGGGCTCGAGGGATTTCTGAAGGCAGGCGGCTACAACAGCGAATCCCAGCGTGGGTTCGAGGACCGCGAAATCTACTACCAGCCGGTCAACGCACCCGGCGGCTTCGGGCCCTCGTCCCGGCTGCCCTTCACGGGCGATCCCAACGCCTTCTTCCCGGCCGGCAGCTTCGACCCGCTGGTCACCACCAACCGCACCACCGGACGGGTCACCTACAGCTGGAACCGCGTCATCCAGGGCCGGGAAAGCATTTACGACGCCGAACAGAAGATCCGCGCCGGCTTCTTCATGTTCGAGCTGCCGCTGACGTCGCGGTTCAAGCTGGTCTCGGGCGTCCGCTTCGAGACGACCGACATCAACGTCTTCTCCGTTGGCGCGCTCGCGAACTCCGTGACCGGCCTGCGCACGAACAATTCGGCGATCAGCCGGCGCGACTGGCTGCCGGTGGCGGGCTTCAACTACGCGCTCAGCACGAACATGAACTTCCGGTTCAACTTCGCGCAGACGGTGGCGCGGCCCTCCTTCCGCGAGCTGGCGGCCTACCGGCAGTATGACCCGGTGCTCGACGAGCTGCTGGAAGGCAATCCGCTGCTGCAGATGAGCAGCGTGGACAACTACGACGTGCGCTGGGAATGGTTTCCCGAGCCCGGCGCGGTGGTGTCGGTCAGCCTGTTCCAGAAGAACCTGAAGAACGCCATCGAACGGCGCTTCATCACGGTGGACGGCGAGATCATCTCCTTCATCAACCGGCCCGAATCATCGGTCCAGGGATTCGAGGTCGAACTGCGGCGCGGCCTCGGTTTCCTGTCGGACGACCTGAGCGAATTCAGCCTCGGCTTCAACGCGGCCTACCTCCAGTCCTCGGTCGAGCTCACCGCGTTCGAGCTGGCCAACCGCATCCAGTTCCTCGGCGACGCGAGTTCCAGCCGGCCGCTTTACGACCAGTCGCCCTACATCTTCAACCTCGACGCCACGTGGGATCACAAGGCCTGGGGCACGACCTTCACCACCGTCTTCAGCCTGTCGGGACCGCGCATCACGATCGCCGGTCTGGCAACCCCGGACATCTACGAGCAGCCCGTGCCCCAGCTCGACTTCATCCTCGGACAACGGCTCAGCGACCACTTCAAGCTCCGGCTGTCGGTCCGCAACGTGCTCAACCCCGAGATCGAGCGCACCTACGGCAACAACGCCAACGCCCCGCTCTATTCCGCCTACACCCGCGGCCTCTCGTTCGGCCTCTCGCTGAGCTACGACTTCTGAGCCCGCCCGCGCCCGTGGGGCCAATGCTTGGCCCCGCTGCGGGTGCGCCCGCCTGACCGGGTGGTCAGAGGTCGGCCTTGCTTCCGCCGGCGGTCGCGACCGGGAGGATTTGCCCGCCGTGTGCAGCCTCGCCATCCGCACGAGACCGCCCCTGCCGCGGGCGGGTCAGGGTGAAGGTGCCGTTGTCGAAGCGGCTTTCGTAGGTCGAGACGAAGTTGGTCGGATTCGCGCTGCCCACGTTGCGGATACGCACGAACAGCAGCCGTTTGCTGCCCGTGAACTCCAGGGTGTTGCCCGTGCGCCCGCCTTTCAGCCGGGTGCGGAAGGTCCCGCTGTGCCGGCCCCAGGTCGCGTGAAACGTGGCGGTGTAGTTGGTCGCCGAGTTGCGGACCAGGAGCGCCCTCAGTTCGCCCCCGTGGGTGTTGTTCGTGTTCTGCCAGGTGCCGGCCCAGGCTCCCAAGGGATCCGATTCCAGCGCCGGGAGTTTAGCCGCGCGCGACCAGTCCCGCTCGAAGGACGAACATCCGCAGAGCATCGCCGCGGCCAGCGCGATCAACCCGACCGTTCCCCGTTTCACCAATTCTTTCATAGACCCCTCAGTTCCACTGCAAAGTCTCCGCCGAAGTTCGCCAGTTCCGCGATGAACAGGCCCGCGTCGGCGTTGAAGGAACCTTCCGCCAGCCGGCCGTTGACCCGCAGCTGGGGCGCTTTCCGGACGTCCCAGACGATGAGGCGCCACACGGCGACCCGCGATTCGAAAGCCCCTTCCGCGGCGCCGAAGTTCACCGTCAGCCGGCGTCCCTGCGTGGTCGCGGTGATCCGCCGGCGGGACCATTCGCCGCGCTCGTAGGCCTGGGTCTGGCCGTCGTCCTCATACCAGTCCAGGCGCCCGTTGCCGCGGGGCCAGAGATTGAGGTTGATGATTTCAAACGGCCGCTTGCCGACGAACTGCTGCGGCTCCGCCAAGGGCAGCACGGCGCCCGCCCGCACATAAGCCGGAATGAGCTCCGGTCCCGCCTCCGCCAGCACGTGCCGGCCGCCGAGCACCTGCGCGCCGCTCCAGAAGTCATACCACAGTCCGCGCGGCAGATAGACGCTCCGGGCCGAGGCGCCCTGCCGCAGCACCGGCGCCACCAGCAGGTCGGGCCCCAGCAGGAACTGGTCGCCGCACGCCACCGCCACGGGATCGTTCTGATGCTCCCACCACAGCGGCCGCATGATCGGCGCCCCGCTCGCCCGGGCCTCCGCGAAGAGCGAATAGAGGTAGGGCAGCAGCTGGTAGCGCAGCCCCAGGTAGTTCCGGCAGATCTCCTCGGTCTCCTTGCCGAAGGCCCACGGTTCCTGGTCGATGGTTCCGAGGTTGGAGTGGTTCCGGAAGAACGGGGTGAATGTCGCGAACTGAAACCAGCGCGTGAACAGCTCCGGGGTCGTGTTCTCCATGAACCCGCCGACGTCGCCGCCGCAGAAGGGCACGCCGCTGAGTGACAGGTTCAGGAACATCTGCAGCGCGTCGTTCAGGTGGTCCCAGTTCGACGAATTGTCGCCCGTCCAGACCAGGGCGTGCCGCTGGATGCCGGCGTAGCCCGCCCGCGTGATGACGAACGGCCGCTCGTCCGGTCGGTGCTTCAGCGCGCCCTCACGCGAGGCCCGGGCCATCTCCATTCCGTAAAGGTTGTGCACCTCGGCGTGGGTCCGGGGGCCGAAGTCCGTCTCGTGCCGCGCGTCGGGCGCCAGCGTCTTGTCCGGCCGGGCGAAGTTCGCCGGCTCGTTCATGTCGTTCCAGAAACCCGCGATGCCCGTGTCCAGCAGCGCCTTCTGCTCGTCGCCCCACCATGCCCGCGCGTTCGCGTTCAGAAAGTCCGGGAACCGCGCCTGCCCGGGCCAGACCTCGCCGAGGAAGTCCGCCTTGCCGTCCGCCTGCTTCACAAACGCCCCGTGCTTCACCCCGCGCTTGAGCACGCCGAACTTCGGGTCGTCCTTCACGCCCGGGTCCACGATCGTCACGACCTTGAATCCCTGCTTCCTCAGCCGGGCCACCATCTCCGCCGGCTGCGGATAACCCTTGCCGAAGGTGAAGACGCGGTAGCCGTCCATGTGGTGGATGTCGAGGTAGAGCACGTCGCACGGCAGCTGCCGGCGGCGGAACTCGCGTGCCACCTCTTCCAGCCGTTCGCGGGTCTCGTAGCTGTAGCGGCATTGCTGGTAGCCCAGTCCCCACAGCGGCGGCAACGGCATCGCCCCGGTCAGTTCGGCGTAGCGCGCGCAAATACCCGCCGCCGTCGGCCCCAGGAACAGATACAGGTCCAGCTCGCCGGAATCCGCCGCCATCTGCCACCGGTCGGGCTTGGTCTGGCCGAGGTCCCAGCACTGCTTGGCCGGATTGTCCCAGAAGAGTCCCGCGGCCCGGCCGTCGCGGAGCGAGATCGCGAACGGGATCGAGACGTAGAGCGACTTGAGTCCGGGATGGATCGCCGGCGCATGACCGAGCACATCGATGTTCCAGAATTCCCGGACCATCCCACGACGGTTGAAGGTGCCGGTCGTTTCCCCGAGCCCGAACAGCGCCTCTCGGGGCACCAGATCCAGCGCCACCTCGGCCTTGGCGTCGCGAAACGCCGTCGCGCCCGCGGCAGCCGAGAACAGCCGCAGCCCGCCCGCATCGCGCACCTCCCACGCGCCCGACCGGAGATTCACCGTAAGCCGGCCCTCGGAAGTTTCCAGCGTCGCGGCGGCCTTGCCCACTTTCACCGTGCAGGCCACCGCGGGCCAGTCGCGCTTCACGACCGCCCACGACGACGGCGGCGGGGCCCCCTTTCCCCGGCCCACCCGCAACCGCATCAGGTCCGGCGCCA
>CAIWAH010000297.1 GCA_903910585.1 uncultured Verrucomicrobiota bacterium
CCATGGATAAGAAATCAGGCAAAATCATCTGGTGGGCTAGCACGGGAACCCAACCCAAGGACACCTTCTATTCCACTCCAGTTGTCGCGCTCATTAACGGCGTCCGGACCATGGTGAGCGGTGGCGGCGACGGTGGGGTTCATGCGTTTCAGGCTCGAACCGGCGTCAAGCTTTGGAGCTATCCCCTTGGGCCTGGAAGCATCAATTGCTCGCCCGTTGTGCAAGGCAATCTCGTCTACATAGGTCAGGGTGAGGAAAACGAGGGGGAAACCACCCAAGGCCGCGTTGTTTGCCTGGATGGGTCGAAGGTCGCCGATGGTAAGCCCGCCCTCGTCTGGAAGCTTGACGGCATCAAGGCGAAGTTTGCCAGCCCCGTGCTTCACGAGGGCAAGCTGTACATGTGCGGCGATACCGGCCAGCTTTATTGCATCGATGCAGCGAACGGAAAACTTCTTTGGGAGTATCTCTATGGCAAAAACACCAAGGGCAGCCCCGTTCTGGCCGACGGAAAGATTTACCTCGCTGAAGTGAACAGCAAATTTCACATTCTCCGTCCCACGGCTGACGGTTGTGAGAAAGTCCACACACAGTTCTTCAAAAGCAAAGCCGCTGGCGAAGAGGTCGAGATCAACGGCAGCCCCGCTATTTCCAACGGCCGGGTTTACTTCATGACTGGCACCGACTTGTTCTGCATCGGATCCAAGGAACCTGTCGCCAGCCCGAATTCAGCCAGCAAGTTCGATGATGGAAAGGCCGATGCTTCTCCCGCTAAACTTCAGGTTTTCCCCGCTGACATCACGGTGTTTGCCGGGGAAACCGTTGAACTTTCCGCCCGAGCCTTTGATTCGAAGGGCCGCCTGATCGGCCCCGCCGATGTGGCATGGTCATTGGCCGGCTTGCGTCCTCCCGAGGGCGTCACCCCAATGCCTGGACCGGCGCCGGCGGCACCGCCACCTCCGTTGGCGGCAAAATTGTCTTCCGAAAAGGGTGACAAATGCTCGCTCACCCCAGCTATGGCTCCGCCCGCCCAGTTCGGCCGCGTCGTGGTCAAGAGCGGAAATCTGGAAGCGGAATGCAGGGTCCGGGTGGTTCCCCGACTACCTTACGCACCAAACCTGGCGAACATTCCCGAGGGACGCACTCCTGGAGGATGGGTCAACTGCCAGGGCAAATTCGCCATTGTTCAACACGACGGCAAAAAGGTCTTGAAAAAGCTCGCTGTCAATCCCAGTCCTCTGGTGTCTCGCGCCAACGCTTACATAACCAAGCATGATGCCTCCGGTTACGCGATTCTTTCCGACATCATGGGCACCAAGGTCCGGGATGACCTGCCTGATGTGGGCCTTGTCGCCAACCGCTACACCCTCATGCTTGCCGGCAACACCCAACAATTGCGCCTGGTGAGCTGGGACGCCCTGCCAAGGGTGGACAAGAGCATTGCCTTCCCATGGAAACCCGGGACTTGGTACAGGATGAAGCTTGAAGTCGTTGTGCGCGAAAAGGACGCCTTGGTACGCGGCAAGGTTTGGCCCCGCGACGATAAGGAACCAGATGCCTGGACAGTCGACTTCACCGACCCCGTGCCCAACCGGGAGGGAGCGGCGGCCATCTACGGGTATGCCGCCGGAATCCTCGAAGGCCAAACCGGCTGCGAGATCTTCTACGACAACATTCGCATCACCGAGGCGGGCAAGTAGGTCGGTTTAAACAACAAACAAGCGGTCAATCCCCAGGAGAAATCAAATGGCATTCCGCGGACAAACCCGGCAGTTTCTTGCTGCCGCAGTCACTTGCTCCGTACTGGGTGGAACACTCGCCGCCCTTTACCTCCCCGGTTTCAACCGGCCCTTGGCCAATGCCACCCGACGCGACGCCGGCAGGGACTGGCCCCTTTTCGGTGGGACAGTTCAACGGAATCTCGTGAACCTCAAGGAAACCGGTCTACCCGTCTCATGGAATATCGAACCCGGCAAGGAGCAAAACCTGATTTGGAGCGTGCCGCTTGGAAGCAAGGCCTACGGTGGGCCCGTGATTGCTAATGGCCGCATCTATGTCGGAACCAACAATGACTTTCCCAGGGATCCCGCCGTTACCGGCGACAAGGGTATCATGCTCTGCCTGGACGAAAAGACTGGGGAACTTGTTTGGCAGGCGGTCCATGACAAGTTGCCCGCCGGTCGCGTGAATGACTGGCCGCGCGAGGGCATCTGCTCTTCTCCCGTGGTTGAAGGCAAGAGGATCTGGTACATCTCCAACCGCTGCGAGATCATCTGCGCCGACGCCGAAGGTTTTCGTGATGGCAAGAATGACGGCGTGGCCGACGAAGCCCTCACCGGCCCCAAGAACGCCGATATTCTTTGGCGCCTGGACATGATCAAGCAGCTCAATGTTTTCCCGCACAACCTTGCGACCTGCTCGCCGTTGATCGTCGGCGACACCCTGTTTGTCATCACCAGCAACGGTGTGGACGAGGGGCACATCAATATCCCCCAGCCGGGCGCCCCAAGCTTCCTTGCAGTGAACAAGAATGATGGCAAGGTACTTTGGTCCAGCAACCTCCCCTCCTCCAGCCTTGTCGAGGCCCGCAAGAAAAGCGGTGGCGATGTCGACATCAAGAAGCTTGTCGACCAAGGCAAGCTGCTCATGCACGGCCAGTGGTCCAACCCCGTCTACGCTGAACCCAATGGCAAACCGGTGATCATTTTCCCCGGTGGCGACGGCTGGGTTTACGGCTTCAAGCCTGATACCGGCGAACTCCTTTGGAAATTTGACTGCAATCCGAAAAAATCGGAATACAAACTTGGTGGCAAAGG
>CAIWAH010000298.1 GCA_903910585.1 uncultured Verrucomicrobiota bacterium
CCACCGGCAACTGCGACATCATCACTGCGCAGCACATGCTCGCGATGAAAGACCAGGCCATTGTCTGCAACATCGGACATTTCGATAATGAAATTCAAGTGGACGCGTTGAAGAAAGTCAAAGGCGTGCGCATCGAGAACATCAAGCCGCAATACGACCGCTACCACCTCCCTGGCAACAAGAGCATCTACCTGCTCGCCGAAGGCCGCCTCGTGAACCTCGGCTGCGCCACCGGCCATCCGTCGTTCGTCATGTCCAACTCGTTCACCAACCAGACGCTGGCGCAGATTGATCTCTGGGCAAACAAGGACAAATACGAGAAGACCGTCTATCGCCTGCCCAAGAAGCTGGACGAGGAAGTCGCCCGTCTGCACCTCGAGAAGATCGGCGTCGTGCTGACCAAGCTCACCAAGGCGCAGGCCGATTATCTCGGCGTCAATGCCGACGGTCCCTACAAGCCCGAGCACTACCGCTACTGAGGCAAGGCGGCTGCTGAAAGCAAACGGCGGACAACCAAAGGGTTGTCCGCCGTTTTTCATTCGGCCTGTCCGACCGCTACTTCACCGCCCAGTCCAGCGCCGCCTGAATCTCCTCCGGCGAGAAGATTGTCGGCATTTCCCGCGGCGGCTTGGAGCCGTCCTTGGAATAGACCAGCACCAGCGGCACTCCGCGGCGTTTGAACCGCTTCAGTTCCGCGGCGATCTCCGGGTCGGCGTCGGTGAAGTCACCTTCCAACGTCACAAAGCCGCCCGCCTTCAACCGCTCAATTGTTGGCGCGATGTTGAGCGAGCGAGCCTTGTTGAACTTGCAGTTCGCGCAGTTGTCGGCGGTGAAGTCCACCAGCACCGGTTTGCCGGCGGTCTTCGCCTCGGCCACCGCCGTCCGGGACCACGGTTGCCATTCGATCTTGGGCTTCTTCTGGCTCAGCGGGGTGCGCCAGTCGAGCATGCCCTCAAGCAACCCGAAATAGCCGCCCAGCAGCAGGACCAGCGCCGCGATACCGCCCGCCAGCGGCTTTTGCGCCCGCTGGCCGAATTCGCCCCAAACCCACGCGGCCGCCGCCACCAGCACGAGGAAGAGTCCGAACCACAACACCCCGCTTTCGCCCATCCGGCCGGCGGTGAACCAGAACATCCAAATGGCGGTGCCGACAATCGGGAAGCCCATCGCGGTCTTGAAGCGCACCATCCAGTCGCCGGGCTTCGGCATGAGCTTGAGCCAGGCGGGTTGCCAGCACAGCAACACGAACGGCAGGGCGAGTCCCAAGCCGACGGTCAGGAAGACAAGAATCAGGACGAGCGGAGGCTGGGTGAAGGCAAAGGCCACAGCGGTCGCCAGGAAGGGAGCGGTGCAGGGCGTGGCGAGCACGGCGGCCAGCACGCCGTTGAAGAACGCACCTTGGGCGCCTTCGCGGGCGATGATCTGTGTGGCCGAGGTCAGGGTGCCACTGCTCAGGGTCACCTCGAACACTCCGAAGAGGTTGAGGGCGACGAGCACCATCAGCACGCACATCACCACGCGGAAAATGGGATTCTGGAACGCGGTGCTCCAGTTGGCGTCACCGCCCGCGGCCTGAACGCCCAGAAGCACCAGCGCCAGCACTAGGAAGCTGGTCAGCACGCCCAGTCCGTAAACGAGCCCGAGCTTGCGCACCCGCTTGGGGTGATTGCCTGCCTGCCGGACGAAGCCGAGGACCTTGAGGGCGATGACCGGCAACACGCAGGGCATGATGTTCAGGATCAGGCCGCCAAGCAGGGCCGCGCCGAGCATAGGAAGCAACGCGGCGAAGGAGAATGGCTCCACCGATTCCGTCCCTCCTGCCGCCGGGCGGATGGGCAGATCCACCTCAAATCCGCGGCGTTCCGAGGTGTTGGGTTCGGCCACGAGGATTCCCACCAACCGGTCCGGCCAGCCTTTTTCGGGGCGGTTGACGACCTTGCGCAATCGCATGACGCCATTGCCGGACGAGGCGAGCAGTTCCGACTTCGCCAGAACTTCGGAGTTGTCCCCTTCGTAGGCGTAGAAATCCGCGGTCTTGGCACCGGTGGTCCATTCGATGGTAACGCGGCGGGACTCCACCTCCTCGCCGTCCTCCCAGCGTGCGATGACCTTGGAGGGATCGGACAGTTTGGTTGGGAGAAGTTTCGCGGCGGCAGCAATCGCATTGCCATCCGGTGAAGGCGTGTCGGAGGAACCCACCTTGAAGCGCACACTCAATTCGGCGCGACCTGGCACACATTCATGCTGGCATTCCAGCCACGTCGCCCGTGCGTTGATCTCCACGTCGCCGGACGGCGCATTGCTGGCGATCTGCAGCGGAATGAGCAGGAGAACCTTGCCCTCATAAACGTGAGTGGTTCCGGCCGGTTCGGTTAATTGCGCCGGCACCGGCCACTGGATTTCTCCCGCGCTGATGCCAGCCGGAAGCTCCCACATCAGTTTGGTCCGGGTTCCGGGACCTCCCGGTTCACTGGGATTCCGCCAATAGGTGTGCCAGCCGTCCGCCATCGTCAGCTCCAGCGCCGCAGTGACTTGGCTACCTGGTTTCACTTCGAGGCGGTCCACCACCAACCGGGCCTTCGTCTGTGACTGAGCTGTGCCAGACCAAGTCCAAAAGCCAAGGACTAACGCAAACAGCCAAAATAGCGACCTGTTCATGGGGAAAGAAGCTGTCGAGGTATCAGAATTCAGCAAGCGTTGGCGCGGCGGTCCTCCGGAAAACGAAAAAGCGCGGCCCAGAGGACCGCGCTTCGAAAAAGCAATGGCAGATGTTTACTTGCGGCTGCGGCGACCAACCATTGCGCCGACGAACGCAACACCAGCAACGCTGAACAGCGCAACCGTGGTCGGCTCAGGAATCACAATCTGCTTGTTGACCCACACGCCGCCGCTCTTCTCCCAGATGTCGTTAAGACTGGATCCGACCGAAGCATTGGCATTGCCAGCAATCAGTCCTGCAACATTCGCACCACCTTGACCAGCAAAGGTCACGCCGTAGGTAAACGTCCCAGGCAGAGCATTCGCAGCATTGTAGTCGAAGCTAATAGTAGCAATCGCGCCACCGTTTTGAATATCAATCGAACGGGAATCAAAAACAGTGCCGGGAGTGCCATTGGCACCATCGTTGTTGTAGAGCGTCAACGCCAAACCGCCTGCTTGGGCGTAGTTGGCGTAATATTCAAAACTGAACGACGAAATCACCTGTCCTGAGCCACCAGCGAGCGTCACCTGATCACCAAACTCATTGGCAGACGAGTAAAGGAAGTTCGCACCGCCGTTGACGCTGTAAATCGTCGTCGTTGCCGGACCAGTGCCAACATAGGCACCAACCGAAGCGTTGAAGTTGCTAAGGGGATTCTCGGCCAGAGCAGACCCGGCCGCGAGAAGGCCGCACACCACGGAAGTAAGAACGAATTTGTTTTTCATTGTTTCGTTAGTTTCGAGAGCTGGTTTGAGGGGGCGGCCCTTCGACCGACCTGTGACACGCGACGTTGTTTACCACAAAAGTGCCAGGGCTGGTCAAGTGTGCATTTCAATATTTGCGGAATATCTGCCATCGCGTTGGCAGATGGAACCTTTTGAACTTCAAGCCTACACGGAAGGCTCCACCACAAAAGCGCTGGCCAATTCCGACCCCAATTCTCGCGCTTCTGATTCATTTGCCGCGTGAATATGCGCCAATAGGTCGCCTTGGGCCACGGTTCGGCCCGCCTTTATCGCGCATTCAACCCCCACGTCCCACCGGATCCGGTCGGCTTGCCGTAGACGGCCGGCCCCGCTCCGCCGAAGCAGTTCTCCTATCAGCCGGGCATCAATACAGGTTAGCCTTCCCCCGGTCCTGGATCGCAGCTCCCAGCGAATGCCGGCGGGAGCAGGTTCGGCGAGCTTCCGGCGGAAAGTGTCGAGATTCGCCCCTTGGGAGAGGAGTAGCCGTTCCCAACACTGCAAGGGAGCGCCAGAATCCAACGTCGAAGCCGCCCGCCTCAGGCCCTCCTCGAATCCCCCCACTCGGCCGGTCATCTCCAGCAAATGCGCGGCACATTCGAGCACCAGCTTCCGCAGGTCCTCCGGCCCCCTGCCCTCCAGACAGTCCACGGACTCCTTCACTTCCAGCCAGTTCCCCACCGCCCGGCCCAAGGGCTGATTCATGTCGTTCAGGACAAACCGGGTAGTCACGCCGCAGTCGGTGGCCAGTTCAACCATCGTTCGCCCCAAGGCTTCGGCCTCCTCCCGCGACTTCATGAAAGCCGCCGCGCCGAATTTCACGTCGAGGACCAGCGCATCGAGGGATTCCGCCAGCTTCTTCGACAGAATGCTCGCGGTGATCAAGGGGAGACTCGGAACCGTCCCGGTCACGTCCCGCATCGCGTAAAGGATACGGTCGGCGGGGACCATGTGCTCGGTTTGCCCCGCCATGGCCACGCCGATCTCCTGGACCTGCCGCACGATCTGCTCCTTGGTCAGCCGTGTGGTGAAACCGGGGATGGACTCCAGCTTGTCGAGCGTTCCTCCGGTGATGCCCAAGGCCCGGCCGGAGATCATGGGCACACGAAACCCGAGGGCCACAAGAAGCGGGGCCAAGGGGAGCGACACTTTGTCGCCAACGCCACCGGTCGAATGCTTGTCCACGAGCGGCCGCGGGTCGTCCGGGAACTCCAACCGTTCGCCGGAATCCCGCATTGCCATTGTCAAAGCACTCAATTCCTCGCGGTCGAAGCCCCGGAAGTAAACGGCCATCAGCCACGCCGCGACCTGGTAGTCGGGCAGCTTGCCAGCGACCAATTCCCGGATGATGCCCGCAATCTCCTCCGGAGAATGCCGGCCGCCATCGCGCTTGGTTTCGATCAGGGACAGAAAGTTC
>CAIWAH010000299.1 GCA_903910585.1 uncultured Verrucomicrobiota bacterium
CATCCAAAACCAGATCAACGCCGCCAACGCAGCCGCGCTCGCCATCACGTCGAACGGCGGCAACAACTTCACCTCGGCCACCGCCCAGACCACCATCACCGGCACCGCGCCTTTGGCGGTGGCCAACCTCGCGGTGAATGGCGTCGTGTATCCCGTCCCCTGGACAGGCTTCACCACCTTCAGCGTCACCGTGCCGCTGACCCAGCAGTTCAACAACCTGGTCCTCGTGGGTCTCGACCGGAAGGGCAATCCGCTGGCGGGCGTCACCGACTCGGTGACCGTGACCTACAACGGCGCCGTCCCGCAGCCGCAGGACTTCGTGGTGATCAACGAAGTCCACTACAACCCGGCGGTGCCGCAGACCTCGTTCATCGAGCTGCACAACCGCAGCACCACGACCCCGTTCGACCTGTCCGGCTTCGTGCTCAGCGGTGTGGGCTACAC
This sequence comes from uncultured Verrucomicrobiota bacterium, assembly GCA_903910585.1. Lineage (GTDB taxonomy): Bacteria > Verrucomicrobiota > Verrucomicrobiia > Limisphaerales > UBA9464 > CAIWAH01. Next base: position 445 of record CAIWAH010000299.1, read on the forward strand.
CTTCCCCGCCGGCTCGATCATCGCGCCCAACGGATTCCTCGTGCTGGTGGGTGACCGGGTCGCCTTCGCCCAGGCCTTCGGCGCCGGCGTGCCGATCTTCGACGAATTCACCGGCCGCCTCGACAACGACGGCGAAACCCTCCGCCTCGTGAAGCCCGGTGCCACGGCCGACCAGGACGTGCGCATCAGCGACGTCCGTTACCTCGATCACGCGCCCTGGCCGACTGAACCCGATGGCAAGGGCTCTTCTCTCCAGCTCATCGACCCATCCGCCGACACCTGGCGCGTGGGCAACTGGGGAGCGATGCCCACCAACGTGGCGAACCGCTTCACCCCCGGCGCAGCCAACGCCAACCGGGCCACGCTGACGCCCTTCCCGACCGTCTGGCTCAATGAGGTGCTGCCGAACAACGTCAGCAGCGCCTCGGACAACGCCGGCGAACGCGAGCCCTTCATCGAGCTCTACAACAGCGGCGCCACGACCGTGGACCTGTCGCCCTTCTACCTGACCGACAGCTACGCCAATCTCACGAAGTGGCAGTTCCCCGCCGGCACCGCGCTCGGACCCGCCCAGTTCCTGACGGTCTGGGCTGACGGCGAGTCCGCCGAAACGGCCGCCGGCAATCTGCACACGGGCTTCCGCCTGAACCCGACCAACGGCTCCGTGGCGCTCGTCCGCCTGCAAGGGGCCGCCAACGCGCCGGCGGTGATGGACTACGCCGACTACGTGAACCAGTTCCCGAACCGCTCGGTCGGGCTGATCGCGGACGGCAACGTGCGGAACCGCCGGCTGAACTACTTCCCCACCCCGGGCGCCTCGAACAATCCCGCGGTGCCGGCCGTGAACGTCGTCATCAACGAGTTCATGGCCCAGAACACGTCCACCCTCACCGACCCGGCGGACGGCGATTTCGATGACTGGATCGAGCTCCACAACGCCGGCTCCACCGTGGCCGACCTCGCGGGCTTTTTCCTCACCGACAACCTGACGAACCGGACGATGTTCCAGATCCCGCCGGGCTACCCGATTCCTCCCGGCGGATTCCTGCTCATCTGGGCCGACAATGAAACGGGCCAGAACACCGCCACCAACGCGGACCTCCACGCGGCGTTCGCGCTCGCCCGCACCGGCGAGCAGATCGGCCTCTACTCGCCCAACGGCGAGCTGGTGGACGGCTTCGCCTTCGGCGTGCAGACCAACAACGTTTCGCTCGGCCGTTATCCCGATGCGTCGGAAAACCCGCTGGTGTTCTTCGAGGAACCCAGCCCGCGGGGTCCGAACTTCATCCCGGGCGGCAACCTCCCGCCCAGCATCACGGCGATCCCGGACAAGTCCGCGCCCGAAGCCGCCCTGCTCTCGTTCAAGGTCACGGCCACCGATCCGGACGCCGGCCAGACGCTGAAGTTCAGCCTCGGCGCGGACGCCCCGACCGGCGCGGCCATTGACGAGACCAGCGGCCAGTTCGCCTGGACGCCTTCCGAAGTGCAGGGCCCCGGGGCCTATTCGTTCACCGTCCGCGCGACCGATAGCGGCACACCGCCGCGCACCGGCGTCGCCCGCGTCAACGTGACCGTCACCGAGGCCAATGTGGCGCCGGTGTTCGGCGACTTGTCCGACCGCGTCGTGGACGAGGGCAGCCAGTTGGCCTTCACCGTGACCGCGACCGACAGCGACGTGCCGGCCAATTCCCTCGCCTACTCGCTGGAGCCCGGCGCTCCGGAGGGCACGTTCATCAACCCCGAAACCGGAGAATTCGTCTTCACTCCCACCGAAGCCCAGGGCGGCCAGGCGTTCAACGTGACCTTCCGTGTCACCGACAGCGGCTCACCTTCGGCCAGCGCGACGAAGACCGTCCGCATCTCTGTCAACGAGGTGGACAATCCGCCCGTCATTGAGCAACCCGGCCTGCTCGCAGTGGATGAGGGCGCAGCGCTGAACTACACCTTCACCGGCG
>CAIWAH010000300.1 GCA_903910585.1 uncultured Verrucomicrobiota bacterium
CCGGCCTCACGCTCGACCTCGACCGATTTCAGGGGGGCCAGGAACTCGACGGCTACACCAAGCTGCATCTGAACAACTCCGTCGAGGACCCGAGCCGGCTCAGCGAATGGCTTGGACACGACCTGTTCACGCTCGCCGGAGTGCCCTCGCCTCAGGTTGCCCATGCGCGAGTCCACCTGAACGGGCGCGACCTCGGGATTTTCGTCCTCAAGGAGGGCTTTTCCGCAGCGTTTGTCCGCCGGAGTTTTCCCGGTTCCAGTGGATCGGTTTGGGAACCGCAGGCGGGTCAGGATGTGCCCTTCGACATCGCGGACGTTCTGCCAAAGCCGGGCGCTCCAACCGTTCCCGCCCAACTCGCGGAACGGGTTGATCTCGACGCCTTCAGTCGCTTCATCGCGGTCGAGGTCCTGCTTGCCCATCGCGATGGCTACGCGCTCGCCCGGAACAACTTCCGCCTTTTCCGCCCCACCGGCGGCGGGCCGATGGTCTTCGTGCCTCACGGCATGGATCAACTGTTCGCCACACCCACCAGTCCGTGGCGACCGCAGTTCGCCGGCGAAGTGGCCCGTGCTTGGGTCGCCACGGCCGAAGGCGCCGAACGCTACGAGGCCAGTCTCCGCAAACTGTTGCCAGTGCTCCTCGATGTTCCCCGGCTCACCAATCGCCTGCAGATTCAGGCCGACCGCCTGCGCCCACACTTGAGCCGCACTGAATGGCGTGACGTCCACGCCGGAACCGAAGATCTCTGCCAGCGCATCCAGGCCCGGGCCGTGAGCTTGGCCCAACAACTCGCCGCCGCCACCAGACTGGAACTGGCGCCCGGCGAGACCGCCGTCCTTTCCGGCTGGGAACCGGAACCGGCAACCGATGGCGCCGTGCTGACCGACGGTCCGGGACCGGACCGAATCGCCTCCCTCCGAATCGTTTCCGGACCGGCCACCGTGGTGGCGTGGCGGCGAAGCGTGGAACTTTCGCCCGGAAATTATCGCCTCGAAGTCCGGGCCACGACCCGTGGGATCACTCCGCTGAAATCCGGCCGCACCCACGGTGCATCGGTGCGGGTTACCGGGGCCGACGCACGGGCCGGCGGCCTTGTGGGTGATCACGGCTGGGAGACGCTGGAATTGGAATTCAATGTGCCCACCGGTTCCCGGCCGACCGAGTTCCGGCTGGAACTGCGGGCCAGTTCCGGCGAGGTGCGGTTCGCGAAGGAGTCCCTGCGGTTGACCCGCCGGCCGTGACTCGGCGCAACTCATGCTTACAAATGCGAAGCATGTCGCTATTGTGGAAGCACCGGTCCGCCGGAATGGGGGAAGTCCCCCGAACACGCCCCCTTTTCATGAAACGAGTTCACCAATCCCGGGCCTTCACGCTCATCGAACTGCTGGTGGTGATCGCCATCATCGCCATTCTGGCCGGGATGCTCCTGCCCGCCCTGGCGAAGGCGAAAGCCAAGGCCAAGCAGACGGTCTGCCTCGGCAATCTGCGCCAGGTCGGCCTCGGCTTCCGGATGTGGTCCGGCGACAATCGGGACAAATTCCCCTGGAACCTCTCCACCGCCGTGGGCGGAAGCCAGGATTCCGAGGACTGGACCGATCATTTCCGGGTCTGCTCGAACGAGTTCGGCTCGCCCAAAATCCTGCTTTGCCCGACTGAGCTGAAGAACAAGCCCGGCACCAACTGGGTGAACCTCGATGGGTTGGCCAACATCAGCTATTTCGTCGGCACCAAGGCCGACGAGACCCGCCCGCAGACGATGATCAGCGGCGACAGCAACGTCAGTGGCGGCGGTGGCGGTTTCGACCCGCAGTGGAGCGTTTTCCTTGGCACGTCCATCGATGCGGCCTGGGACAAGAACCTGCACGTCCGCAACGGCAACCTCGCGATGGCCGACGGCAGTGTGCAGAACACCAAGACTCCGACACTCCGGGCGGCGATCAGCCTGGCCCTCGGCAGCGGCCTCACCAACGTGGTATTCTCCAAACCTCGCGCGGTGTTTTGACCCCGCCCCGGGAATCACTCCATAAACGCCCGATTCCGCCGGCGCCTCTCTCCTGATGTCACCCATGCCGATTCCAGCTTCTTCAAGTGCCCGTTGCCGATTGGCCGTCTGTTTCCTGTTTCTGCTCACGCTCACCCGGCTTCCGGCCGCCCCCGTGGTCACCGAGTGGAAGCCGCTGTTCAAGGGCATCGACTACCTGACCGGCACCAACAGCCAGTCGGGCGGCGATTTCAACAACCGGATGGTTGCCCATGTGCTCCGGATCAATCTGACGGATCCGGACATCCGCCTCCTGCCCACGCCCCGGCACACGAACTACGTCGCCAATTCCTCCGAGACCCAGGGACGAACGGTGAGCCAGTTCGTCAAGGCCTACGGCGTGCAGGTCGCGGTGAACGCCAACTTCTTCTCGCCCGAGGAATATTACCTTCCGGAAGGCACGGCCATGCGCGTGGACGGACTTTCCATCAGCGACGGCAATCCCGTGTCGCCGGCCAACTTCAGCCGGGCGGCGTGCGTGCTTTTTGATGCGGCCAATGTCGGCCGGATCGTGCACACCAACTGGCCCGCCGTAAGCACGAACGGCGTGCTGAACGCGATCGCCGGCGACTATCCGCTCGTCGTCCGTGGAGTGAACATCGGCCGCCAATACCTCAACCAGGGCGGCTTCATCCACGCGACCAATCCGCGCACGGCCCTCGGCCTATCCGAAGATGGCAAGACGCTGTTCCTGATGTGCATCGACGGCCGGCAGGACCACAGTGCCGGCGCCCTCGATTACGAAACCGGCGCGTGGATGCTGCTGGTCGGCGCCCACGACGCGGTGAACCTCGATGGCGGCGGTTCGGCAACGATGGCCATGCTCGGCAGCACGGGCCAGGCAGTGCGCCTGAACTACTCCAGCGCCGTGGCCGATTCCGGCCGGGAGCGGACCGTCGGCAGCCACTTCGGCGTTTACGCCAAGCCGATCGAGAGCTTCGTCGGCAACCTGGCGGTGTCCGTGGAAGACGAGGCCGCCACGATTACCTGGACCACGTCGGCCGCAGCCAACGCGTTCGTGGAATACGGCCCCACTGAATCGCTCGGCCAGACCAGCACCGTGAGTTCCGCTGCGGGGACGAATCAGAGCATCCGCCTCAACGGACTGACGCCCGGCACCGGATACTATTTCCGCGCGGTCTCCGTCGCGGTTGGGGACGGTCAACGCCACGAGTCCCTGCTCCAGTTCCTCACGACGACCCGCACCGTGACGGCCACCGAGGTGATCCCGCTGAACGCTCAATGGCGATTCACGTCCGCCGACGTCAGTGCCGAAAACTGGACCGCCCCGGGCTACAGCGATTCGGGCTGGAACGGCCCCGGTCCGGGAATCCTTTGGTCCTACACCCGCGCGGGGGATCCGCCACTGCCGCTCGATCTTTTGGGCACGCGCATGGACGGCAATCCCGCCACCGGATTCCCTTACGTCACCTACTATTTTCGGACCCACTTCACGGCGGCGTCTGCTGCTACCGGAAGTTCGCTGGCGTTCAATGGCTACCTCGATGACGGCGCGGTGTTCTACCTCAACGGTCACGAACTCCACCGGTTTCGGGTGCCGGAAGCGCCCGAGGAAATCCTGAACACCACCATCGCAAACGCTTTCCCGTGCGGCGGCGATGCCAATTGCCTCGATACGTTCACGGTCCAGAGCGGCGTCAGCGACCACCTCGTCGTTGGCGACAACGTGCTGGCGGTCGAAGTCCACAACTACAGCGCCCGCAGCCCCGACATCACCTTCGGATTCGCCGTGAGTTTGGAACAGCCGGTTCCCACCACCCCGCCGACGTTGACGATTGCCATCAACGGAACCCAGGCGGTGCTGAACTGGACCGGTGGCAACTTCACCCTTCAGTCGGCGGACTCTCCCGCCGGCCCGTGGAACAACGTCAGCGGACCGGTGACCAGCGGTCCCTATCCGGTGCCGGATTCCCCCACACTCCGCTTCTTTCGGCTGAACCGATAGGGGGTCCCCGGGAAACAATGTCCGCCGGACGCTTGACGGTGTCCGGCACCTCCGCGACGACTTGGCCGTGAAACTGACCTGGAAAGATCACGAAGAGATCGCTTGGGCTCTGATGGACAAGTTTCCCGATCAGGACCCGTTGCGCCTGAGCTTCCCCAAGCTGCACGCCTTGGTTTGCGCCCTGGAAGACTTCGGGGATCGGCCGGATGCCTCCAGCGAGAAGATTTTGGAGAACATCCAAATGGCCTGGTATGAGGAGAAAAAGTAGCTGAACCCTGCCCTTCCGATGTCCAAACAGGCTATCCATCCTCCGGGAGCTGCTCCGGCTCTCGGCCCTTACTCCCACGCCATCCGTTTCGGAAACCTGCTGTTCTGCTCCGGGCAGGTCCCGATCGACCCGGCGCAACCAGGCGGTGCCGTGGAAGGCGACATCCGGGCCCAAACCCGCCGGGTGCTCGAAAACGTCAGCCTGATCCTCCGCAGCCAGGGACTCGATTTCTCCGCGGTCGTCAAATCGACCGTCTTCATGACCAACCTCGCCGAGTTCCAGGGCATGAACGAAGTTTACGCGGAATTCTTCCCGGCGCCCTACCCTGCCCGGTCCACCGTGCAGGTGACCGCCCTGCCCCGCGCCTCCAAGGTGGAGATCGAGGTGACCGCGGTCTTTCCCGAAGCCTGACCAGGCCGCTAACCGGGCCTTTTTCCGGCCATTTGCCGGTTGACTCAGGCCCGTTTCCGCCTGCAATTCCCTGCGACCGCGCAGAGATGCGGAGTCGGTGTCGGTTGACGGTTTGCTCGGCGGAACTCCCCCAGGCAATCAGCAATCTGCCGGTGGCAGGTTCCCACCCGGCCTTTGGAGCGGTCGCAAAGTTCGGTAGCAGTATGGATAACAATTGCAGGCTGTTCGTGGGCAATCTGTCTTTCCAAACCCTCGAAGGCGACCTCCAGAACCACTTCAGCGCCGCCGGCGTGGTGGTCAATGTCAACCTGATGCTCGACAAGTTCACGGGCCGTTCCCGCGGTTTCGCCTTCATCGAGTTCGGTTCCCCCGAAGAAGCCCAGAACGCCGTCGAAATGCTGAACGGCAAGGAACTGGGTGGCCGCGCCCTGACCGTCAACATCGCCCGCCCGCGCGAAGAACGCCCGGCCGGCGGCAGGGGCGGTTTCCGCGGTGGGGGTGGCGGAGGAGGAGGCTACCGGGGCGGCGGCAGTGGGGGCGGTGGTGGCTATCGCGGCGACCGTGGTGGTGGTGGCGGGGGCGGCGGCGGTGGCTGGCGCGGTGACCGGGGCGACCGCGGAGACCGCGGCGGCTGGCGCGGCGAACGCGGTGGTCGCGGCGGTGACCAATGGTCGGGCGACGGCGGCGAGCGCTATTGAACCCCGGCGGGGTTTCACACTTTTCGGGCCGGCGATTCTCTCGCCGGCCTTTTTTGTGTTCACGCCTATAAACGGTTTGACTCGGTTTTTGGCCCTCCGTAGCGTCGCCACACAAAATTTTCCTATGGCTGATCCCAATACTCCCGTTCCGCCGACGCCGGCTCCTGCGCCCGCTCCGGAACCGCCGAAGCCCGCCGATGCGGCTGCCAAGAAGCAAACCGTGCGTATCAGCCTGCCGCCGAAACCGGCCGGCGGTCCTTCCATCAAGATTCCCGCCCCGGCCGCTCCGGCAGCCCCCGCTCCCGCCGCCGCTTCGGCTCCGGCGGCCGCGGCTCCTGCTGCCGCCCCGGCCGCTCCGGCCAAGCCCGCGGCTCCGGCGGCACCCGCCGCTCCGGCCCGTCCCGCACCGGCTCCGGCCCGCCCGGCAGCCCCGGCGGTCAGTGGTATTGACGTGGGTCTGGCATTCGCGACTGTCGCCTTGGCCATCGGCACCATTGTCAGCCTTCTCTTCCTGGTGCCGGCAGCCTCCTGAACCATGGCGAGCGAAAAAATCCTGACCGTCACCGAAGCCAACTTCGGCGATTCCGTTTTGAAATCTTCCCAGCCGGTCCTGTTGGACTTCTGGGCTGAGTGGTGCGGCCCGTGCCGCATGTTGTCTCCCCTGCTGGACGAACTGGCCGCCGAATACGACGGCAAGGCGAAGATCGGCAAGGTGAACGTGGACCAAGAACCCGGACTGGCCGGTCAGTTTGGCGTCCAAAGCATCCCCACGCTGTTGCTGTTCAAGAACGGGCAGGTCGTCGGGCAATTGGTCGGCATGCGACCAAAGGGCGCTCTCAAGCAAGCACTCGATGGCGCGATCAGCGCCTGATTCGTTGTCCCGCTCCTTTCACCCCGCGGCCCGCGCCGCGGGGTTTTTTGTAGCTGTCCGCCCTCTCCAGCCCCCTACCCAAGGCGTGATCCGGGACCGGGAGCCCCATTAGTTGGGGGTAAATCGCAAAACCCGATTGCAGCGGCGCACTTGCTTCGCATAATCCCTCTGCTCCTGACGCCCTTTTCAGTCCGCCAACCATGAACGAGTGGAACATTCAGTCTCGCGGCCACCAGTGCTTCG
>CAIWAH010000301.1 GCA_903910585.1 uncultured Verrucomicrobiota bacterium
CCCGTTTCCTGGGGGAGATCGGCAAAAAGGAAGGCTACGAACGCCGGCGGCAGGAGTTGCAGAAGGCCGGCGCCGAAGTCATCGAGGCTGAACAGTCGGGCCGGGTTCAGTCCACGATCTGGACCCAGGCGTCCGCCCATGGGGTGACGGTGAACCGCCTCAATCCCTCCACCGTGCGCACCGGTCAGACCAACCAGTTTTTCGATGAGGTCGCGCTGACCCTGAACTTCGTCGCCGGGGAAGAGGAGTTGGTCAACTTCCTCCACTCTCTGGGCAGCGATGACTCCATGATCCGGGTGAAGGACCTCACCCAACTCAAGCTGGATCCTTCCCAGACCAAACTTCAGGGACAGATGACTGTGGCGGCCAGCTTCCTGAAAAAGCCCAAGCCGGCGCCTGCACCGGCCGCAAAGCCCGCGACAGCCAAGCCGGCCGCGGCCAAGCCCGCCGCCAATTCGACGACCAACAAGGCGGCCGCGTCCGCAACGGCCACCAACCGCCCGGCGGTGAAGAAGTGAAAGGAAACCTGTGAAACTGCTGAACCACGTCCTGCTCGCGAGCCTGCTCGGCTTCCGGATGGCCGCCCAAGATCCTGTGCCGGCCGATCCTGCCCAGCCGGCACCGGTGCAACCGGCTCCCGGCGAAGAGGTGCCTCCCGCCGAGGCGCCCGCGCCCACACCTTTGCCGAACGCGGTGCCGTTGCCGACGGTGCGCCCCTCCGCCGGGGCCGCCGGAGCTCCGGCCGCGGTGATTCCGACGCCGGCGCCGGCGACCAATGGCGCGGCATCCAGCGCGCCGCGTGGGCCGGCCTTGCCCCGCGCTTTTCCCCGGGCAAATGCCGCCGGAACGAATGCGGCTGCGGCGCCGCCGGCCTTCCCAACCCTGCCTGGACCCCGCGGTCGCGCCGGGGGACCGGGGGCGGTTCCGCCTCCGGGTGGTCCGGGAGTTCCTCCTCCGGGGCCGGGCGGCAGCAATACCAACGACGTGGCAGTGAAGCTGGATGATGACGGAAACATCCTCAGCTTTAACAAGATGCCCCTCGACCAGTTCCTCCGCATGTATCAGGAGTCGGCCGGGCGCATCGTGCTGCGCGGGCAGAACCTGCCATTGCAGACGCAGATTGATTTCAACATCCCCGAAGGCCTGACGCTGAACGCCGAGGAACGGCTCCAGATGTTTGACACGATCCTCGCCCTCAACGGTGTCACCACGATTCCGACCGGGGACAAGGCGGTCCTCGCCGTGCCGGCGAACCAGGCGATGCAGGAGGGCGGTGCGTTCAGCAACAAGGAGGGCGGCGAGTATTCCGAAGCCAGCCAGTTCGTGACTCATGTCGTGCAGCTCAAGCACGTCGAGATGCAGGACGCGGTGGACACGGTGAAGCAGTTCGCAAAGAACCAGAACGGCATCATCGGCATCCCTACGACTAAGACGCTCGTGCTGCGCGACTACGCGATCAACGTGAAGCGCATGCTGGAGGTGCTGAAGAAGATCGACGTGGAAGTGGAGAAGGACTGGGAACTGGAGGTCATTCCCATCCGCTACGGCCGTGTGGAGGACATCTCCGCGACCATGAACAGCGTGATCAGCGGCGGAGGCGGCGGTGCCGGCACGGGCGGGGCATTGGGCACCGGCACGGGCACGGCACTGGGTCAAAATGGCCGTTCGAGCACTGGCTTTGGCAACAGCCGTTCAGGCTCCTTCAACAACAGCAGCAGCCGCTACGGACGGGGAAACAGCAGCTACAACAGCGGGGTGGGAAGCAGCTACTACGGCAACGGGTTCACGCCGTTTTCGGAAGAGACGATTCAATTGGAGGAGGAAGGCCGGCTTTCGCCCCAGCAGTCCACGGTCGCCCCGGTCGGCACGACGGCGACAACCCCGCGAACGACCTTCCAACAGCGTCTGAACCAGTCCGGCCGCGCGGGACAGGCCGGCCAGATCGAGGCGTTGGTGACGGATGCGCAGATCACGGCCGATCCGCGCTCGAACTCGCTGATTGTTTACGCCAGCAAGAAGGACATGGCGATGATCAAGAAGGTGCTGGAGAAGGTGGACACGCTCCTGCCCCAGGTCCTGGTTGAGGGCATCGTGATGAATGTCTCGCTGAACAATGACTTCAGCTTTGGCGTCGCCGCGGGCCAGCGTCCGAAGCAGTTCAATGACACCATCAAGGGCGGCGGTGTGGTGAACAACGGAGGTTCCTCCAATCCGCTTCAGGGTGCCCTGGGATTCCTGGGAACCAACACTGTGTCGTATCCGAGCGCTGGTGGTGTAGGCTACTTGGCGCAGCTCGGACAGAGCTGGGATGTGGCGATCAGTGCCATCGCCGGCGACGGGCGGGCCGATGTGGTCCAGCGTCCCCGTATCATCACCTCTCACGCGGTTCCCGCTGAGTTCTTCGTGGGCAGCTCGATTCCCTACCGACAGGGCGGATTCTCCTTCAGCGGTCAGAACAACTTCTATTACCAGCAATTGCCGGTGGGCATTGGGCTGAACGTCACTCCCTACATCACTCCGGACAATCTCGTGGTCATGGAAATCGGCCAGAACATCGACGCCGTGGACGGCACGCCCGATCCTTCGAGCGAGATCCCGCCGACGACCTCCAACAAGTCGGCCAACGCGATTGTGACCGTTCGGAGCGGCGACGTGGTGCTGCTTGGAGGCTTCCTGGAGAACAACAAGACTTCGAGCAATTCCGGCGTGCCGGTGCTGAAGGACATTCCGCTGCTGGGCAACCTCTTCAAGCGGAAGTCGGAATCGGGCAAACGCAGTGAACTGATGATTTTGGTGCGGCCGACCATTCTGCCCAAGCCTTCCGACCTGGCCGACCTCACCAACCAGCAGCGCCAGAATTCGGGCAACATCCAGGAACTGGAACGCCGCGCCAACGAGGACGACGAAAAGTCGCTCAAGGCGGCGGAGGCGGCACGCAAGCGGACTTCCAGCAAACGCTGGTGAGTTGTGGAAGCGATGGAGCAGCCGGGCGTCTATCGGCGGCCGGCACGCAACATCTGGCGGACGTATTTGCCCAGGAGATCGGCTTCGAGGTTGACCGGATCGCCAACCTGGCGTTGCCGGAGGGCCGTGACTTCAAAGGTGTGGGGAATGATCCAGATCCGGAAGCCTGACCGGGTGACCGCGGCGATGGTCAGGCTGATGCCATCCACTGCGATCGACCCTTTGGTCACAAGATACTGGCGCACTTCCTTCGGTGCGGAGATTTCGAGGATGTGATCCGCCCCTTGGCGTTCCCACTTGGTGATCGTGCCCGTTCCATCGATGTGCCCGGTCACGAAGTGACCTCCCAAACGGCCGCCGGCAGCGAGGGCGCGTTCGAGGTTAACGTGACTGCCGGGCGTGGCGGTGGAAAGGCTGGTCCGCTTCCACGTTTCCTCGAGCAGATCGAAGTGAAAGCGGCAATTGCCCTTCGCGGTGCTGATCCTGGTGACCGTCAGGCAGCAACCGTTCACCGCGATGCTGTCGCCGATCTTGGTTCCCCGGGCGCACTCGTTGGCGGAGACGACCAGTTCAATTGAACGGGAGCTCGGCTTGATCGCGGCGACGGTGCCGGTTTCCTCAACAATTACGGTGAACATACGGGTGAGAGCAGGTTACGGGGACCCCGGTTTCCCGCAATCGGGATCAGGCTTCCGGGGTTGATGCCGGTTTGGGCGGCAAGGTCTCCAGATCGCCCTCCACGAGGAGATCCGGGCCCACGTTGCGGCACCGCCAGTTTCGGAGCCTCGGGGCCGATGAAAGGTCGGTGAAGCCGGGTCCGGCCACGCCCCTGCGAGCCATGCTTCCGCCGAGGATTTTGGGCGCGTAGAAAAACGCGACCCCATGGGCAGCGCGGGCCGCCAGGAACGCGGCGTGGATTTCGCCGCCGCCTTCGACCAACAAGCTCGTGATGGGGCGTTTACCCAATTCAGCCATCAGCCAGTTGAGATCAATGGCGCCGTTGTCGGACGGGTCAATCCAGACCGGGACTCGGCGCTGCAGTTCAGCGACGCGTTTGTAGGGTGCATGCTGGCCGACGACCACCAGCGTTTCTGCCCGGGGAGATTCGCACAATAGTTGGGCTGACAGCGGAGTTCTGGCTTGGGAGTCCAGAATGATCCTGAGTCGCGGAGGCGGGAGGAGAGCCCGGCGAGCTCGGCTAGGCGGCAACAGCCCCGGATTGTCGGCCAGGACAGTTTTGATCCCCACCAAGATGGCATCGTTCTCAGAGCGCAGGCGGCCCGCCAGATTTCGCGCCGCTAGTCCGGTAATCCATTTCGATTCGCCCGTCGCAGTGGCGATCTTGCCGTCCAGCGTGAAGGCAGCCTTCAGGGTAACGAAAGGTGTCCGGTTCACGATCCAGTGGGAGAAACCGCGGTTGAGGGACTGTGCTTGGGGATCGAGAACTCCGGAGGAGACCTCAATTCCGGCCTCACGAAGGATTTTTGGGCCCCTGCCAGCGTGGGCGGGATTCGGGTCCAAGGTGCCGATGACAACGCGACCAATTCCCGCGCGGAGGATGCCCTCGGTGCAGGGGGGCGTTCGACCATGGGTGCAGCAAGGTTCCAGCGTGACGTAAAGCGTGGCTCCTTGAATTTGCTCTCCGCGCCGGTGTGCGTCGTTGATTGCCTCAATCTCGGCATGCGGCATCCCCGCGCGCCGGTGCCAGCCTTCCCCGATCACCTTGTCGCCACGGACAAGCACCGCGCCGACGGCAGGGTTGGGGCTGGTATTGCCCAGCGCCCGTCGGGCGAGCGCAATGGCCCGTCGCATCAACACCCGATCCCGATCGTGTTGGTTCATCGCCGGTCAAAATTCGTCCGGCGAAACCCCAATCCGCAACAGCGAACAGTCGACGACCACTTTCAAACCGAGCGACTGGGCCTGCCGCATCACCTCCGGCGTGGCAGTTCCCGGGTTGAGCCAAAGTTCGCCGCACCCCACATTCGCGATATCGGCCAACTGTCCGAGCAAGACCGGGGGAGGGAGATAGACGGAAACGACATCAGGGCGATCGGGCAGTTCGCCGACCGATGGGAATGCGGGAATTCCCTCGACGAACTCCGCTTTGGGGTTGACCGGGAAAACTGAATACCCCTGCTGCAGAAACGCCCGCACGGCCTTGTTCCCGAATTTGGACCGGTCGGTGGAGGCTCCCAAGACGGCGACGCGTTGCATTTCCCGGAGGTTAGTGGCAAATCCCCCGGCGCCAAATGCGCAGTTGGAAGACCTTTGCCTGCCAAATGGTTGGCCGAGGGAAAAACGCGTTGACACTGTCCGGGGCCGCTCTTATCAATCCGCGCCTCAACCGAGTTGCAGGCAAATTACTTCGGTTTCGTCGTCACCGAAAAGTGGCGGCAGAACTGTTTTTTTTTGTCGCTCGAAGCCGGATTTTCCGGCCAGCGAGGCCCGCGTAGCTCAGTTGGCAGAGCACGTCCTTGGTAAGGACGAGGTCACCGGTTCAAGCCCGGTCGCGGGCTCCATTTGGCAGCAATTGAGTCAGAACAAATCGAGAACAAGTAATACGTCAGTCACATGGCTAAGGAAAACTTCCAGCGCACAAAGCCGCACCTGAACGTGGGCACCATTGGCCACGTTGACCACGGCAAATCCACCCTCACCGCGGCCATCGTTGCCGTCCAGAACCGCAAGGGTTTGGCGCCGATGATCGAATACAAGGACATCACCAAGGGTGGCACGGTCCGCGATGAGACCAAGACCGTCACGATTGCCGTGTCGCACGTCGAATACGAGAGCCCGAAGCGTCACTACGCCCACGTTGACTGCCCGGGTCACGCTGACTACGTGAAGAACATGATCACCGGCGCCGCCCAGATGGACGGTGCGATCCTGGTGGTCAGCGCCGCTGACGGTCCCATGCCCCAGACCCGTGAGCACATCCTGCTCGCCCGTCAGGTCGGTGTGCCCTCGATTGTGGTGTTCCTCAACAAGGTTGACTTGGCCGATGCTGACCTGCTCGAGCTGATCGAGATGGAGATCCGGGACCTGCTCAACAAGTATGGGTTCCCTGGCGACACCACTCCGATCATCCGCGGTTCTGCTACCGCGGCGATCGCGGGCAAGCCGGAAGGTGAGAAGGCCATTGCCGATCTTCTGGAGGCGCTGGACACGTTCGTTCCGGAGCCGGTCCGCGAGAACGACAAGCCCTTCCTGATGTGCATCGAGGACGTGTTCACGATTGAAGGTCGTGGCACCGTGGTTACCGGCCGTGTGGAGCGCGGAACGTTGCTCAAGATGTCCGAAGTTGAAATCGTCGGCCTCAAGGACACGCGCAAGACGACGGCGACCGACATTGAAATGTTCCGCAAGTTGCTCGACAGCGCCACCTCGGGCGACAACGTCGGCGTTCTCCTTCGCGGTGTCACCAAGACGGACGTTGAGCGCGGCATGGTGCTCGCGAAGCCGGGCTCCATCACGCCGCACACCAAGTTCAAGGCCGAGGTTTACGTGCTCACCAAGGACGAGGGTGGCCGCCACACTCCGTTCTTCACGAAGTATCGTCCCCAGTTCTACTTCCGCACCTCGGACGTCACCGGCACGGTGACCCTGCCGCAGGGTGTTGAAATGGTGATGCCGGGCGACAACGTCTCGGTTGAAGTTGAGCTCATCGCGCCGGTCGCGATGGAGAAGGGCCTGCGCTTCGCCATCCGCGAGGGTGGCCGCACCATCGGTGCCGGTCGCGTTGCGGAAGTGCTTGTCTAAGTCGGTTTTCATGGGGAGGCCGGATGTCTTTCCGGTCTCCCCTTTTGTTCAGTTCGGAAATAGATCAGACAGGGCGTTAGCTCAATTGGTAGAGTAGCGGTCTCCAAAACCGTTGGTTGGGGGTTCAAGTCCCTCACGCCCTGCCAAACTCCGCGGAGGGGTGGCAGAGTGGTCTATCGCGGCGGTCTTGAAAACCGCTGTGGGTTAACCGCCCACCGGGGGTTCGAATCCCTCCCCCTCCGCCATATATCGTTTTGTGAAGGACTTTTACATTCAGCTGTTAATCTGGGTTCTGGTGGTTGGCACCATCTTCGGATTGCTGTGGAAATCCGGCCAGATTGCCCGGTTTGCCGGATATGTCGTTTCGGTCCGGGAAGAACTGCGGAAATGCAGCTGGCCCACCCGCGATGAGCTGGTTCACACCACCGTGCTCATCCTGATCGTGATTGCGATGCTGGGCGTCTTTACCCTGATTTCGGATTTCATCGTCCTCAAGATTGTCCGCGCCCTGCTGGCCGTCTGATTTGGCTGCTCCTATGAATTTCAAATGGTTCGCCCTGCACGTCCTTGCCGGCAAGGAGCAGAAGGTCCGTGATTCCATCGTGCGGCGGCTCAAGCTGGACGAGATGGAGCCCTACATCCGGGAAGTCCTGCTGCCGGTCGAGAAGGTGGTCGAAGTCCGGAACGGCAAGAAGACCGTGATGAACCGCAAGCTTCATCCCGGCTATCTCTACATCGATATGGCGCTGCTGGACGAGAACCGGCGGCTGATGGAAAAGCCCTGGTATTTCATCAAGGGGATAGATGGCGTGATCGGTTTCATCGGAGGCGAACGGCCGGCCGAGGTTGAGCCTGAGGAAATCGACTCCATCAAGGCGGCGGTGAGCGACTCGGAAGATGCGGAAAAGCCGAAGCTCAACTTCCAGGTCGGCGAAACGGTCAAGATCAACGACGGACCGTTCCTGAACTTCAGCGGTGTGATCGAGGAGATCGAAGCCGAGAAGGGCAAGCTCAAGGTCACCGTGGACATTTTCGGGCGCAAAACGCCCGTCGAACTCGAATACTGGCAGGTCGAGAAGTCGTGATGCCTCTGCGCGACGTCAGCAACCGCCCCTAAAACCAAAGCAGTCACATGGCGAAGAAAGTAACAGGCACAGTCAAATTGCAGATTCCGGCCGGGCAGGCCAATCCGGCGCCGCCGGTGGGCCCGGCTCTCGGCCAGCAGGGCGTCAATATCATGGCGTTTTGCAAGGAATTCAACGCCCAGACCCAGCATCTGGAAAAGGGTCTGCCGACCCCCGTGGTAATCACGGTCTACAGTGACCGTAGTTTTACCTTTATCCTGAAGACCCCCCCGGCATCCGTGCTGCTGACCAAGGCCGCTGGAGTCG
>CAIWAH010000302.1 GCA_903910585.1 uncultured Verrucomicrobiota bacterium
GGCCGGCCTGGAGACCCGCACGGTGCAAAGGCTTCCGGGTCTGACCGTGGGCCTTTATCTGATTTCGCTGACGCAAGGCGAACGCAGCTTCACCTATTGGCGCGGCCAATCCGCGGCCCGGCATCTGGCCGACGATTCGGCGGCGTTGGACGCTGCGTTGGAGGGCGCGGGCTGGATCTACTGCTCAGGGATCACCCTGGCGATCCTCGCGCCGGACGCCCGGGAACGCCTGCTGGGACGTCTGCGGATGGCCCGGACTGCGGGGGTAAAGGTGGCGTTCGATCCCAATCGCCGTCCGCGGCTCTGGCCGGACGCGGAGGTGATGAACCGGGAGATTCTCGCGGGCGCGGCGGTCAGTTCGCTGGTGCTGCCGTCGTTCGACGAGGAAGCGAAATGGCAGGGAGACACCACGCCAGAGGCGACCCTGGAGCGTCACCGGGGGCTGGGCGTGGAAACCGTCATCGTGAAGAACGGCGCGGGGAGAATCCATGCTGCGGCCGGAGACGTGTGCTGCCATTACGACCCGCCGCCGGTCGAGCCGGTGGACACCACGGCGGCAGGCGATTCGTTCAACGCGGGCGTCATCGCCGCGCTGGCCACGGGCGTGGAGCTGCCGGCGGCGTTGGCCCGGGGAGCCGCGTTGGCTCGCCGGGTGATTGGCGGATACGGGGCTTTGGTCCCGTAGGCGCTATTTCCCGAACGACTCGGTGGCCTCCACGACGCCGGCGGCCATGGTGGCGTCGGTGTAGCGGGCGAAGACACTCTCGCGGCCGGTCCGGCCCAGTTCGTGCAACTGCACCGGATTGAGCAGCAGCGGTTCGAGCTCGGCGACGAGCGCTTCGACCGTGTTGGGGCCGCAGATGACGCCGCCGCCGGTGTCGTCGAGAATCTCTGCGAAGCCCGCGCGGTCGGGTTGCACCAGCGGCGTGCCGGCGGCGAGGGCCTCGATCTGGTAAAGACCGAACGACTCGCTGATACGGGCGGGCACCGACAGCACGTCGCACTCCGCGTAGAAACGCACTTTGTCCTCCCGCGAGACGTTCGGGTGGAACGTGGCGTCGCCGAGCAGGCCGGCGCCGGTCAATTTGGCCCGCTGTTCCGCGACATACGGTTCGTCCGTGGGACCGCAGCCGCCTCCGACTTGAAGGCGAAGCTGGGGCAAATGGCGCCGCCGCCGCAGTTCGATGAAGGCATCCACCACGAGGTCCAGGCCCTTCTCGGGACACATGCGGGCGAAGAAGCCGAGCGTGAGGGGATCGCCGGGACGTTTGGTGGTCCGAGGCGGCAGCCGGTCGTAGCCGTCGAGGCTGATGCCGTTGGGCACAACCCGCACGCGGTCCGGGGACAGCCGCAGGCGCCCGCTCATTCGGTCGGCGAAGTAGCGCGTCGGGGCAATCCAGCCGTCCACGTCCGCGCCCCGTTGCGCCAGGGCTTCCCAACAGTCCCGGCCGGTTTCACCCGGGATGGAGTCCAGAAACGTCTCTTCGCTTTGGAGGAAGACGATGACCTTCGTCCTCAGCCGCTGGCGCAGTTGGCGCGCAAGACCGATCAGCAGCGCGTTGGAGAGAAACACCGCGTCCGGGGGCGGCTGCGTTTCGAGCCAGCGGATCAGTTCGTCGAGGTCGCGGGCCTGATTGCCTTCCTCGCCGCGCAGCATGGACAGCGTGAGGTCGCCCACATCTTCCGCCTTGGTCTTCGCCGCC
>CAIWAH010000303.1 GCA_903910585.1 uncultured Verrucomicrobiota bacterium
GCGGCGGAGAACTGGTATCTGCTGGCCCGCGCTTCCTACCTGACCGGCCGCCTTGCAGAGGCCGAACGCGCCGCCCGCCGGGCCCTCGAACTCCGCGCCAGCCATCCCGGTGCGCCGCTGATTCTGGGACAGGTTTACGCGAGTCGCGGCGAATGGGATTCCGCCCGCCAGTGGCTGAACCGCGCCCTCGGCCTGCAGGCAAAAAACACCGAGGCCCTGATAGCGCTGGCCGCGGTGGAAGCCCGCAACGGCCGCCCCAACGAGGCGGCGGAATTCGTCGCGCAGGCCCGCCGGGCCGGAGGCGAACTGCCCGAGGCTCTGGTCCACAATCCGGCCGCCTACTTCCCCGATCGATCGGCCATCCACGCGGCGGCGAACCGCAACTGAAACGCTCCGGAGACAGCAGGCGACGAAGGAACGAGTCTCACTTCAAACGCCGGGCAGCAGAGCCTTCCGATACCATTTCCCCAAAGACAGTCGGTAAGGACTGTGGGCGGGTTGCCCGGGAAACCGCCCTCGGTTGTTACCGGCCGCTTGTGAGAACCGGCATGACGTCGATGGCCGCAGCTACATCACGTTTTGAACCGGCGGCTATGGTTCCACCGCGGCGCATGCCTGCCGCAGGAATTCCTCGTAGGCCCAGTCGCCGCTGCTGCCCGTCTGCCGGGCGATGACCAAATCGAGGCTGGGCACCCACGCCAGCAACTGGCCGCCGGATCCGGGCTTGGAACGGGCGTCCGCCGGAATGCCTTCGCCGCTGCGGCCGCCTTCGCCGGTGAGGTTCGCGGGCAGTTCCCAGCCGTGGGAGAAGTTCCGCGGGTTCAGCTGCCAGCGCAGCTCCGGCGTGGTGACCGCGTGAGTCGGTGCGGCGGTTTCGCGGATGAACCATTCGGGAACGATCTGGCGGTCCTCCCAGCGGCCGCCCCGGACCAGGCAATAGCCGATCCGGGCCAGCTCCCGGGCCGGCAGGCCGACACCGTGGGACGGATGCCGCCCGTGGCGTTCGTCGCCGTCGTAGAACTGAAACCACCAGCGCTCGATGCCCAACGGTCGGAACAGGGCTTCCACCGCGAACTGATCGTAGGGCTGGCCGGTGACGTTCTCGCAGACCAGCGCGGCATGGGCGAGGGCGTGGGTCGAATAGCCGCAGCCGGTGCCCGGCGCGAAGGCGAGGCGGGCCGTGTTCGGGTCGCCGTCATGGCCGAGAATGTATTCCCAGCGACCGTCGTTGCGGGCGCCCGTCGCCTCGGGACAGAGGCCCGACGTGTGATTCAACAACTGGCGGACCCGGATGTCCGCCTTGCGCGGATCGCTCAACGGCCAGGCCCACGGCAGGAAGTCAAACGCCGGGCTGTCGAAGGTCATTTTGCGCGGCGTAAGTCCCTGCTGGCTGCGTTCGGCCGCGATGGCGAGCACCGTCGCACAGATGGCCTTGGAGACCGAAGCAACGCGGGCCGAATTGGTGCGCATACCCGATCCGCGCTCGGCTTCAAGCACGAGGAAACCGCGCCGGATGACGACGGCCGAGAAGTTCCGAGTGTCCGACTGCAGCAGCCACAGCCGCAGGTCGGCCAAACGCTCCGGGTTCATGCCGGCCTGCTGCCTGATTTCGACGGCATTGGTCAACGTCCGCCAACTGCCCCGCGATTCCGGCGGAGGGAAATACGGGCCCGCCATGACGCCAAGCCCGACGAGCGGCCAAACCATCGCCCAAGCCCAACGGCCGAGGCGGAATGGGAACGAGGCCATCATGGTTCGCCGGTTGGGGACTCCGGGAGTGGGGCCGGAGGAGCCGTGGGTTTCAGTGCCAGCGTTCCAATCTCCACGGTGGAAACCGGGTTGCCGTTCTCGCCGGGCACCAACAACGGCATGCTGACATGCCCCAGTTGATCACGCTCCCACGACTTGCCCTCGGGCTTGGGCCAGTCGGCGCTGGCATTCAGCGTATAGCTGCCCGGCTCAACTCCCTCGAACTGAAAGGTGCCGTCCGCCTCGGGCACGGCGTTGTAGTTCCGGTGCTGGCGAACGGCCTCCTTGAAAGCCTCCGACTCGTGCCACGCGGCGACCTCCGCTTGCCCTTTCAGGCCACTGGGCGGGCTCGGATAAGGCGTTCCCAACGTCACCATGAACTGCACCCCGGTCTTGCCGGCGACGAGGTTGCCCGCGTCGATCCGGCCGGAAACTGTGGCGCCGCGGTTGCCGATCTCGACCCGGGTGGTTTCGCCCGGACGCACCTCGATCGGCGTCGGGTTCGCGTGCAGCCACGAATTCGGACTCGTCTGGAGCAACTGCACCACGGCGCAGATCGTGGCCGGAACCTTCTCGATGGTGAAACGGCCCTCATCATCGGAGGAGCTCTGATAGGAATTGAAGTCCGCGTGGAAACTGTCCCACGCCCCCGGCCGTTGCAGCGACAGCAACAGGCGCCGGCCGGCCACGGGTTTGCCCTTGGCAAAGACCGTTCCTTCGACGCGCCCCCACGGCTGCAGCACGACGGTCCCGGTCTGCTGAAACTGCACCCACGATACCTCGCCGTAGCCGGCGTCCGACACCGCCACCACCCTCCCCGGGCTGAGGGTGGGCCGCAGCTTGAACCGCCCCTGGGCATCCGTCTTCTGCAGCGGGCCGCCGGAATGCCGCACCAACTGGCCGCGGGCGAGTTCCGTATGGAGCTGGCTGTCAGTGAGCGCGACCGTGACTCCGGGCAGCGGCTCACCCGCCGGATTCACCACGATCCCTGCCGGCGTCGGTGACGGCTTGAGCAGGACCACGACCTGGACATGGTCATTCTCGGGCGCCGGGAGCCGCAGTTGCCGGGGTTCAAAGTCGTCCGTCTCGACGCGGATCACGTTGTGGCGCTCGTCGTTGAGATTGAGGGTGAAGTGCCCTTCGGCGTCCTCAGAATTTTTCCGGTCGGAATCGCTCCAGCGGTAGAGGGTCCGCTCGTCACCCTCGGCCCACTGGACGGAAAAGCGTGTGACCGGCTCCCCAGTTTCCTCATTGCCGACGACCCCAAGGACTTTTCGCACGCGGGTAAGGCGGATGATGTTCACCTCGTCGCCGGGTTTGATCTTAACCGAATTCTTGGAGGCATATCCCGATTTGAACACGGTCACCTCCAATTCCCGGTCCGGCGCGTCCGCCCACTCGAACTGGCCGTTGGCATCCGTGGTCGTCGTCCAGGTCAAGTTCAGGCGCTGACGTTCCTCCCAGTCCTGCGGATCGTAACGGACGTCGGCGCCTTCCACCGGCAGCCCCTCGGGATTGAGCACCACACCCGCCAACTTGCGCGACGGCTTGAGCTGAAGGGTGACCTCGACGGTGTTCGTGGTGGCGGTCACGGATTTGGACGCCGGTCCGTAACCCGGCGCGGTGGCGGTCACCGGCTGAAGCTGCGGACGGACGTTGCGCAGCAGGAATCGCCCGTCCGCTCCCGTGGTCATCTCCCGCCGCGACGACTCGTCATACTTGTGGCCGACGGACACCAACGCGCCCGCCAGCGGCTGCTCGTCCGGACCCAACACCACTCCGGCCACGTCGCCGCCCCGGAGCATCCGGATCTCATGTTTCAAGGCCTTGAGCCGCGCCAGAGCGGACGAATCTTCGCCGACCACACCGCCATAGGGTGCGAGGTGGTCCGGGTGGGAAGCGTTCACAATCAGGTCCGGCAGCACCTCGGCCGGCACCTTTTTGGTCTGCCAGCGGCCCTCCGCATCAGTCACGATCGCCACCGACGGCAGATCCGGAACCATCCGTTTCTGAAACTCCGGGTCATTTCGCCACATTTGGCTAAGCTGGATGCGCGTGGCGGCGAGCGGGTTGCCGTCGGGGTCCAACACCACGCCACCGATCAGGAGCCCGCGCTTCAGTTTGACCTCGAAGTTGGGCGGGATCGGCCCGTCCTTCTTGGCATCCAGCGTCTTGGTGGCGCTGGTGTAATCGTCGGCCCGCACGGTCACCATCACCGAGTCCAACGGCCTGGCTCCCTTCGGCAGGATGGCCAGTCCCTTCTTGTCCGTCTTCACGGTGTGTCGGATCTGCGCTTCCGCATCAGTGCCCACGGCCTCCCGCAGGAACGCCACGACTTCCGCGCCGGCGACCGGTTGGCCGGATTCCGCCTCGGTCACCGTTACAAACTGCGCCGCCGTGAATCCGGGCCGCTGATCATCCAGATCCACGAAGTCCGGCGCCCGCGTGCCCCGCGGCAGGAGGTCGAGGGAGAGCCCCACGAAAAAAGGCGTCGCACGGGTCTTGGCGCTGCTCAGTTCCAGCGACTTGAGCACCCGGTTGGTTTCCGGATTCGCCAGCGAAATCAGGTAAAGCCGGAGGAAGCGACCCTGCCGCCGGACGTCATCATGCTCCCCGTGCCAGACGGCCTTGCTGTGCTTGTCCGCGACGACACGGGGATCCTCATAGCGCGGCCCCCACCAGTCGCGGAAATGGATGCCCGACTGCAGCGGACTGTGCCGGACGGTTCCGTCGGCGTAACGCCAGACGACGTCGGCGACCTTCACCGCCGGCTCCCCGTCATCGGCCACGCCGCCCAGCAAGTGCAGGGTTTGCCAGTTGGTCCTGGTGGCCGGCACGGGAATCGTGACGGACTCGCGAAACTTCCGCCCGCGTTCGGCCGAGGTGATGCCGCGAAGCTGGATCAGTCCCTCCGTCCACACCCGCACCCCGGCGAAGTCATTCGTCCGGCCCCGCGGAACCGCCTGCCAGACGGGTCCGCTCAGCCAATCCTTGTTCTCGTCCGCAGTCAGGGAATTGGTCAGCGACAAGGGGACCACGGGCGGCAGGACAACCGGGGCGTTGGTGGAAGCAGTCCCGGCAGCCCGCGGAGTTTCGGCGGCCCACGCCCGAAACCATAAGCTGGCGCCAAGGAGCAGCAGGCACCCGCAGAGCCGGCGGAGGGCGAAGAGGCGATTCATGGGAGGAGGCGGCGGCGGTGACGCGACCACCCTCAGGGGGCTTCCGCGCACCGTCAAGCAACCGGCCGAATGACCGGCATTAACGGGGGCTGTTCAACTTCGACCTAACCTCCTTGTCAGCAACCCGGGAGCAATGATTGGCAACCCCCTGCCAGAAACGCGTTCCGTCAAGGTATTCACTTGCGCCGGCCACGGGGCTGCTGAGTAATTCGGCGCACCGTTCCCGGCTCCACGCATGTTGCCAAGGCAGCCATCTGACGATTCGGACATTTTTCTATGAGCAACGACACCAAGAGTGTTTCGCAGTTCCCCTACCCCGGCATTCCCACCAGCTCCGACGGTGCGGGCTGCGTGACGTGGGTGGAAACCAACATCACCCACGGCGCCTGCGCCTATCCCATCACCTCGTCCACCACGATGGGCACGGGCTTCCAGACCGAGGTGTCCAACGGGAAGAAGAACCTCTGGGGCGACACGATCACGTTCGTGCAGCCCGAGTCCGAACATTCCGCCGCCTCGACCTGCGAAGGCTTCGCACTCGCCGGCGGCCGGGTGACGAATTTCACCTCCGGCCAGGGCCTCGTGCTCATGAAGGAGGTGCTCTACACGATTTCCGGCAAACGCCTGCCCGTGGTCTTCCACATCGGCGCCCGCGCGCTCACCAGCCATTCGCTGAACGTCCATTGCGGTCATGATGACGTGATGAGCGTGGCCGACGTCGGCTGGGGCATTCTTTTCGGCCGCAACGCCCAGGAAGCCGGCGACCTCGCCCTCATCTGCCGTCGGGCCGCAGAAGCCTCCGACACGCCGTTCATGAACGTGCAGGACGGCTTCCTCACCACCCACACGATCGAGAACGTCCGGCTGCCCGAGCCGGAGTTCATGAAGGAATACGTCGGCGATCCCAACGACCGCTTGCGGGCGCTGTTCGATCCCCGGAATCCGCTGATGTCCGGCGTGGTGCAGAACCAGGATTCCTACATGAAGGGCAAGATCGCCCAGCGCGCCTTCTACGACCGGGTTTCCGCGGCCATCGATGAGGCCATGGAGCTCTTCTACCAGAAGACCGGCCGCCGTTATCGCCAGGTGGACTGCTACCAGATGGACGACGCGGAGTATGCCTTTGTCGGCATGGGCGGCATGATGGAAACCGCCCAGGCGACGGTGGATTACCTCCGTGCCACCAAGGGCCTCAAGGTCGGCGTGGTGCATGTGACCAGCTTCGCACCGTTCCCAGCCACCCAGCTCGTCGCGGCCCTCAAGAACGTGAAGGCGCTCACCGTGATCGAGCGCATGGACAATCCTCTCGCGCAGTCAAACCCGCTGGTGCAGGCCATCAAGGCCTCGTTTGCCGACGCCCTCATGGGACTCAGCTACGGCTCCAAGGGCGAACACAAGTATCCGGAAGTCCACCGCCTGCCGAAGATCTACGCCGTCTCCGCCGGCCTCGGTTCGCGCGACATCCGCGCCGGCCATTTCGTGGGCATCCTCAACAACATGGCCAGCGCCCAGCCGAAGGAATTCTCGGTCGTCGGCATCAAGCACGAGCTCGCGATTCCGGCCGGTGAGGATCCGGACATCCGTCCCGGCGGCGCGTTTTCGATGCGCGGCCATTCCGTCGGCGGCTTCGGCTCCGTCACGACCAACAAGCTCATCGCCTCGTTCGTCGGCGAGCTCTTCAACCTCTATGTGCAGGCGTATCCGAAATACGGCTCCGAGAAGAAGGGCCTGCCCACGACCTACTACCTCACGGTCGCGGACGACCACATCCGCTCCCACAGCGAGCTGGAGCACGTCGAGTTCATCCCGCTGAACGACGTCAACGCCTTCAACCTCGGCAACCCGCTCGCCGGCATCGCCGACGGCGGCAGCGTCTTCATCCAGAGCCATCACACCGATCCGGCGAAGGTCTGGGAGGAAATCCCCGCGTTCGGCCGCAAGATCGTCCGCACCAAGAAGCTCCGGGTCTATTACCTCGACACGGTGAAGATCGCCCGCGAGATCGCCACCGATCCCGACCTCCAGCAGCGCATGCAGGGCGTCGCGCTGGTCGGCATCTTCATCAAGGTGACGCCGTTCGCCAAACGCTCCGGCATGGACGAGGAGACCGTTCTCGGCGCCGTCGAGAAATACATCCGCAAATACTTCGGCAAACGCGGCGAGCACGTCGTGCAGGAAAACCTGGCCTGCGTGAAGCAGGGCCTGAAGGACGTGCAGGAGATCCCCGCCGCCGTCATCAACGCCCCCGACACCGGCGCGGCCAAGTCCACCAACGAGGAACTCGTGTTCGCCAAGTAACCACCCTTTACCGCTCAACGCTTCCCAAGACACTCATGAGCAACGCCACCGCCTCCGCCCCGACGCAGCGCCTTAACACGCGTCCAATCACCGACGACGTGCTCGACGTCGCCGACTTCAACCAGCGCATCGTCGGCGCCTACAACGACGGCACGGCCGAAATGGGCCTGCCCGCGGACCTCTCGACCGCCCGCTCGCTCATCACCGCCGGTTCCGGCGTCCTGCGCGACTTCTCCTACATTGCGCCGGAAATCCCGGTGCTGAACTCGGACAACTGCGTCGCCTGCATGGCCTGCGTCACCGAGTGCCCCGACACCGCGATCCTCGGCAAGGTCGTGCCCAAGGCCACGCTGGAATCCGAACTGGCCGCCATCCCCAACGAAACCGAGCGCGAGCACTACCGCCGCCAGTTCGGCAAGACGACCAAGTTCTGGAACGTCTATGAGAAGAAGGGCCAGGAACCCGGCTACTTCGGCATCTTCATTGACCCTACGAAGTGCAAGGGCTGCGCCGAATGCGTCGAGGCCTGCGGCGACCACGGCGCGCTCGCGATGCTCAAGAAGGAGGGCAACGTCCTGCCGCGCTTCCAGAAGACCTTCAACTTCTACCGCAAGCTGCCCGAGACCCCGAAGCAGTTCATCAACGAGAAGCTGCTCACCGACATGATGCTGGCGGACCGCTCCCTGCTCTACGTCGGCGGCGCCGGCTCCTGCATGGGCTGCGGCGAGGGCACGGCCATCCGCATGATGCTGGCCGCGACCGGCTTCGTTTACGGCAAGGAGAACATCGGCATCCTGAACTCCACCGGCTGCTCGACCGTTTACGCCTCCACCTATCCCTACAATCCCTACCTCGTTCCGTGGTCCAACTCGCTCTTCGAGAACGGCCCCACCTACGCGATGGGCGTGCGGGCCCGCTGGGACCAGATGGGCTGGAACGACAAGAAGCTCTGGGTCATCGGCGGCGACGGCGCGATGCTCGACATCGGCTTCCAGGCGCTGAGCCGCATGCTGGCCTCGGGCATGAACATCAAGGTGCTCATCCTCGACACGCAGGTGTATTCCAACACCGGCGGCCAGAGCTCGACCGCGACCTTCATGGGCCAGAACACCAAGTTCTCCGTCCACGGCAAGGCCATCCCCGGCAAGACGGAACGCCGCAAGGAGATCGCCCAGATCGCGATGATGCACCCGAACACGTTCGTGGCGCAGACCTCGTGCGCGATGACCAACCACTTCTACAAGTCCATCATGGCCGCCAACGAATACGACGGCCCGGCGGTGGTCAGCGTTTACACCACCTGCCAGCCCGAGCACGGCGTCGGCGACAACATGGCCATGCACCAGTCGAAGCTGGCCGTGGACACGCGCAGCTTCCCGGTGCTCATGTATGACCCGCGCAAGGGCACCAAGATCGCCGAGCGCCTCAGCCTGCAGGGCAATCCGGCGACCAATCAGGACTTCTACGTCGAGCCCAAGACCGGCGAGGTTTACGACTTCACGATGTTCGCCCGCAGCGAAGGCCGCTTCTCGAAGCATTTCGACAAGGACGGCAACCCCAGCCCCACGATCCTCGCCGCCCGGCAGGAACGCCTCGAAAACTGGCAGCTGCTCCAGGAACTCGCGGGCATCCGCTGACGGAATCGCGCGTTCCAAAGCGCAACGCAAAAGGCTTGGCGTCACCCGCCAAGCCTTTTTGCTTTCGGCGAACACCACAGCCTTGGCCAAACCCGGCCGATCCGATCTCCCGAAAAGAGGCCCGGAGGGCCGGCAGAATGTAGCCCCGGGCGTCAGCCCGGGGTTGGATCGTCGAAACGCCAAAGCCCCGGTTGGGGCGACACACCGCCCGCAGCAAGGCCAGAGCCCATCTTCGCCTTCCACCACGTCGCCGGGACGCGACTTACCGTTCCTTGAATCGGCGTCATCGGCGGACTTCCTGGCCGCCGCAAAACTCACTCCACCGGTTCGACCAACGCCCGGCCGAAGTCATCGTAGAACAGGACTTCCACGCCGTTGGGGCCCTCCCGCAGCGAGTAATTGAAGGGCGAATCCTCCTCGCGAATCGTCAGCTTGGGTGTCCGGCTGACCCCGTTGGTCAGGGCAAACGGCAGGCCACGCCGAAGTGCTTCGCGGACCGCCTCCACCGTGATGGGGGAATTGGTGTTGAGCTCGTCCATTAGCGCTATGCGCACCGCCATCTGCTGGTCCTTGAAATCATGCCAGCGGACAAACCTGCGCTCCAACGTCACCGGGACCACTTCCAATCGCGCATAACCGATCGCCGTGGCGGCAGCGGCGATCACGACCGCGGCCACCATCGCTTTTTGGTAGCACGTTGGTTCCACTCCGTGCCATCGGGCGACCGCAGCCACCCCGACGAAGAACAGGCACAAGGCGCTCCCGGCCCAGTTCAGCACCGTCAACAGGGCGCCTTGCCGGCTGTAACGCACATCGCGGACCTCACCAAAGCCATCCCACTGGATGACTGCGTCCTGGCGCATTTGCTCCGGCGTCAGCGTGCCTTGCAGGCGGGTCACGAAGGCGGCGTTTCCGGCCACTTCCTGCAGGGCCGGATGGGCCAACGGCAAACTTTGGAAACGCCCACCGAGTTGCAAGACCTCGGTTGTGGCTTCCATGATCTGCGGCCGCAGTCCGTCGCGGACTTTGAAGCCCGCCACCTTCGCCCGCTCCGGACCAAACACGAACAGGTCCACCTCCAGGTTGCCGTTGCCCACACCCGTGAGGCGCAGCGGATAGACCGGTTCCTTGGCGGTGAAGGTGAAGCTCAGCGGGTGCAGCGAGCCCGTTTCGCTGGACGTGGAATCCCGCCGCACCTTGCTGGCCACGAACACCCAGCCGTCGCCCAGGTAGTCGCCGATGACGGGCTCAACTTCCTTCGGCAGCGCGTAGCCGTTGGTGTTGAGCCAATCCCGCAGCGCACTTGGGTCACGTGCGGTCAGGGTGGTGGTCTCGAAGACGCCGGCGAGCTGACGGTCGAGGACCTCCACGGAATCGGAGCTGCCCTTGGCCTTGGCTTTCGCCAGCGCGGGCAGAAACATGCCCGCCAAGAAAATCAACAGGACCAACACAATGACGATGGCCCACGGGGATTCCTTCCCATGCCGAACTTGGGCCGCAATCAAGGCCACCACTGGAAAACAGATCAGCCCGAGCAAGCCTGTGCCTCCCGATTCCAGTGAAATCAGGGCAATCCCGCCACCGATGGCCAAACTGGCGAGCCCATCACTCAACCGAATCGCCCCGTCTGGCTTCAGTGTGATGAGTAGCCAAGCCAGCCCCGCGCAAAAGCAAGCCACTCCGACGATCGAATTGGGGAGGTGGATCACCTTCGGCCGCAGCAAGTGCGTCAGCGTCGGAAACAGCCCGCGGCTCGCGGCCTCGACCTTGGGCGCGGACGGCAGCGGCACCACCCACGCAAAATTGGTGCCCGCCCCGGTGAACCGCGTCTCAATCACCAACCGCTCAACGCCATTCGACCACGCCAGCAATGCCCGCTGGTCCGGAATCCGTAACTCCACCGGATACGCCGTCGGCGGGCGGAACACCTTACCATCGGCGAGGGCCTCAGGCCCGAAACCGATCAAGGCCAGCAGCAGCATTGCCCAACATCCGGCGAGGTGCCCGAACGTCCGCCGGAAAACCTCGGCCAGCGCCCAGAGGCCCCAGCATGTTGCCGGCATGATGGCCTGGAAGTCGGTCCTGAAGTGCCCACGGCTTCCTGACTTCGGGCGTGGCCGAAGTCTGTTGGCTCCGTGAAACTGTGTTCCCCCGGGAAAACGTCCGCGCGAAAGGGTTGAGTCGGTTGGATTCATGGCCGTCGCCGGGACGTTCAGCCCGGCGTTACGGCAGCGATTCAGCCGCTTCGGCGTGCCAAAGTCCACGCTGGTTGGACCGGGCTGAGCGCTCCGCCGCACGCAACCGCACCTGTTCTTTCAGCGGCAGCGGTCGCAATCCTTCCGGCGCCGCCCGCCAGCGGCCGGCCTCGACGAATTGCTCGGCGAGCCCAAACTGGTTGGTGCCCACGTAAAGGTAACCCAACGCAGTCCGGTTGACGTTCGTCTGGGTGAAGGCGAGTTCGACCGGCTGTCCGGCCAGGGAGTGAAGGTTGGTCCTCGACTCGGCGGCGAGACGGCGCAGGCGCGGATCCCGCGTGGCGGGCTCCACCCCGAAAAACCCGGTCAGCCCCACCGCCCACACCCGGCCACGGTCGTCCCGCAGATAAACCGAATTGTCGGCCACCGCCCGGGTAATCACGCCCTTCAGCCGCGGCAACGGCTCCGGCTCGCGGTAGCCGGCCGCTTCCCAGACCTGATAGTAGTCCACCAGTGGGCGGGCCGCTTCCCGCTTCGTCCACAGCCACCAACCGGCCGCCAGCAGCAGGGCGACGGTCGCGGCCTTCATCAGGCGATGGAGCGCGAGAAACATGCTCAGGGATTCGGCTCCGGCTGGTTCGGGGCCGGTGGTGACGCCGGGGAGACCCCGGTCGGTGCCCCGGCGAAGAGACGGATCCGTTCATTGCGCTCGAGCGGCGGCGGCGGGGGCGCCGTTGGAACCGGCAGCACTTCGGCCGGCGGGGGCGCAGGCCGGGTGTGCGCGAGGAGCGCAAGATTCACCTCGGGAACTGGATGGGCCTTGGGCCGGCGGTCGTGGTGCAGGACGAGGATGTCATACGCCCGGACGCAGTTGCCGACATTGTTGAAGCGCCAGACTTCCCGGGCAAAGGCGAGTTCCAGCCAGCTCCCCGGCCGGGCGCAGTTCATGCCGATGACGAACGCCGAAGGCAGATTCGGCCGCCGCACGCCTTCCACAAAGGCCAGCAGCAGGGCCAGCCCTCTCCATCCGCGCGTCTGGGCACCCTTCGCCCAGCGCACAAGCCGGAGGTTTTGGTCGGACACGGAGCCGTCGGTCATCAGCCCGGTCACGGGGCCGGCGATTTCCTCGCCCAGCACCGGCGCCCACGTCAGCGCCGCGGCGAAACCGACAATGATGGCGAGGGCAAAACGCCCGGCATTTACCACATCCGCGTCGAGGTTGGCCGACGCCTCGGTGGAGGCACTCCACAGCAGCCAGACAAAGGCCCCGCTCAGGAAGATTCTGAGAAAGAGGAGGATCACGCGAGGTCAGCGGTTGTGGTCACGTTCCAGGATCGGTGCGCTCGTCCGGATGCCCCGCAACGCGAGTTCCAGCCGGTGGCGGTTGACGGCATGACTGCGGGCGGTTTCCTCGGAAACCACCCCCGCGGCGAGGAGTTCCTGAAGGTATTGGTCGAACGAGTGCATGCCGACGTGGTTGGACGCCTCGATGATGCCCTGCAACAGGTGCGGCTGATTCTCGCGGATCGCCTCCGCCACCCCGGCATCCCGGCGCATGATCTCGACGCACGGCGTGCGGGTGCCGGCGGTGTTCGGCACCAGCCGCTGGCAGACGATGGCATTGAGGTTCCGCGCCAGCAGCGCACTGATGTTGGCCTGCTCGGAAGCCGGATAAAACTCCCGGATACGCCCGATGGCCTGCGCCACAGAATCCGCATGGAGCGTGGTCATCACCAGGTGCCCGGTCTCCGCCGCCTGCATCGCCGCCCAGATGCTGTCGCGGTCCCGGATCTCGCCGACGAACAGCACATTGGGATCCTGCCGCATGGCGTTGCGGATGCCGTCGGCGAAGCTGGGCGTATCAATGCCGACCTCACGCTGCTCGAAGTGGCCCTCGGCATCGGTGAAGACGTATTCGATCGGGTCCTCAACCGTGATGATGCGGAGCGCCCGGACTTCGTTGAGCTGCTGGAGCAGCGCCCGCACCGTGGTGCTCTTGCCCTGCCCGGTCGGGCCGGTCAGCAGAATCAACCCGCGCAACTCGTTGACCAGGTCGAGCAGCGACTGGGGCAATTGCAGCTCCGGCAGCGTCAGCCGCTGCTGGGGCACATGCCGGAAGGAGAAGGACTGGCGGCCGCGCTGTTTGCTGAAGTTGGCCCGGTAACGGGTCGCCCCGTGGTAGAAGCTCGCATCCACTTCGGGCTGGACCGTGATGCGCGCGACGAGCGCCGGTGAAAAGGCATCGAGAAACCACGATGTCAGGGTGAGATCCTCCGGCGCGGGAAACGCCTCGGTCGGCACCCGCTGCAACTGGCCGTTGCAGCGGACAATGAACGGCTCCCCACCCCGCGCGTGGAGGTCCGAAGCGCCCGCGGCCTCGCACCAGCGGAGCAATTCGGCGAGCTTGCAGTTGGCAGGAACGGATTCCATCGCGGTGAGGTGACGTTGCGTTTACGCTCGTAACCTTTCAAGGCGAAAGTTGCCTCCCGCGTTGGCTGCCCTCCGCAACCCTGATGAGAAAACGTGCCCCAGCCCTCCCCTGCCATTCTGGTTTCCAGATTTAGCTCTTCAGCAGGACAACCTCAGTTCTGGGCGTAACGCGCAGGGACGGCACTTTGGTGCCGAAGTTCAGCGTCGGCGCCGGCCGCCGCCAAACAGGCCACCCAGCAGTCCGCGGGTGATTTCCCGGGTGATCATGCCCGTGACCGCGGTGGTCGCCGTGCGGGCGGCCGTCTTGGCCACCGTTTCCCCCAGACTTTGGGCCTGGCGCCCGGCCAGCTTGCGCTTGGACGGCGCCTGCGGAAGCGGCTTCACCGCCGGTGTCTGGACGGGCGGTGCGGCGGTCACTTGGTCCTCCTCGTTGCCAAAGAGGCGGGCGAAGAAGCCGCGCTTCGGCTCAGCCACCGTCGGTGCTTCCGGCTGGGCTGTGGACACCACGCCGCTGAGGTGCTCGTAGGCGGAATGGCGGTCCACCGCCTCCTCATAAACGCCGGCCACCAGCGAGGTCTCGATCAGTTGCTGACGCTGAGCGGCAGTGATCGGACCCAACTGCGACTTCGGCGGCACGATCAACGCCCGTTCCACCACTGCCGGCTGCCCGCGTTCGTCGAGCAGGCTGACCAGCGCTTCTCCGACCCCGAGGTGCGTGAGCACTTCCTCGGTATCGAAGGCGGGATTCACCCGGAAACTCTGCGCCGCCGCGCGGACGGCTTTCTGTTCCAGTGGCGTAAAGGCACGGAGGGCATGCTGAATTCGGTTCCCGAGCTGGGCGGCCACCTTGTCCGGAATGTCCCGAGGATTCTGCGTCACGAAGAACACGCCGACGCCCTTCGACCGGATCAGGCGGACCACCTGCTCGATCTTCTCCAGCAGCGCGTCCGGAATGTCGCTGAACAACAGGTGAGCCTCGTCGAAGAAGAACACGAGCTTCGGTTTCGGCAGGTCGCCCGCCTCCGGCAGATTCTCGAACAGTTCCGACAGCATCCACAGCAGCGCCGTGGCATAGACTTTCGGCGAGGTCATCAGGCGGTCCGCCGCGAGGATGTTGATGACCCCGCGACCTTGGGAATCGGTCTGGATGAGATCGTCGAGGTTCAGACCGGGTTCCCCGAAGAAGCACTCGGCGCCCTGGGTTTCGAGTTCGAGCAACGCGCGCTGAATGGCACCGATGCTGGCCTTGGAGATGTTTCCGTATTCGGTGGTGAAGGCCGACGCGTTGTCGCCGAGGTATTTCACCGTGGCCCGCAGGTCCTTCAGATCGAGCAGCAACAGCCCGTGCTCATCCGCGATCTTGAAGACCAAGTTCATCACGCCCGACTGGACATCGTTGAGCTGCAGGAGCCGGGACAACAGGAGCGGACCAAGTTCCGATACCGTGGTCCGCACCGGATGCCCGGATTCGCCAAACACATCCCAGAACGTCACCGGGCAACCGGACGGTGTGCGCCCGGAAAGGCCCAGTTCGCCGAGCCGTTCCTGGACCTTCGCCGACTGCCCTCCCGGCTGGCTCAGCCCGGCAAGGTCGCCCTTGATGTCCGCGAGGAACACCGGCACCCCCTGCGCGCTAAAGCTCTCCGCCAGTGTCTGGAGCGTGACGGTCTTGCCGGTGCCGGTCGCGCCGGCGACCAGTCCGTGACGGTTGGACATGCCGGGCAGAAGGTGCAGTTCCCGGGTGGCGGACTTGGCGATGAGGATCGGGGTGGCGGACATGCGACGGACGTTGTGCCGCAACAATGATCGGCCGGCGGCTGGAAAAGCAAACCGACGCCTCCATTCGGCCGGCCCGGACAAGGAATTCACGTTGCCTTCCGGGCCCGTTCACCGGTTTGCTGTCGCGCATGAAGTTCTCCCGTTTCGCGGTTCCTCTGCTTGCCTCGTTTCAACTGCTGGCCGGTCCGGTCGAAGACATGACCGGTGCCGCGAAAACCTTCCTCGCCGCGCTGAACGACGAGCAGCGCGCGAAGGCCGCGTTCGCCTTCGATGCGGATGAACGGGAGAATTGGCACTTCATCCCCAAGGACCGCAAGGGCGTCACCCTGAAGGAACTGGAGCCCGCGCAGAAGACGCTCGCCTTCGGCCTGCTGTCCTCGGCGCTGAGCCATGAGGGTTATCTCAAGGCGACCACGATCATGACGCTGGAGCGGATCCTGCAGGACATCGAGGGACCGAAACGGACCTTCCCGCGCGATCCGGAGCTGTATCACGTCAGCATCTTCGGCACGCCGGATCCGAAGGGCACTTGGGGTTGGCGCTTTGAGGGCCATCACCTGTCGGTCAACCTGACCATCGTGAACGGCGAGCTCGTGTCCGGCAGCCCGACCTTTTTCGGCACCAATCCGGCCGAAGTCAGAACCGGACCCAGGGCTGGACTGCGCGTCCTGGGTGAAGAGGAAGATTTCGCCCGCCAGCTCGTCCAATCACTCGACGAAAAGCAGCGTGCCGTGGCCATCGTGGACAGCAAGGCCCCGGACGACATCCTGACGGCCAACAAACGCGTCGCCGACCTCGGCACTCCGAAGGGTCTGACCCTAGGCATATTGAACAAGGTGCAGCAGGCCACCGCCAAAAAGTTGCTCAACGAATACGCCGGGCGCCTGCGGGGCGAACTAGCTGCCGCCGACCTCAAGGAAATCGAGAAAGCCGGCTGGGACAAGATCGTGTTCGCGTGGGCCGGCGGCCTGAACAAGGGCGACCGGCACTACTACCGGCTCCACGGCCCGACCTTCCTGCTGGAATACGACAACACCCAGAACGACGCGAACCACGTCCACGCCGTCTGGCGCGAGCTGAAGGGCGATTTCGGACGGGACCTGCTCGCCGAGCATCTCAAGTCGGCCCACGGGAAGTAAGGTCGGCACTGGCCAGCCGGCCGGTTCGTGCGCAGAGTCCCTGCGCATGGACCCGAAGCTCGAACAGGGACACTTCGCCAAAAAGCAGCTCTTCTCGAAGAGTGGCATCATTCGCTGGAGCCACCGGCGGCGGTTCGAGGTGGCGATCTCCAAATCCGCCGCCTTTGCCGGCAAGCGGGTGCTCGACTTCGGCTGTGGGGACGGAACGTATCTGGCGATGCTGCTGGAGTCCGCCCATGCCCCGTCCGAGGCGGTAGGCGCGGAACTCGATGCCAAAGTCGTCGCCGACAACCGCAGCCGTTTCGGTGCGCGGACGAACCTGCAATTCCTGCTCCAGTCCGAACTGGAAACACCAGCCAACCAGGGCTCGTTTGACGCGGTGGTGTGCATGGAATGTTTCGAGCACATGACCGACCCGGATCGTTACCTCGACCTGCTGCTGAGCCTGCTGAAGCCCGGCGGCCGCCTGTTGCTGAGCGTGCCCGTGGAGACCGGCTTGCCAGTGGTCTTCAAACAGGCCGTTCGCCGGGTCGCCGGCTGGCGGCGGATTGGCGATTACGCCAGCACCTTGCCCTACACTTGGGGGGAATTGGCCCAAAGTGTCTTTGCCGGCCCGGAGCAGCACATCCAGCGCGTCCTTCATCCCGGCGACAACGGAATGAACTACCACTGTCACAAGGGCTTCAACTGGATGAACCTGCGCGAGCGGATTGCCCGACGTTTCGTCCTCGACCGCATTTCCGCCTCCCCCATCGAGTGGCTCAGCCCGCATCTGGCCAGTCAGGCGTGGTTTGAGGCGCACAAGGCCTGAGCCAGCACATGCTCTGGCTGGTCGTCGCCACGCGGGTGCTGGCCAATCCGTGTTCCAATGCCATGCAGAAGGTGCTGGCCGGACGCGGACTGGGACCGCTCTGGGTCATCGGTTTCACGCATCTCGGACTCGGCCTCGCCGTGCTGCCGTGGCTGCTGACCCGGCCGCTTCCGACCGCTCCCGATTTTTGGTGGAATGTGTCGCTCAGCGCCGTCCTCGCCACGGTCGCCAACACGCTGATCGTAGTGGCGGTTCACAAGGCGGATCTCTCGCTGGTCGGGCCGGTCAACTCGTTCAAGCCGGTGGTCAGCCTGCTGCCCGGATGGCTGCTTCTCGGCGAACGCCCCACCATCGAGGGAGTGCTCGGCATCGCCCTCGTCATCGCCGGAAGCTGCCTGCTGAATTCACCTCAGTCCAAAGCCGAACGGTGGTCATTCAGCCGGTTGTTCCGCGACCACGGCGTGCAGATTCGCTTGGCCGCCCTCGTGCCCTCGGCGGTAGAAGCAGTGTTCCTGAAGCGCGCCCTGCCCCACGGCGATGCATTCGCCGTGTTCGCGTGGTGGGTGGTATTGTGCCTACCGGCCGTTGGCGTCGCGTTGCTGCTGACGCGCGGTTTCCGACAAATCGGCGGTCAGCTCGCCGTGCTCCGAGCGGCCTGGCTGCCGGCGACGGGCCTCATCCTGGCCACCGGGCTCATGCAGAGCTGCACCGTGGTGACACTGGCGTGGTTGCAGGTCGGTTATTCCCTGGCGCTGTTCCAGACCTCGTCGGTCATCCTCGTGGTGATTGGCTGGGGCTGGTTTGGGGAACGTGACTTTGCCCGTCGCCTGGCAGGATCGCTGGTGATGGCCGCCGGCGCCGCAGTCATTGTCACCACCCGCTGACCGCGGGGTGATTCAGTCGATCGGCAGTTTGTAGAAGCACTGCCAGTCGCCGCTGCCAGAGCCGAGCGTGACCTTCTTGCCGGAGATCCAGTCCACGTGCCCATCCTCGAAGAGGAAGTTCCCACCGGTCGGCGCGCCGCCACCGCTGCCGGCGTGGTTGGGCGTCTTGTAGTTCCGGCCGGCATCTTGAGTGACCCATTTCAAACGGGCGTCATAGACGTTGGTCGTCCGCGGCCCAAGCCCTTGCAACCGGTCAATCAGCACCGGTGCCCGGCTGAACTCCCCGCCCAATTTCGTGCGAGCATGCCACGGTCCGATCTTTTCGGAGTTGTAGGGCCAGCTTTCCCCGGCGCCGACAATCCGGCCGGGCAGATAAAAGAAACCCGTCAGGATCGGCTTCTTCTCCGAGCCCGCGTCGCCAAAACGCCACGTATCCGCCTGGCGATGCCATTCGTCCGTCGGACAGAAGACGACGTGGTTCGCCGCCTTCTTGTCGGTCTTGGAGTTGGGCTTGCCGGAAGGCATCAGGTAGCGCTCCCAGAAGATCGCCATGTTCGTCCCCATCCAGCTCAGGTGCAGGCCATCCCGATTGTCGGGAAAGTAGTCGCGGTAGTCCGCCGCATACATCGCCAGCGAGATTCCCCACTGCTTCTCGTTGCCGGCACAGAGTGACTTCTGGGCAGTGGCTTTGGCCTTCGCCAAGGCCGGCAACAGCATGCCGGCCAGAATGGCGATGATCGCGATGACAACGAGCAGTTCGATCAGGGTGAACGCCCGGTTCTGGGAGTGGGTCGGGGAGTGCATGGGTCAGTCGAGTTTGCGGCTCGTGCGTTCGCTGAGCCAGATCATGTCGGCATTGTTGGGCGACGCGACGTTGAGGGGCATGTCGTAAAACTTCACCGGCTGGACAGTCCGGGCATCCACCCACTTGCGGATCTCCGTGTGCCCGTCGGCAAAGGAGATTCCCGCGGCGCGGTTATGGTAGCTGGCCGGGTAATCGATGATTCGCGCCTGCCCGGGGCTTTCGACCATCTGGTTGGCAAAGCCGCCGGCGTTGATGCTGTCGGGATGCTCATCCAGCAGCACGTAGAGCTGGCTTGGTCCGGCCGCCGCCAGATCGGACGATTTGTAAAACGTCCGATACTTCTTCTGGCCGGAAACCATCGACCCGCCCGGCGGCAGCCATTCACCGGGACCGCCCATCGCCTGGCTCATGCCCATGCTGCGCACCCGGCTGAACTTCTGGCCACCCAGCTTGATCTGGCTGATGTCCGCCGGGCATTTGAACACCGCCGTGCTCTGCAGATACTTGGCAAACTTGGAGAACTTCTCGTCCGTCAGCATCAGCTTGTTGGTGTTGTCGGAGGGATAAGGCCCGGGCCAGCCCAACCAGCCGCCGACCCACTGATACGCCTCGTCGCGGGCGTTGCCGGGTGCGGTGATCCGGTCCTGATTGTCGATGGGATACATCAGGTGGGCCAACTGCAGCTGCTTGAGATTGCTCATGCACGAGATGCCCTGTGCCTTGGTCTTTGCCTTGCTCAGCGCCGGCAGCAGCATGCCGGCGAGAATGGCGATGATGGCAATCACCACCAGCAGTTCGATCAGGGTAAATCCGCCTCGAAACGCCGCGGGACGGACTGGTTTGACGAGCTTCATGAAATTCAGGTCAGGCAATGATGGAGTTGATGACTTCGCCGTGAACATCGGTCAAGCGGCGGTCCACGCCATTGTGGCGAAACGTAAGCTTGGTGTGCTCCACGCCGAGCAGCTTCAGGATGGTGGCGTGGACGTCGTAAACCTGTGTTGGGTTCGCCCGGTCGAGCGGCTTGTAGCCCCATTCATCGCTCTCACCATGGGTAATTCCCCCTCGGATCCCGCCGCCGCAGAGCCAGTTGGTAAAGACGAACGGGTTGTGGTCGCGGCCCTTTCCGCCCTGAGCACAGGGCATCCGGCCAAATTCCGTGGTCCACAGGATGATGGTGTCGTCGAGCAGGCCGCGC
The DNA here is from genome assembly GCA_903910585.1 of uncultured Verrucomicrobiota bacterium. Taxonomy (GTDB): domain Bacteria; phylum Verrucomicrobiota; class Verrucomicrobiia; order Limisphaerales; family UBA9464; genus CAIWAH01. The sequence continues at coordinate 20,105 of CAIWAH010000303.1, forward strand.
TGTTTCAGATCCTTGATCAACGCCGCGACCGGCTTCGCCATGCCGAGTGACAGCGGGCCGTGGTCCCGGGCGATGTCCTCATGGGAGTCCCAGTTGCGCCGGGGAAATCCGTTGTCGTTGCCCGACCAGATCTGCACGAAGCGGACGCCGCGTTCCAGCAGGCGCCGCGCGGTCAGGCATTTGCGCCCCATGATGTCGGTTTCCTCCGGCACGTTGATCTCCGCCGGCCACTGCTTGGTCGTGCGGTCAATCCCGTAGAGATTGAACACCCAGTCCGGCTCACGCGACAGGTCCAACGCCTCGGGCGCGGCGAGCTGCATTCGCGCCGCCAACTCGTAGCTGCGGATGCGAGCCTCCAGCCGCGAATCACCGGCGCGTTCTGCCGCATGGACCCGGTTGAGCTTTTCCAACACTTCGAGACTGGCGGTCTCGGAGGCTGGACGGATGAAGCCCGACTTCGCCGGCGGGAAGAGGTCTTCAATCGGGTCCGCCGCGCCCACGCGGACCAAGGTTCCCTGGTGCTGGCCAGGCAGGAACGCCGCGTCCCAGTTCTTCGCGCCGTTCGACGGAAATCCGCGATTGTCCGGCATTACCACGAACGCCGGGAGGTTTTCATTTTCGGTGCCCAGGGCGTAGCTGATCCACGAGCCCATGCCGGGAAAACCCGGGGTGTTGAAGCCCGTGGCCTGAAGCAAGGTCGCCTGCGAATGCACTCCGGTCTTGCCGACGAGATTGTGGATGAAGGCCAGTTCATCCGCCACCTCGCCCAACGGAGCCACAATGTCGCTCAACATTTTGCCGCACTGACCATAGGGCCGGAACTTCCACGGCGAGGCGAAGGTCGCGCCGAGGCCATCCTGAAACAGCTCCACCTTCTCGCCGGCATCCCATTTCTCGCCGTTCCGTTTTTCGAGCAGCGGCTTGTGATCCCACATATCCACGTGGCTCGCCGCGCCGGCCATGAACAGCTGCACGACCCGTTTGGCCCGCGGCCGGAACGGCGCCGGATGGGCGGACGACGGCCGGGCTGAACCGGCCCCTGCCGCCAGCAATCCCTGCTCACCCAGCAACGTCGCCAAGGCAATGCCGCCGAGCCCGCCGCCGGAGCGCCACAGGAATTCGCGGCGCGATTGCGAGGCGGCGGCGCGCGGTTGATGCCAAAGTGACGTGTTCATGCGTCAACGGAGCGATGGGTTTGGGTAGGGGCACCGGCGCCCCCGCCGGTGTTCGTGCAGCAGGCGCCCTCGCCTGCTGATCTCGCGGCCCGGCCGACAGGCGAGGGCGCCTGTCGGACAAGCACAGACGGGGGCGTCTGTGCCACTGGCCGCAGCGGAGACCGGCATGGTTCTCGTTTAGTGCGCATTACCGTATTCGCCATGGCTTCAGTCCACGAACGCAAACTCGTTCAGGTTCAGGATGACGCGGCAGGCATTCGCCAATCCGTGCTGTTGGGCAAACCCGACCAGCGCGGCCTGTTCGTTCACAGACGGCACGCGTCCCAAAGCGACGCGGAAGGCTCGCTCAATCCGTGCTTCGGCCGTTTCCGCCTCGCGTTCCATCCGCGCGGCAAAGTGCTTCGCCATCGCCACGGTGATCTGGTTGTTCATCAGCGCCAGCGCCTGAAGCGCGTTCAAGGTCTCGTTGCGCCGGTCCACCGACATGGACGGATCCGCACAGTCGAGCACCCGCATGAACGGCTGCGGCTGCGACCGCACCAGGAAACGGTAAACCGAACGCCGCTGCGATTTGGGGTCCTCCGGGTCGTGCAATTGGTATTCGTAATGCGGCGAGTGTTCCGGCCGTTCCAGGACAAAGTCCCGAAAGCTGGGGCCGCCCATGGCCAGGTCGAGCTTGCCCGCCACCGCCAGCACGCTGTCGCGCACGGCCTCCGCCTCCAGCTTGCGCCGGTTCATCCGCCAGAGCAGCCGGTTGTCGGCATCAATCGAAGTCGGATCGCGGAAGTGGGAAGTGGGAAGTGAACCACTCTTCCGGCTTCCAGCTTCCCACTTCCCACTTCCTGAAACTTGCCGATACGTGCTGCTGAGCACGACGAGCCGGTGCAACTGCTTCAGCGACTGCCCACCATCGCGGAACTCGACCGCGAGCCAGTCCAGCAGTTCCGGATGCGACGGTTTCTGTCCCATGCGGCCAAAGTCATTGGGCGTCTCCACCAAGCCGCGTCCAAAGTGATAATGCCACACGCGATTGACGATCACCCGCCAGGTCAGCGGATTCCGCTCATCGGTCAGCCACTTTGCCAAGGCCACCCGCCGCGCGCTTTCCGCCGCCGCCGGGTCCACCGGCAAGTCGCCCTGCCCGTTCACAAATCGCAGCGTGCCCGGCTCCACTTCGTAGCCGGGTTTGTTCACGTCGCCGCGATTCAGCAGATGGATCGTCCGCGGTTTGCCTCCGTCCGGTCCGGTGCCGCGGAAGGCACCGCCGCCGTGATGAACCGTGCCGGCGTAAACCACCCGCACCGGCGGCAATCGCCCGAGCGCGGCTTCCACGCGTTCCAATTCCCCCTGCACCTCGATCAGCCGACCACGTGAACCGTCCTCCGGCAGCTTGGCGAGCAACGTCGTTCGCGCTTCTTCCAGCTTCGCCACCTGGGGGACATGAGTCGTCTTGGTGAAGCTGCGGAAGTAACCGTCCGTAAGGTTGCGCCGGCTCCAGCGCGGTTCGGCCTCGATGCTGTCACCGGAGGTCACCTCGGCGCCGAGCGCGACGTTCTGGCCGGCAGCGTCGAACACCTGGAGTTCCGCCAGCGCGCAGATGTAATCGTTCTGGCGCGGCGCGAGCTTCGTGGCCGTGAAACGCACGTAACGGGCGCGCCGGCCCTCGCCGGCCAGTTCCTGCGGTTGGATGCCGGGAATCGGCACATCGGCCTGGGTCCGGTCGGCTACCACGACCACGTCGCGGTCGAACTCCGGCCGCTCGGACACTTCCACCCGATAACGCGGCGGAAACCCGAAGCCGGCCCCGATGCCGTTGAAATCATCGTGGCAGGCGGCGAACACGATCTTCGAAATGGCCACGGATTCGCCCAGATCCACCTGCACCCACTTCGCGACGTCCGGTTTGGTTTCAATCTGGCTGTGCCAGCCGAACTCGGCCCGTTCCGTCCGACCATCACCGGCCTTGAGGTCTGCCAGCAGCCGGTCCAGCAGTTGCAGCCGGCGCCCGCCCGCCGCATTAAGCTGCTTTTCCAACTCCGCCTTCGCGCCTTGCAGTTCCTTTTTCCGGGCTTCGAGGCGCGACCGTTCCTGCGCCACCGCCGGATCGGTATCGAACCGCTTGTCGGCGCGGTCCAAGGCGGCAAAGACGGCCGTGAGCCGGTAGTAATCTTCCGCGGACACCGGATCGAACTTGTGGTTGTGACAGCGCGCACACTGCACGGTCGTGCTGCAAAACGTGTTCATCACGTTCGCCACCATGTCATCGCGATCCAGCAACCGGGCAATCTTGCCGTCGGTCTTGGTCTCGGGCACCTCGGCATGGCCGATCAAGTCCCACGGCCCGGCCGCGATGAAGCCGAGGGCGGTGATGCCGTCCTCGGTGTCCGGCCACAGCGCATCGCCCGCCACCTGCTCCCGCACGAAACGCCCGTAGGGCTTGTCCGCGTTGAGGGCCCGGATGACGTAGTCGCGATACGGCCAGGCATTCGGCCGGGGCTGGTCCTTGTCGTAGCCGTGCGTCTCGCCGTAATGGACCACATCCAGCCAATGCCGCGCCCAGCGTTCGCCGTAATGCGGCGACGCGAGCAACCGCTCCACGAGCCGTTCGTAGGCATCGTCGGCCAGATCGTTCACGAAGGCTTCGACCACCTCCGGCTCGGGCGGCAGGCCGACGAGATCGAAGTAAAGCCGGCGAATCAGCGTGCGCCGGTCGGTCTCGGGTGAAGGCGCCAAACCTTCCCGCTCCAGGCGCGCCAGGATGAACCGGTCCACCGGCGTGCGCACCCGCTGCTCCCAAGTGGCCGAATCCAGCGTCGGTTCCGTGGGCCGCACCAACGGTTTCAGCGACCACCAGTCGAAGTCGTCGAGCTTCGATTTCCCCTCCGCCGCCAGCGTTCCGGTCACCGCCAGCCAAAGGCCAACCACGGCGACAACGACTCGCTGGAATCGCAAAGATTCTGAGGGGAAACGCATGAACGGGGAACGATGACTGGCGGACAGTAATCCCCCCGTGGCGCGCCCGTCATCCCTCGACTTGGTTACGGTTGGCTTTTTCGCTGCCCAGCTCGACGGCGCCTTGGACCTACTCCGGGAAAACCGCCAATCCGGTCCGGGGCAACCTCAGGCCGGCGAAGGTCTCAATCGGGCGAACCTCTTCGATCACCAAGCGAAACGGGTCATCGTCGGGATTCCGCGCGAGTCCGATCAGCTTGGGATCGGCCCGCAAGAGGCCAACAGCACGTTCACCAGCCAATTCGGCCGAGACCGCTTCGACGTGACAGGTGGTGAAGAACCCGACGCGCTGTGCCACCCCATCCACATCTGTGAGGAAGTTTTCTCCGCGCACGAATACGCTGAAATCTCCCATCGGGTGATCCCTGAGGAGTCACTTCCCCAGCACCGCCCGCAGCGCTGCCACGAAGCGTTCGTTCTCGGCCTGCGTGCCGACCGTGATGCGGAGCCACTCCGGCAACTGGTAGCTGGCCATCGGGCGCGTGATCAGGCCACGGCATTGCAGTTCGGCGAACACGCGGGCGCCGTCGCCGACCTTCGCGAGCACGAAGTTCGCGGCCGACGGCACGTATTCCAACCCCAGTGAGCGGAAGGTCGCCTCCAGGTAATCACGGCCGCGGCGGTTGCTCTCGCGGGTGGCAACCAGGTGATCGCCGTCATCCAATGCGGCGAGCGCCCCGGCTTGGGCGATGGAATTGAGATTGAACGGCTGCCGCACCTTTTCGATGGCCGCAATCAGCGACGGCACGGCGATTCCGTAGCCGAGGCGCAGGCCGGCAAGTCCGAAGATCTTCGAGAAGGTCCGCATCAGGATCAGGTTCGGCCGCTGTCCAGACTTCACCGCTCCCAGCGAATCGAAGGGATCGTCCAGAAACTCGATGTAGGCTTCATCCAGCGCGATCAGCACATTGGGTGGAACTTCGGCGATCAGCCGGGCGAGCTCGTCCTTGGCGGTGAGGGTGCCAGTCGGATTGTTCGGATTGGCGAGGAACAGCACCTTCGTCCGCGGGGTGATGGCCTTCAGCATCGCGGGAATGTCGCAGCCGAAGTCCTTCGCCGGCACGGTGACGAGCTTGGCGCCGAACAGCGCGGTGACGATGGGATAGACCGCGAAGCAATACTGGGACACGACCACCTCGTCGCCGGGCTGAAGCGCCGCGTGCCCGATGAACTCGATGATCTCGTTCGAGCCGTTGCCGAGGATAAGGTTGGCGGGTTCGACACCCAGCGTTTCAGCCAGCTTGCGCTTCAGGTAAAATGCGTTGCCGTCAGGATAGAGATGCAGATTGCGCAGCACCCGCTCCATCGCGGCCAGTGCCTTGGGCGACGGGCCGAGCGGGTTTTCGTTCGAGGCCAGCTTGACGATGGAAGCCGCCTCCAACCCGACCTCCCGGGCGACCTCCTCGATGGGCTTGCCGGGCACATAGACCGGCAATGTGTCGAGATTCGGATTCAGCGCGACAGAACTCATGTGCGCGGAGAGTTGAGGTGAAGCGCTCGTTGGGCAAGGGCGGGCGTGGTATCCCAGCCCACAGCGCACCGGGCAGAAGCGGGAGAGTATGAGAATAGGGTTGTCTCGTCTTGGCACCTCGCCGTTGCGCTCGTCCAACTTCGCTACGCCGCAGGCGGGCCGCCCCTTCGCCAACGCCTTGGAAGACTTCGGCGCATAGGCGGAAATGGTGCTCTTCCAGCAGCACAGCATTTCGCCCGACCAGGCCAAGGAACTGGAGCCCGGCACACCGCAGTGGCGCGCCACCGGCGGTTACGTCGCCCGCTCGCTGGCCGGCATCTGGTCCACCGCCCCATTCCTGCACAATGGCTCCGTGCCCACGGTCTATGACCTCCTGCAACCGGCTGCCAAGCGCCCGGTCCGCTTCCCGGTGGGGCACCGCGAGTTCGACCCGAAGAAACTGGGTTTCATCCTGGACGCGCCGAATCCGGACTTCATGTTGGATACCACCATCCAAGGCAACGGCAACGAAGGGCATGAATTCGGCGTGAACCTGCCCGAGGAATCCGAGCTGGACCTGTTGGAGTATCTCAAGTCGCTCTGACCATCCCGTCGCCGTCTCATGATTGACCACGCCAGGTAGTCTGTGCGGCCAGGTGCCGCGGGCGGACCGGTCACACCGTTACGGCGGCATCCCGGGATAACTTCGGCTCCAGCAGCAACTGCCACAGCCAGCCGCCGGCCCTCCTTGAACGCCTGCCGGAGGACGATTTGGTTCCGGGCAACAGTGACCACGCAGGCATTGTCCCATGGCTTCTGGGTGAAATCGCGGGCTCCACGGCGCATCGCTTCCACCCCCAATTCCACCGTTCCCCAGGCGGTCATGACGACCACCGGCGGGTCGGCATCGGCCAAGCCGACCTTCGCTATCAGATCCACCCCCTCCTGACCGCTCGTCGTGTCCCGGCGGTAGTTGAGATCCGCCAGCAGCAGGTCGAACTCGAAAGCTGTGATCCGGTCAAGAACCTCGGCCGGAGACGTCACCGTTTCTGCCCGCCATCCCTCCGACTTGAACAGCAGTCGGAGCGCTTCGGCGACGTCCGGTTGGTCGTCGGCAATCAGGATGCGGGGAACGCGAGGAACCGACACGGCCGCGGATTTGCCCAACACATCGCCCCGGTGGCGAGCCAAAAGAAAAAGGCCCCGGAAAACCGGGGCCCGTGAAATCGCTGACGGAAACGCTCAATCCACGACATCAATGCCCATGTTGCGGGCAGTGCCGGAAATCATGCGAACGGCTGCATCCTCGCTGTTGGCCTGAAGGTCAGCACCCTTGAGCTTGATGATCTCGAGGATCTGCTTGCGGGTGACCTTGCCAACCTTCTCCTTGTTCGGCTGCTTGGAACCGGACGCGATGCCGGCCGCCTTCTTGAGCAGAACAGACGCCGGGGGAGACTTGTAAACGCAGGAGAAGGACTTGTCCTGGTAAACGGTGATGATCACCGGGATGACCAAACCGGCCTTGTCCTTGGTGGCGGCGTTGAACTCCTTGCAGAAGCCCATGATGTTGATGCCCTGCGAGC
>CAIWAH010000304.1 GCA_903910585.1 uncultured Verrucomicrobiota bacterium
GCCACCGGGCCGTCGGGGAACTCCAGGGCCACCACGTCGTTCGTGTTGGCCAGGGGCAGCAGGGATTGCTGCCGGACCAGTCCGGCCCGCGCGATTCCCCCGCTCGGCGTCGGCTGCGGGTCCAGGCCCACCACCGCCCGCAGCACCCGGATCACATCGCCGTTGTCGAGGTCGGCGGTCAGGTTGAGGTCGTTCAGGGGGACATCCCAGCTGCGCACCGGTTCGAGCCCCACCTGCAGCCGGCTGATCACCACGGCATCGCCGATGTCCAGCCGCTGGTTCGCGTTGTTGTCGCCCTTCAGCCGCCGCGGCTTGATCCGCCCTTCCCCGGGGATGGTCCCGTTCCCGTTGGTCAGGGCCGTGCCGGCCGAGGTGGCCAGGCTCACAATGGCCGGGGACAGGGTCACGTTGGTGGGCCCCGGGACGCTGCGGGCCCGGAAGCTCACCCGCGCCAGGGCATTGCTGCCCGCCGGCAGGGCGTTGCCGGCGAGGGAGAACGCCGCGCCGATCTCGCCGGGGGTGGCGGTGTTCACGTTGTTCACGCTCTGACCCACCAGCGCCGCCCACTCGACCTGCGGGTCGGCGAGGAACGCCGGATCGTAGCCGAGCCGGAAGGTGACGCCGCCCACGTCGCCGGGGGTGCTCAGGCTCAGGGGGAACACCAGCCGCTGGCCTTCCTGCACTTCGGGGGCCACTCCTGCGGCCAGCACGCGCACGGGCGGCACCACGGTCACGGTCGCCGCCGCGCTGGTCACGCTGCCGAAAAGGTTGGTGACGAGCACGCGGTAGCTGCCGGCATCGTCCGGCCGGGCGGCGCGCACGGTCAGCTCGGCCGCGTTGACGCCTTGCACGCGGGCATCGCCGGTCAGGTTTTGACCGTCCTTCTGCCATTGGTAGCCCGGCTGGTAGCCGCCCGCCTCCACGCTCAGCCGCAGGGTTTCGCCCTCGTAGCCGGTGAGGGATTGGGGCGGACGGGTAATCTGCGGCAGGCTGGGCGCGATGCCCGTGGCCTCGAAGTTGTAGAGGTTCCGGACCTCGGTTGCCGTCAGCGCCCGGTTGTAGAGGCGCACGTCGTCCACCCACCCGGTGAAGCCTTCGCCGTCGGTCCCCACCATGTTGCCCAGCACCAGCGGGGCCAGTCCGTCGGTGTCCAGCGCTACCGCGTAGGCCGAGCCCGCGGCGAGGCCGTTGACGTAGCAGCGCACGGAGGTGCCGTCGTAGGTCAGCACGGCGTGGGTCCATTTGCCGGCCAGGCTGGCCGTGGTGAAGGTGCGGTTCCGGGCCGAACCCACGCAGTCGCCGCCGAGGAACCGCAGGCCGGTCTGGTTGGCCGGGAGCTGCAGGCTGAAGCGTTCGCCGCAGTTCTCGATCCCGCCGAGGCTGGCCACGGTCACCGGTCCGGCCCAGGTGCCGTCCGGCTTCAGCCACACGGACAGTGTCCGCGCGGCGGCGCCGTCGCTCCACGCCCGGTCAGGGCCGACGAGGAAGCCCTCGGCTCCCTGCACCCGGGCGGCGCCGGATTCGGGCCGGCGGCCGATGGGGAGGAAGTCCACCAGGCCGTAGGGCACCAGCTCGTCGCCGAAGCCGCTCGCGTCGCGATAGTCGCCGTCGAGGGGATAGTAGGCCACCAGGCCGCGCCAGATCCCGGCGTCCACGCCCTGCAGGTTCACCGCGGCCGGGGCCGTGGTCTGGCTCCGGCTGCCGTCGTCCACCGTCACGGTGTAATTCCCGACCTCCACGGCTTCCAGCACGCCCAGGTCCAGCTCCGGCCCGGTCCGCCCCGCCAGCGGCACCCCGTCCTTGGACCACTGGTAGGTCAGCCGCACCGTCGGCACCGGGTTCGTCGCCACCACCGCCAGCTTCACCGTCCCGCCCACGGACACCGTCGTCGCCGCAGGGGCGCTCACGATCACCGTGTCGGGAACGCGCTCGGATTGGTAAAGAGTAGCAACTTCGGTGTCGGTGAGAGCGCGGTTGAACATTTTCACCTCGTCCACATCTCCTGCCCAATATCGGTTTTCATCGACTGCCCAGGCGCCCAGCCAGAGTGCAGGCTGATAGCGGTATTCGATCGGCTGCGTGCTGTTCGAAGCTACCCGACGCCCATCAAGAAACGCATCAACCGACGATCCATTGCACCTCAGAATCAGATACTGCCACCGATTGGTTTCCACTGAAAACCTGGCACCTCTGAAATCGTATAGGGTAGGCCCATTGTCTGCTTGGCAGACCCAATTGTAGCTGAATTGATGATTGTTATCGAAGAGGCACGCTACTGGCACCACCGCACCGGGTGCCAGATGCAGTGCGATGGTGAATTCCTGATAATTGAACCAGCCACCTAACGACACTTTCGCCTTTTTCCCGTCCAGACGGCAGAAACGGCCAAAGTTCCCTTCAGGACGATCCACAGCCCCAAAGGGTATTCCGTCCCGCAAAAACGGGGATTTATCCGCAAATCCATCGTCGAACGGATACCACGCGACCAATCCCCTCCACAGACCGGTGTCCACGCCTTCAAGCATCAGCGGCGCGGCGGCACTGGTCACCGGGCCGAACCCGCCGCTGACCACCACGCGGTATTCGCCGATGTTCACCGACTGCACGTTGGTGAGCACCAGAGTCGCATTGGTCGCCCCCGGCAGCGGGATGCCGTCCTTCGTCCACTGGTAACCTAGCGTCACCAGCGGCGACGCGTTGGTCGCCGTCACGTTCAGCGTCACCGTCGCCCCGACCACCACGGTGGCCCCCTGCGGCTGCGACGTGACTGCAGTGTCTGGCACTCGCTCGGACTGGTAGAGATCGTTTGCCTCAGCGTCGCTCAGGGCGCGGTTATAGATTTTAATGTCGTCCAAAGCCCCATATAAACGCTCCCCCCCCCGCGAACTTCCAAGATAGAGATCCCCCGTTCTGGCAGTCATCAACGGATGAGAATGAAGCGACGTTCCAACCTTACTTCCATTGAAGTAAAGCCGGGTCTCGATTGCATCAGATGATATTATTATATTATTCCACTCGCGCGGCCGCATCTCCGGTATTGGTGGAAACCCAGCACCAGAAAACGCCGTGTCCAAATAGACGGAACCACCGACAATCGGCCTGATTCTAGGCCGGAAGATCGCTCCCGTATCTTCAGGATACACCAAATCAAAATCACCCCATGCAATCAAACTGTGTTCACCAACCGCTACCTGGCTATCAAGACTACGCAGGTTTACCCATAATGAGACTGTTCGCGACTCTGCTCCTGCAGGAAGCATAAAGTGAGTAGCTTTTATCGTCACTTCGCTCGTTTCTATCGCGC
>CAIWAH010000305.1 GCA_903910585.1 uncultured Verrucomicrobiota bacterium
CCTCACATTTCTGCTCTGGGCACCGCGCGTGGATGGCGCAAATGCCCATGCCACCCTTTTCAAGATCTACTTCCAAGACCCGTTCGTCGCGTATGTTTATGCGGCCTCGATTTCCTTCTTCCTCGGGCTTCACCGGGCGTTTGGACTGCTGGGGCACATTCGAAAGGAGGGAGTCTGGACCCAGACGACAGTGGCCAAGCTGCGGGCCATCCGGCGTTGCGCTTTCTGGATCCTCGGAGCCGTCCCTGGAGGATTGGCCTTCATCCTCAGCGGTGAACCGGAGCCGCCCGGAATCGTCATGAGCCTCTTCGTGGCCCTCGTTGCCGGCCTGGTCGCCACCGGAGCAACGCTGTTGACCCGCGCCGCGCAGAAGCGTCTGCCAGCCGGGGAAACGCCCTGACCACCGCCGCACCGACCTTCCTCCCATGACCGAACGAAAACGTCTTCTGGTCGTCACCGCCTTTGCCCTCGCCATGGCCTGGGTCGAGAGCGCGGTCGTGTTCTATCTCCGGACGATGATTGACCGGATCGAACCCTATCAGCCCAACCCGCTGCCCATCGTCGGCGGGCTGGTCGGCGCGGAACTCGTCCGGGAAGCCGCCACCATCGTCATGCTCGCGGCCGCCGGCTGGCTCGCCGGCTGGAACTTCCGCGCGCGGTTCGGCTACTTCCTGATCGCATTCGGCGTTTGGGACCTCGGCTATTACGCCTTCCTGAAAGTCCTCACCGGCTGGCCGCATTCGCTGCTCGACTGGGACATCCTGTTCCTGCTCCCGCTGCCCTGGTGGGGCCCCGTGCTCGCACCGTCGCTCATCGCCGCATTGATGATCGGCGTCGGCACACTCATCACGCAGACCGAGACGTGCGCGCGCCAATGCTGGCCCACGCCGCGGGCGTGGCTGTTCGCAGTGGCCGGCGCGGGAGTCGCCCTGTTTGTCTTCATGCAGGACGCAATCCGGGTGGCCAATCAGGGCGAAGCCGCGCTGCGCGAGTTGCTGCCGGTCGTCTTCAACTGGCCCCTCTTCCTCCCGGCACTGGCATTGATGGCCGCGCCCCTGTTGTCCCTGCTCCATTCCCTACGCAAAGCCCCATGAACGAACGCCTCTCCACCCTGGTGCTCATTCTCTTTGGCCTGCTTCCCCCAGCCCTGTTGTCGTTGCGGCTGCTCCCCCGCCGACGGCTTCCATGGTGGGCGGTCGTCACGATCATGATGGTCACCGGTTGGGGCTTGGTGCTGGGCGCCGCGATGCTCGCCGAATCTCCCGAGGGCGGCAGTGCGGCCATGGCTTTCGCCCTGTATTTCGGCTGGGCCTACGCGCTGGTCTGGTTCGCTCCGTGGCTGGGACTTTACGGCCTGGTCGCGCTCGTCCGCCGGAGATTCCGGCAATCCGCGAAGGAAGAGGACCACCGCCATGCGGCCTGAGCCCTGGCCCGGTCCAATTCCCTGAACCCCGCTGTCCATGACCGCCTTGGTTTCCCCCGCCAGTCCCCGGCAACTGCCCGTGCTGCTTCGCGGCGAAGTGGCACCCGTGCGGAGCTGGGTGGCGGAGGGGAATCTGGCGCGCGTGACCTTTCATGTTGCGGTGATCCTGGCCGGAGCCGGGATCTACGGCGCGGCCATCGGGCTGTGGCGTTCGGGTGAACAGGGGCTGTTCACCGCGGTGAAGTTTCCGCTCATTCTGCTGCTCACCACCGCCGGCAACGCCCTGCTCAACGGCGTGCTCGCGCCGCTGCTCGGCGTGAACCTCTCGCTGCGCCAGGCCAGCGTGGCCATCCTGCTGAGCTTCTCGCTGGCTGCGACCATTCTGGCCGCGCTCGCGCCGCTGGTGCTGTTCCTCGTCTGGAACGTGCCACCGTTGACCTCACCTGCCGTGCGCGACGCCTACGCAGTGATCCAGCTTTCGCAGGTCGGCCTGATCGCCTTTGCCGGCATCGTGGCGAATGTGCGGCTGCTGCAATTCCTCCGCGACCTGGCTGGCAGCCGGGCCGTTGCGCTCCGCCTGCTGATCGCCTGGCTCGCGGGCAATCTCCTGCTCGGCACCCAGCTCACCTGGATCGCCCGGCCGTTCTTCGGCTCGCCGAACCTGCCCGTGCAGTTCCTCCGCGAGGACGCGCTGCGGGGGAACTTCTTCGAGTCAGTTCTCTACAACGCCCGCCGCCTGTTCACCGAATGAACAGGCCCTTTAAGCCATGCTCCATCGAAGACAGGAAGACGAGAAAACGGGAAATCAGGATACCCGCTCCGTCCTGTTTTCCCGCCTGCTCTTCTTCCCGTTTTCCTCCCCGTCACGCCGCAGCGTGAGGCTCCTTAACCGCTCCCACTGAAACTCCCATGAACACCGAACCTCCACCGCTCCCCGGTCAGTCCATCCCCGACCCCACCGAAGCCGCTCCTGTGGCCGGTGTGGGTGGCACCCTCGAAGCCCTGCTCCGCCGTCCGCGGGGCGTGCTCCACCACCTCCATGAACCCGGCGGGCGCCGGCTGACCGGACTCATGCTGCTGTTGGCGCTGGTCGGCGCGGCGGCCTACGGGCTTATCGTCGGCTCGTTCTCGGGCGGCCTCCAGTGGTGGGCCGCGCCGCTCAAGATCGCCGGCGGACTTTCGCTGTGCGGCCTCATCTGCCTGCCAAGCCTCTACGTGTTCGCGTGCCTCACCGGTTCCACGGCACGTTTCACCGACGTGCTCGGCATGGTCGCCGGCCTGCTCGCCCTGATGGCGGTGCTGCTCGTGAGCTTTGGGCCGGTGGCGTGGGTCTTCTCGCAGTCCACCGAGTCGGTGGTGGCGATGGGCCTGCTGCACCTCGTCTTCTGGCTGATCGCGACGCTGTTCGGGGCGCGCTTCATGCACCAGGGCATGGCCCGGCTGGGGGCACGGAGCGAAGGCGCGTTCTACTTCTGGCTCTGCCTGTTCGTCGTCGTCGCGCTCCAGATGACCACCGCGCTGCGTCCGATCATCGGCACGGCCGACACGTTCCTGCCGACGGAGAAGAAGTTCTTCCTCCAGCACTGGGGCGATTCGATGCGTTCTGCGGACCGGGAGCAGCCGCAGTAAGTCCGGAGTGGAAAGCAGTTATCCGCAGATGACGCGGATTTCGCAGATGAAATGGGACCGCCAAGAACCCTGATTGTAGCGGCGGTCTGTGACCGCCGAAGTTTTCCGGGCAAATTCCGCGTAGTCCCGGCGCTCGCAGAGCACCGCGACAGGGCTTTTGCCGAGACCTCGCAACATGAATCCAGCGCGCAAGCTCCGACCAGCGCCGGCCGACCGTGGAGAATCCCCTACACCGCGAGCCGTTCAGGACGAGTGATTCCTGGTTCGCCCCCACCTTTCGGATTCCCAGTGTCCGCTTGCCCGGCCGGACGTTCTGCGGAACGCTCCGCACGCAATCTCACTGAAAACATGACTCACTCCGTCCGTTCCTGTCTGCGGGCGCTGCTGCCGGTGGCCGCAACGCTCCTGGCCGCCGGTTCGCTGGGCGTGACCCACGCCGCCGAACCGGTGCGCGGGCCGTTCTGGTCCGGCACCATCATGCGCTCCAAGTCCGAGCCCGCGGCCATGAAGGGCCTCGCGATCACGCTCGGCAACGAGGGCCGCAGCTACGTCGTCTATGACCTCGACACCATGCGCCTCGCG
>CAIWAH010000306.1 GCA_903910585.1 uncultured Verrucomicrobiota bacterium
GAACGTCAGCGGGCTGTCCGTGACCGGCTACGATCCGCTGGCGTTTGTGCGGCTGGGCGATTTCCGGGCCAAGGGTCCCTCGGATATTTACCTGTTCATAGATTCCAGCGAACGGACGATCACCCACGGCATGTTCCTTACCCAGGTGGCGCTGCCTGTGGAAATGGGCTGGCAGACGTTCCAACCTGCGGGCCGTCATGGCCGCCGCTGTCCGCTGACTTATGCGGACGGACACGGAGAGATCCGGAAATGGAAGGACCGTCGCACCGGCCCGGTGGTCCGCACCCAGGCCGACCTGAGCCCGGCGGACGACGGAAGCGGGGACAACGTGGACTTCCGCTGGTTCTGGGAACGGCTGTGGGACCCGGCCAGGGCTGTTCCCTGAAACCCGGTATCCGCCTTCACAATGCCGGAAGCCGGCCGGCGACATTTCCCGGCATGGGCGGAGGTGCCGCTTGAACAATTGGCCCGGTTGGTCGTCCACTTGCGCCGATGCGCCGTCTTCCCACGCTCCTGCTGCTGACCCTGTGGTCCGTCTTCCGGGTTTCGCCGGCGTTGGGCGCCGACGGCAAGGGAGCGCTGTGGAAGCAATGGGATCAGGAAGCCGCGGAGTTCTTTGCCGGCCCGATCCGGCGCTTCGAGGTGACGCTGGGGCGGAAGGAGCTCCAGAGCCTCCGGGAGAGTCCGCGCGACAGCCAGCCGGCCACGGTGAAGGTCGGGACGAACGTGTTCACGTCCGTGGCGGTCCATGTGAAGGGCTCCGCCGGCAGCACCCGGGACATCGACGACAACCCGGCGCTCACGCTGAACTTCGACAAGTTCAAGCCGGGGCAGCGCTGCTTTGGCCTGAGCAAGCTGGCGCTCAACAACTCGGTGCAGGATTCATCCTATCTCGACGAGAACCTCGCCAGCTGGCTCTACCTCAGTGCGGGTGTGCCCACGGCCCGGGCGAGCCATGCGCTGGTGACGCTGAACGGCCGGTTTCTCGGCCTCTACGTTCTCAAGGAAGGCTACGATGGGGAATTCATTCGGCGCCATTTCACCGGCGGGACCAACGCGGCCGGCAACCTCTACGACGGCGGCTTCGTGCGGGACATCACGACGAATCTGGAACGCGATGCCGGCAAGGGCGTGACCAATTGGAGTGACCTCGCGCAGCTGCGCACCTCCCTCCGGCTGCCGGCCGACCAACGCCGGGCCAAACTGGATGCCGTGCTCGATGTGGACCGCTTCCTGACCTACGTGACGTTCCAGATGTTCACGGCCGACTGGGACGGCTACATCCGCAACCGCAACAACTACCGCGTTTACCTCGATCCCAGCGGCCGGGCGACCTTCATTCCGCACGGCATGGACCAGCTGTTTCGCCGGACGCAGGACCAGGTTCGCGACGGCTGGGGCAGCTTTGTTCCGAGCCGCGTGTTTGACCTGCCGGAGCTACGCGAACGCCTGCGGAAACGCATGACCGAGGTGTCGGCCAAGTCGTTCCGTGTGGAACCCATCACCAACAAGATCGCGGAAATCCGGGAGCGCATCCGGGTCGCGCTGGCGGAGCTGCCGGCCAGTGACTGGCGGCAGGTGGATGGCGAGATTCGCCAAAAGCGCCGCATGATTGTCGAGCGCATCGCGTTCGTGGAGGAAGAGCTCCGCTCGTGGCCCGAACCGATGAAACCGCTGGCGTCGGGCACAGTAGTGCCGCTGGGCAACTGGCAGGAGATCTTCCAGAGCGGCTCCGTGCGCTTCGACCGCAAGCTCCGGCAAGAAGGCGATCCGGCGTCACTGCACCTCGCGGCGTTGGCGGGCGACGTGATCGCGTCCTACCGGGCCAACGCCAAGCTACCGGCGGGCTCCTATCGGTTGAGCGCCCGGGCCGCGACGCGCGACGTCGCGGCCTACACGGGACAGCTGGGCGCCGGAGTCGGCCTCCGCATCAGCGGTTCCCGCCGCACTCACAAGCTTGAAGGCACGGTGGATTGGACGCCGCTGACCTTCGACTTCGACCTCGGCGGCGACGAGGAAGTCACGGTGATGCTCGAACTGCGGGCGACCAAGGGCGAGGCCTGGTTCGACGCCGGTTCCATCAGGCTGGAGAGCCGCTGAGCGCGGTTCCGGCCTCAGCGCCGTTCCAGGCGCAGCACCGCTTCGTCACCGGTTTGACGAGCAGGCACGGTGCGCACACCGCCCTCGTGGGTGAACTCCTCGCGCCCGAGGGATTTGGGGCCGGCGGGATCATACCATTCGGCCAGATAACGCCCGGCTGGCAGTTCCAATTGCAGCGCCTTCAGCCGTTGGGCGGTTTGGCGGCCGAGGAATCCGTCGGTGCCCCAGGCGAAGTCCACTTGGGCGTCGGCGCGCTCCAGGACCTGCGGCCCCAGCTGGAGCTGGGTGCCGGAGAAGTAGGTCGCTGCCAGTCCCGGCTTGCCGGCGCCGTGATGCAGGGTCGCCGAGGGAATCGCCTCCGTGACTCCGTCCGGCCGAGTCCAACGCAGACGCATCACGCCCTGCCCGCCGCCATAGAAATACTCGAGCTTCACGGCGACGGGACGTCCGGCTTCCAAACGGACCGTCACCCGATCCTCGGTTTCGGAATGATCGGTCCAGTTCCCGATCACCTCCTTACCGTCCAGCGAGAGACGGACGCCATCGTTGGAGGTGGTCCGGAGGACGAAGTCGCCGGTCGCGGGCGCGATGAGCTGCCCGGTCCAACGCACGGAGAACTGGGCCGACAGGGAGGCCGGACGCAGGTAGATCGCCCGCCGGCGGTCGCCTTCGACCAGCGCTTCGGCGGACATTCCCGGGGGAATCCCGCCGCGGATGAAGGTGGTGTCGGGACGCGTCCGCGCGAGGTTGAAGGTGCGCATCACTTCCGCGAGGAATCCGAGTTGCGCCCGCAGCGAGCGCGTGCCGCCGCCGGGCTGGTCCTTGGGGAAGGTGAAGTCGCCCCGCTCGTGGCCCGCCACGAACGAATAGTCGAGGTTGTTATAGAGCGCGCCGCCGGCGAACAGGAAGTCCCAGGCCTCCATCC
>CAIWAH010000307.1 GCA_903910585.1 uncultured Verrucomicrobiota bacterium
CCGGTTGGCCCGGCTCGATCGGGGGGACCGGATCGCGGCGACCTTTTGCGCGCCGCAGAAAACCATCGCGGCGGGCATCCCCCTGGCGAAGGCAATCCTCGGAACCCATCCCGGCCTGGGCCTGATCCTGTTGCCGGTCCTAATTTATCATCTCCTGCAGCTGATCGTCGGCGGTATCGTGGCGGAACGGTTCGCCCGGAACACCCCATCCGCAGTCCGGGGCTGATTTCAAGGTCCGGCCCGCCCGGCGGGACCACCCCATTGGGGCACGGCCGGCGGCTTGCGGCGAACGGCAGGCCATTCCCACCATCGGCCGATCACCACGGTTTTCCCATGAGTCCCACCTATTCCCGCAGCTTCACGCGGCGGAGCTTCATCGGCACCGCCGCCAGCACCGCCTTCGCCTTCACCATTCTTCCGGGCCGCGTCTGGGGCGCCAACGACCGCCTGCGAATCGCCGGCATCGGCGTCGGAGGCAAGGGGTCCGGAGACATTGATCAGGCGGGCAAGCACGGCGACGTCGTGGCGGTCTGCGACTGCGATGACAATTCGCTCCAGGCCAAGCTGAAGAAGTTCCCTAGTGCCAAGGGCTACCATGATTTCCGGGCGCTGTTCGACGAAATGGCCGGCAAGGTGGATGCCGTCACGGTCAGCACCGCGGACCACAACCACGCGTTGGCCGCCGCGCTGGCGATCACCCACGGCATGCACGTGTATGTGCAGAAGCCGATGACGCATGACGTCTGGGAAGCGCGCTGGCTGCGGGAACTCGCCCGCAAGCACGGCGTGGCCACCCAGATGGGCAACCAGGGCACGGCCGAGGACGGACTCCGCGCCGGCGTCGAGGCGATCCGCGCCGGAGCCATCGGCACGGTGCGCGAGGTCCACGTATGGACCAACCGGCCCGTCTGGCCCCAGTCACCCGGCATCACCGCCCGTCCACCCGGCCTGCCGCCGATTCCCGCCCATGTGCATTGGGAGGAATTCATCGGCACCGCTCCCTACCGTCCCTACCATTCGGCCTACCACCCGTTCAATTGGCGCGGCTGGTGGGATTTTGGCACCGGGGCCCTGGGCGACATGGGCTGCCACACGGCGAACCTGCCGTTCATGGCGCTCGAACTGGACCATCCCACCACCATCCGCGCCGAGAGCGAGCGGCCTAATCCCGAGACCTATCCGTCGTGGGCCACGGTGCATTACCAGTTCGCGGCGCGGGGTGCGCGGCCGGCGGTGAAGTTCACCTGGTATGAAGGCAAGCTGCCCAGCGGAGAGAAGAACCTGCCGCCGAAGGAGCTGTTCCACGGGGAGAAGCCCGCCGACAGCGGATCGCTCATGGTGGGCGACAAGGGGGTGATGTATTCGCCGTCCGACTACGGTGGCGAATGGAAGCTGCTGCCAGGCGACCGGTTCGCCGGCTTCCAGGCACCGGCGCCGACACTCGCCCGCAACGGCAAGGGCGACCAGGGCATGAAGGACGAATGGGTGGCCGCCATCCGCGGCGGCCCGAAGGCGTTCTCGAACTTCGATTACGCCGGCCTGCTGACCGAGACCATTCTGCTCGGAAATGTCGCGATCAGGGCCGGCACCGAACTGACGTGGGACGGACCGAAATTCCGCTTCACGCAGGGACGGGCCGCGGCGAAATATCTGCGCCGGGAATATCGCAAGGGCTGGCGGCTCTAGCCGCCGGGTCCGGGTTTCGTCCGGCCGGATTCAGATCCCGGCCGGACGAAATCGCAGCGAATACAGGTCGGCATCCTTCAGCACGAACCGCAGGCGCACGGTCCGGCCGGCCCAGCGGCTGACGTCGCCGCCGCCTTTCCAGGTCACGACCCGCTCAATTTCGTCGCCCACCTGTTCCACCGCGTCGGCGAGCGAAAAGCCCGGCAAAGGCTCCCCGGCTTCGTTCTGCAGTTCCGCGCGCAGGCCACCGGCCGCGCCGGTGCTGAAGTTCACCACCAGTTGCCGGCCGGAAAACGCGAACGGCCGTGTGCTCATCTCCCCGCCCGCGAACGGCGCATTGACCGAGACAAAGCCGTCCGTGCGCAGCGTGTGGCGCACCAGATGCCCGCTGGGCTGGGCATAGTGAGCCTGCTTGTAGAGCGACATCTCGGCCGGCCCGGTGGGCACCACACCCAGGGCCGAGAGGCCCGCCCGGGAAGCCCAGTTGCCGAGATCCGGGCCCGGCCGGATGAAGCCTTCCATGAACGTCCGGTCGTAGCGGTTGCCGCCGCGGGAGGTCATGAACACCGTTTCCGCCGTGTCGCTCGCGTAACCCGGATCCACCCCGAGCTGCCTGGCCTGGTCCGCGGTCAGCACGCGGCGGCCCGGCACGAAACGCATCGGCGTCGCCACATACAGGTGCGGCGCGCGGAAGTAGGGATGGGTCTGGCTCGTGTAGAGATGTTCCCGCGGCGTGTCGCCAAAGGTCATTTCCACCGGCGTGGACCATTCGAGGAAGTCCGCGGAAGTGCTGCGGCTGATCGTGCGGTAGCCGGCAAAGTCCCCGCCGGTCCAGGTGCGGAAATAGAGGACGTAGCGGTTCTCGGCCGCTGACCAGAAGGCGACGTTCTGCGAGTCGAAAGCGCCCTTGGTCATGAGCGGTGTCTCGCGGACCTTGCGCCAGCGCAGGCCGTCGGCGGACACGAAACCAAACAGCCCGCGCTCCGACGTTCCGGCCAAAGCCTTGAAGCGTTCGGCGGGCGGCACGCCGGACCGGTCATCCAGAAACGGGGCGAAATTGTGGGAGAACGGGGCCTGACCGGCCAAGACCACGTTGTTGCTGCGCATGCCGTGGATCTCGAAAAGTCCAAGTGCCGGCTTGGTGAATGTGATCCCGTCCCGGCTCTCGGCATAACACGTCACTTCGGTGTCGGAGCCGTCGCGGCCGGCGACCGGATTGCCGCGGTAGTAGCACCGGAACAGGTCACCATCGTGCAGGACGGTGACGTAGCCGCTGAACGGGCCTTCCCACGGCGCGTCGAACCGCAGCGCGACATTGGCCGGACGGGGCTCATGCAGCCGGCGGGTGCAGCCGCGGAGTTCGCCGACCAACCGGTCATCCGCCAACAGTTCCAGCCGGGACCCCAGCGCGATCGGCGGCTCGGCTCCCAGGCCCCAAACGGCGGCGGCGACCGAAAGGACGAACGCCGCAAACAGGCAACGCAGGGACCAGCGTGGGAACATGGCGCGAGGCTGGACCGCAGGCGCACCGAGGCAAGCTTGCGGTGCGCGACCGGCCCAGGTGGCGAAGCGGGCCGGCCACGACCCGGGCGAGGCCGGCGAAACCGGAAGCGGGCTCGCCGGACTTCGTGCTTGCCCGCGATTTGGCCGGTGGCGAGCGTCGTTCGCATGTTCCGCCGCCGCTTGCTTGTTGCCCTGGGATTGGCCGCCGCCTTCACCGGCCTGGCCGCCGACAAACGCATTGTCCTGATCGCCGGCCGCCCGAGCCATCCGCCCGGCATGCATGAGTTCCGCGCGGGTTGCCTGCTTTTCCAGCAGGCCCTTTCGGCGGTGCCGGGCGTCACGGTCCAGGTGTTTTCGAACGGCTGGCCGACCAAGGTGGAAGGCGATCGCAAGGTGGATGATTCCGCGCAACTGGAGAACGCCGACGCGGTCCTCATCTACGCCGACGGTGGCGGGGGACATCCGGCGCTCCAGGCCGACCGGCTGAAGTTCATGGACAAGCTGGAGGCCAAGGGCGTGGGCCTCGGATTCGCCCATTACGGCGTGGAAGTGCCCAAGGGCGAGCCCGGCGAGGCCATGCACCGGTGGGCCGGCGGCTACTACGAGCACCTGTTCTCGGTGAATCCGATGTGGAAGCCCGATTACACCAGTTTCCCCGAACATCCTGTGACCCGCGGCGTGAAACCCTTCGCAACCCATGACGAGTGGTATTTCAACATGCGCTGGGTCCCGGACGAAAAGGCCAAGGCCCGGCTGAAACCGCTGCTCGTGGCCAGGCCCTCGGACGACGTGCGCAAGGGGCCCTACGTCTATCCCCAAGGCCCCTACAAGCACATCATCGCGGAAAGCGGCCGGCAGGAGACCATGATGTGGGTGTTTGAACGCGAGAACGGCGGACGGAGCTTCGGGTTCACGGGGGGGCACACCCACGCGAACTGGGGTGATGCCAACCAACGGCGGATTTTGCTCAACGCGCTGCTGTGGATCGCCAAGGCGGACGTGCCGGCGAACGGCGTGGCGGACACCATCGCCGACACCGCCTTGCGGATGAACTTGGACCCGAAGAAGTAACCGGGCCGTCGGCCATGGGGCGGTCGGTTCCAAGTTTCCCGTCCGGTTGGTAACCAAGTTGCTCCGGGCCGGTCATGAATCTGCCCCGTATGCGTTGTTCCCTGACTGAAGCCCCGCCGGAGCGGCGTGCTTCCTGGCCGGCCCTGATGGTGGCGGCGGCGTTGTTGGCGACCAGGCCCCAGTCGTTGCAGGCCGAGGACCGGGTGGATTATCGCTACGAGGACTACTCCGAGGACAACGGGCGCATCCAGATCCAGACCCACGCCGCCTACGTCGAGGCGGAACTGACCTCCCGGATCGCGGTCAAAGGCCAGTTCGTTTACGACGCCATTTCCGGAGCCACCCCCACCGGCGGCCCGCCGGCACCGGGTGACCCGCAGGTTCCAACCGTGGTCCTGGAGGACGTCCGCCGGGCCGGCAGCCTCGAAGCCGCCATTGCCTACGGCGAAGAACCCGACGGCAAACATGGGCGGTTCGTCACCACCCCGCAGCTCGCCTACAGCCGCGAGAGCGACTACGAAAGCATCGGCGCGGCCCTGAACCAGACCATCAACTTCAACCAGCGCAACACGGCGCTGAATCTCGGCATCGCGGAGAACTGGGACCGCGCGAAAGGCTTTTTCCAGTCGCGGTTCCAGTCCAAGGACACCACGGATTTCCTGATCGGCATCCGCCAAATCCTGACGCCGCGGACCGTGCTGACGGCGAACCTCACGCTCGGCTATGCGCGGGGTTACCTCACCGACCCCTACAAGGGCGTCAACTTCACCTACAGCTACCCGATCTCGTTCTACGATCCGGCCACGGTGGACGTGAACTCCGCGGAACTCCGTCCGGACTCCCGCTTCCGCCAGGTCTTCTACACCAGTCTCCAGCATTACGTGGACGCGGTCCGGGGAGCGGCGGAGGCGAGCTACCGCTTCCATCACGACGACTGGGGCATCCTCGCCCACACGATGGAAATCGCGTGGCATCAGAAGATCGGCCGGCGTGGTCGCGACATTGATCCGTGGGTCACCCTGACCCCGTTCTTCCGGTATCACCGGCAGACCGCGGCGGACTTCTACGGTCTGCAGTTCGCGGGCGATCCGAATTTGCCGAATGGCGCCGTCGGGGCCGCCCAAAGCGACGGATTCACCATCCTGTTTTCCGACGATCCCGCCTTCCCTGGCGACGCCCCGGGAACGTTCACGGTGCCGGTGCATCCAAAATACTATTCTTCGGATTACCGCCTGTCGGAGATGAACACGTTCACCTATGGCATCTCCGCCGAAGTCCGGCTGCACGATCACTTCTCCATCACGGCCGGCTACAAGCGCTACGTGATGGAAGGGCTGGACGGCGTGACCCTGGACAGCACCTACCCCTCCGCCCACGTCGTCACGGTCGGCGCCACCCTATGGTTCTGAGCGGCCCAGCTCCCAGCCCCGTGGCCGAACGGGACGAATTCAACGCCGCGCCGATCATCCGGCGGGTGTTTGATTCGGCGCGGACAGCGGCTCGCGACGGCGGTCAGGAGGTGACGTTCAAGGCCCTGGGCACGACCTGTCGAATCCTCGTGGGCGGTTCCGCGGTCTCGGCGGCACCCTTTTTCCGGGCGGCGTTGAACTGGGTCGCGGCCTTCGAGGCCAAGTATTCCCGCTTCCTCGGCGAATCGCTGGTCAGCCGGATCAACCGGGCCGCCAGCGAGGATTGGGTCGCCCTTGATCCGGAATCCGAACGGCTCTTCGGGCTCTGCCACGAACTGAACTTCCAATCGCGCGGCATCTTTGACCCGACCTCACTGCCGGTGACGGCGCTGTGGAATTGGAAGGAGCCCCGGACGAGTCTGCCCACCGACGAGGAAGTGGCCGCCGCCCTGGCCCTGGTCGGCTGGCGGCAGGTCCAGCGGGCTCCGGGAAAGATCCGGCTGCCACGGCGGGGCATGAGCCTCGATCTGGGCGGCATGGGCAAAGAATACGCCGTGGACCAGATCGTCCTTCTCGCCGGGCGGTCCGGTTTTGGGAGCGTGCTGGCCGATTTCGGAGCAGACCTTCGCACCGCCGGTCCGCCACCGGACCACCGGCCGGCCTGGCACATCGGGCTTGAGAATCCGCAAAAGCCGGGCACCTGTTGGACTGGGTTGGCAATTCGGGAGGCAGCCGTGGCGACTTCGGGCGATTACATCCGCAAGTTCGAGCTCAATGGCCGGCGATACGGCCACATCGTGGACCCGCGCACCGGCAAGCCGGTCGCCCACGGCGTGCGTTCCGTGAGCGTCATCGCCCCGAGCTGCACCCAGGCGGGATTTCTCAGCACGGCCGCATTCGTGCTGGGACCGCAGGAGGGCCTGCGCCTGATCGAAAGCACCGCCGGCGCGGCCGGCGCCATCGTCACCGAGAACCAGATTTTCCAAAGTCACCGATTCCATGAACTCGTCCCTGCGTAACCTGGCAGCCCTGGCCGCTGCCGCCGTAACCCTGAGCCTTTTCGCTGCGGAACCGCCCAAAGTGGGCGCCGCGTTTCCCGCGCTGACCAGTGCCGGCGACCTGGAAGGCACCGTCCCGGATCTGTCCGGCAAGGTGGTGCTCGTGGACTTCTGGGCCTCGTGGTGCGCCCCGTGCAAGGAGTCGTTTCCCGCCCTCCGGGAACTTCACGAAAAGTATTCCGCCCAGGGCCTCGTGGTTGTCGCCGTGAGCATCGATGAGGACAAGGCCGACATGGACGCCTTTTTGAAGAAGAACCCCATGCCGTTCGCCCTCGTGCGCGATCCCCAGAGCAAGCTGTTCGACGAAAAGCTGGGGCTCACCGGCGTGCCCGTGACTTACATCCTGGACAAGTCGGGCAAGGTGGCCTTCACCCACGGTGGCTACGAGGGCAAGAAGACCAAAAAGCTTCTGACTGAGAAGATCGAATCCCTCCTCAAGAACTGAATCTCCGCCCATGAAATCCCCCTCCTTTCGAACTCTCGCGCTGCTGGGGCTCGCGGCCCTGCTCGGAGCCGGTTGCGCCACGGTTCCCCAGCGGCAATATGGCCGCTACATGGGCGACATGACGATGCGCCCCGACCGCGACCCGGCCGGATTGGCAATGGCCGAGCACATGTTTTTCAGCCGCGAGGCCGCCACGGGCGGCCGGGGGGTCGGCGGCGGTGGCTGTGGCTGCAACTGAAGCAGGCGGTCCGCTCACTCGGCACACCCTGTGCTCAACAGAATTTTGGAAGGTGGTCCGGAAGGTGACCGCACCCGCCGGTCCGCGATTTGCGGACCGCGAGCAGGCGCAGTCCGGACCGCCCTCCCGAAAAAAGCACCGGCCACACTTCCGGTGCCCAAAGATTGGAAAATGGCAATGATTTCTATGATGCGTTCGACGCGGTTGGCTTCGCTGGTCCTGTCCCTGTTCCTTCAGGTCGCTCCGCTCGTGCGGGTGGCCGTGGCGGACGCAGCGGCTTTCATTAACCCCATCGTGGCCCTCCTGCGCTGGGCGGCCGGCGCGGCGGCGGTGGCGGGCAGCTTCCATGCGGTGTCCGGCGCGACGGGCATTACGGTAACTCAAGGCACCACGACCACCACGGCCCCCCGGGGGACCAATGGAGTTGCCATGGGATTTCGCGTGCTGATCACCAGCACCGCCCACGGAACCGCAAGGTCTTACTCCGCATCCGGCCTTCCCGCCGGCGTTACGGTGACCTCGAGCACGCAGGGTGTCATTTCGGGAACACCAACAGCGGCCGGAACTTTCACGGCTCGCATCACTGGCTGGGAAAACAACGATCGCACTGGAAACCGGGCGGATTTCAACCTGTCCATTACCGTCATCAACGGCGTGCCCGTCATCACGGCGCCGCCCCAACCTGTCACCGTGGACGAAGGGCAAAGCGCGACCCTGAGCGTCACGGCGACCGGCTCCGGCCTGTCCTATCGTTGGATCAAGGGCGGCGTGGAGCTGCCGGCCACCACAGCCGGCGCCACCAATTCGTCCATCACCTTCAACCCGGCCAAAGTGTCTGACACCGGTGATTATCAGGTTCGGGTGACCAGTTCCGGCGGCAGCGCGCTCAGCGCCTCTGCCCGCCTGAC
Organism: uncultured Verrucomicrobiota bacterium; assembly: GCA_903910585.1. Lineage (GTDB taxonomy): Bacteria > Verrucomicrobiota > Verrucomicrobiia > Limisphaerales > UBA9464 > CAIWAH01. The sequence goes on from CAIWAH010000307.1 coordinate 8,319, forward strand.
GGTCAATGCGGTGGCCGTCAATCCGCCGGTGATTTCCACTCCACCGGTGGCCGCGACGGCTTCGTTCGGCGGTTCCGCCACCTTTTCGGTGACGGCCACGGGCAGCGGGCTCGCCTACCAATGGCGCAAAGGCGACCAAACCCTGAACGGAGAAACCTCGCCCTCACTGACCATCAACCCGGTCAACGCCACCAGCGGCGGCACTTACACCGTGCGGGTCAGCAATACCGGCGGAGCCGTGGAAGCCTCGGCCGTGTTGACCGTCGCCCCGGTGATCGCTTCGCAGACGGGTTCCTCCGTGAAGATCCACGTCGGCGAGACGCTGCGCCTCAGCGTGACCGCCAATGGGCCTTCTCCACTCTCCTACCAGTGGTTCCGCAATGACTCGCCGGTCGTGGATGGCACCGCCGCCGATCTCGTGGTCAATGCCGCCAGCGGTGACAACGCCGGCACGTATTCGGTGCGGGTCTCCGCCCCGGGAGCGTCCGTCAACGGCAACCCGGTGGCAGTGGAAGTCCGGGCCCTCGCCCTGGCAGTGCCACAGCTTTCCGGCAATGGCCTGGCCCTCGGCTGGTCGGCGATTCCGGGCCGCAAATACCGTATCGAAGGCAATGCCAGCCTGAACGGAGCCTGGACTTCAGCCGGCGAAGTGACCGCGTCGGGCGAGAACGCCACGTTCAACGCCCCGGCCGATGCGGGATTCGGCTTCTTCCGGCTGGTGCCGCAGTGATTTCCCAGTGTGCCTGTGTGGGTCCCGGGCCGGTCCCGTTTTTGCGGGCCGGCCCATTTTGTTTCCGGCGGACTCACCCGGTTGCGGGACCGGTTTTCGCTGGCCCGGTTTCGCCGGGTTTCGGCAGGGTAACCCGCATGTTCCAATCCCTGTTCCGCCGCGCGAGCTGGTTGGCGGTGGTGGCCGCCAGCCTCCTTCCCGCCGCCGCCAAGTCCCGCTCCGGCGCCACCACGACCGCCCTCGACCGCTATGTGGCCAAACCGGACTCCGCCTACCAATGGCAGATGGCCATCTCGCTCCGTGACGAAAGCGCCACCGGCTACGCGATCAAGATGACCTCCCAGGAATGGCTGACCACGAACGAGGTCAACCGGACCCAATGGGACCATTGGCTCCTCGTGGTGAAGCCGGACAATCTGGCCCACGACACCGCCCTGCTGTTTATCTCCGGCGGCAATAACAAGGGCACCCGTCCGCCGACGCCTTCGGCGGAACTCATCCGCATCGCCAAGGAAACCAAGTCCGTGGTCGCGGAACTGAAGATGGTGCCCAACCAGACCCTCGTCTTCGGAAATGACGGCAAGGAACGGGCCGAAGACGACCTGATCGCCTACACTTGGGACAAGTTCCTGCGCACCGGCGACGAGAAATGGCCGGCCCGGCTGCCGATGACGAAATCGGCGGTCCGCGCCATGGACACCATCACCGCGTTCCTGGCGAGCGAGGCCGGCGGCAAGGCCAAGGTGGACAAGTTCGTGGTTTCCGGCGGCTCCAAGCGCGGTTGGACGACTTGGACGACGGGCGCTGTGGACGATCGGGTGGTGGCCATCGCCCCGATTGTGATTGATGTGCTGAACGTGGAGGAATCCATGAAGCACCATTACCAATGCTACGGCTTCTTCGCTCCCGCGGTCGGCAACTACACCGAACACAAGATCATGGACTGGATCGGCACCGCCGAGTCCAAGGCCCTCTATGACATCGAGGATCCGTTCAGCTACCGGGACCGACTGACGATGCCCAAGCTCATCATGAACGCCTGCGGCGACCAGTTCTTCCTGCCGGACTCGTCCCAGTTCTACTTTGGACAACTGGTCGGTCCGAAGTATCTCCGTTATGTGCCCAACACCGATCACTCGATGCGGAACAGCGACGCCTACGAAACCCTGCTCGCCTGGCAGCACGTCATCGCCACGGGCAAGAGTCTGCCGAAATTCACCTGGCAACACGGCGCTGGCGGTTCGCTCTCGGTGAAGGCCGAGGACAAACCCCGGCAAGTCCTCCTGTGGCAGGCCCACAATGACGCGGTCCGCGACTTCCGTCTCGAAGTCGCCGGCCCGATCTATCATTCGACGCCCGTTTCCCCGGCCGCCGACGGCACTTACTCGGCCCGGATCGAACCCGCCGCCAAGGGCTGGACGGCGTATTTCCTCGAACTGACCTTCGACGTCGGCGCCGCCACGCCGCTGAAGTTGACGACGGACGTGCGGGTCACGCCGGACACGAAACCTTTCTCTTTGCCGAAGTCCGAGCGGCCGAAAGGATTCCTGAGCAAGTGACGGCCGCCGCGCCGCGCCGGTGGCCCCCGATTGGCCGGCACCGTTTAATCCCGATTGGGCCTGCTTGAATCGCTTTTGCCGAAGCGTTCACACAACAGGGACGACTCTCGGACAGCGCCGGAACGCGAATCCGGCCTGTCCACACACCGGGGCCCGGGGCGCCGCCGAGGCGGAGACGTTTTCCGCGCCCGGCGGCTCACTTCCCAGCGCAGGCCTTGAGCTGGATATCCACCGTCAGGATGTGGCTCTTGATCCAGTCAGCGGCTGCCACCTGAAGCGATTTGAGCAGCTCCGGCTTCGGGCCCTCGGCGAGGTAGCGTTCCTTGAACTTGCCGAAAACGCCTAGAAACGCCGCATGGGCCTGCTTGTTCTTTTCGTGGGCCGGGCAGCGGGCACGTTCCATGCACTGTTCCTCGAACTTGAAGTGCGTGACCACGTAGGAGCCGAGGAAGGCGAGGAGTTCATCCACCTTCGCCTTGGGCGGCGGCGGCCCGCCCAGCATCTGCTCCAGCAGGTTGATCTTGTCGATGAGCATCCGGTGTTGGGTATCCACCAGCGGGGAACCGGTGGCGAACTGGTCACTCCAAGTAAGCATAAGCGTGTCCTGTCTGCGGTTTCTGTCGGGTGAACGGACCGGCCACGCCGTCGGCGGGCCGGGGCGGGCCGGACGCAGGGAACGCCCGGAACGCTTCACCGAGGTGGTATCGGCATCCCGGAAACGGGAGTTAACGTCCAAGAAGCCGCCACCTCACTTCCACGGATGCCGGATGCCCGCCCACGCGAGCAGCGCCAACCCCACAGGAGTGCCCGTGAGCGAGGTGGGAATGGCGGCAACCACCGCCAGCAGAAACGCCTTCGCGAGGGAAACCCCGATCGAATCGCCGGCACGTCGGCGCTGCACGAGAAACACGCCGACGAATACCATGAGGAAGCACGCCGGCACCGTGAACGCCAAAGCGATCAACGCGAAATCCGGCAACGCCCACAGGTTGTCCACCGCGAGCAGCAGGGCCGCCGACCACGGGTGGAACGGCACCCGGCGCATCGAATTTCCGGCTCCCCGTTTCGGCCCAGCGTCGGGCGGAACCACCTCCAGCGGCAGCGGGGGCGGGACTTCGGCGGGTTCCTTCATGGCGGAAACGTGGGATGGGCCGGCGGGATTGCAAACGGGCTTGGGGCCGTCTCGGTTCAGCTTCGCAACGCCTTCAGCTTCGCCGCGTCCGGATGCCGTCGATAAAATTCATCCAGCGGAAAACATCCGCTCACCAGCCCATTGCGCGGCCCAGTGGTGCATTCGCTGAAGGTGCGGCAGATTTTCCGACGGTCCATCGCGCGCCCGGCCATCACGTCCCGCGGCAATTCGGGATAGCTCAACACCATCCGGCCGAGCCCGATGGAGTCCACCATCCCGGCGCCCAAAAGCGCATCGCCGACGAAGGGCAACCAGTCCTGCAGGTAGCTGTAGGCGCTGCCGACCACGAGCAGCCCGGGCACTTCACGCTTCACCTGGGCCACCGCGGCCACCTGACGGGCCACCCCCACCAGCGGATCTTCCGGCGGAAGGTAGCCGTCGCTCGGCGGAACCGCGGCAGGACGCTGCAGGTGCGGATTGTAATAGGGCGAGGCCGCGGTCAGGCAGACGAGTTGGATGTCCAGTTCCCGCAATTGGCGGAGGAACGTCAGCGGCTCCTCCCACGCGATCCGGCTCGGGTCGTCCGGGTCGCCACCGAAGGCGTGGCGATAGGGTCCGGCCCACGGCATTGGCACGCCCACGCCGGCCGGCCCCTTCTGGAAAGGAAGCTGATCGAACAGGCTCAGGCGCACGCCGATCTCCAATCCCGCAGCATCCCGGCGAATGCCGGCCACAATGTCGCGCAGGAACCGCGTGCGGTTCTCCAGTGAACCGCCATACCGCCCCGGACGGTCCACCGCGCTGAGGAACTCGTGCCCCAGATAGCCGTGGCAGTGCTTCAAATCCACGAAGTCGAAGCCCGCCCGTTGCGCCCGAACCGCCGCTGCCACGAAGTCGCCGATCAGGTCGTCCACCTCGGTGTCCGTCAGCACGGCGGCGTCGCCCGCGACACTCGAACGCGCATCAAGGAGCGGATGCCGGTAGGCGATCCGCGGCTCGAGCCGTTTCTTCTCGTGGGGCCGCGCCCACCGGCCGCTGTGGGTGAGCTGCACGCCCACGAGGAGATCGTCGGTGCGGTCGAATTTGGCGTGCTCGGCCACCAGCAGGTTCCGCAACGCCGCGAGTTCCCCCTCGTTTTCCGGCGCCAGCGTGAGTTGATTCGGATTCGCCCGCCCATCGTGACGCACCGCCACCGCTTCACCGCCCCAGATGAGTTTGGCACCGCTTTGCCCGAACCGTTGCCACCGGCGGCGCACCAAGTCGGTCGGCTTTCCGTCCGGCGTCGCGTCCCATCCCTCCATGGGCAATATGGCGAAGCGGTTGCCGATGGCCTTCTTACCGGCAGCACTCGTTCGCAACGGCGCAGCGAAGCGCCCCGAGGTCAGCGCGTCGGAAATGGGAAGCTCAACGCCGAGTTCCGCCACCCGGCATCGGAAGTCGGCGGCTGTCTTGAGCGAGGCGATCTTGGGGAATTGCATGGAAATTCAGGCGGACCTGCCGACCAGCACGAATTGCCAGCCAAAGAGGCCAGGGAAAACTCCCTCGGCAAACCGGTCCAACGGCCCCCTCAGCGGTCCCAATAGATGCGAACCCGGCCAACTGCCGTGGGCGGACCGCTCCACCAGTTCAAATCCCGTCTGCGTGACCAATTCCGCCGCGGTCTGCCAGTCGAAGAACTTGCAGTGCGTGCGGTCCATCAGTCCGCCGTCGGTGTAACGGAAGTTGCCGCCCAGCATCGCGAGGCGGTTGCGCCAGAAGAGGAGGTTCGGGAGCGCCACGATCAGTGTGCCACCGGGGTTTAGGTGCGGACGCAGCCCGCGGAGCAGTTGCCAAGGGTCCACCAAATGTTCGAGCACATGGCTGCACACCACACAGTCGAACTGCCTCAGGCCCGCGCCATCGAAGCGGTCCAGGTCCGCCACCACGACGCGCTCCATCACGTCCCGCGCCCGCGCGGCCTCTTCCGCCGAATGCGTGATGCCGGTGATCTGTGCGGGCCATTCGGCCCGAATCGCCCGGGCCAGCGTCCCGTCGCCGCAGCCGACGTCGAGCAGGGTCCGCGCCGTCCGCGGCAGGCGGGCGAACACAGGCGGGTTGACGGAGCCGTAGATCACACAGCCGGAAGTTTGGCGGCCGCGACCAGTTCATCCAATCGCCGCACGATGGGCTCCAGGACGGCCCCATCCGTGTCCGGCCGGCGGGCACTTTGCCGATGCGGCTCCGGCGTGGCGATGAGGCCGCGCCGGTGGAGAAACTGGGCGCAGGTGTGCTTGTAGGCGGGCACCGGGGCACGGAAGGCGAACATGCCGAGGTATTGCAGCCAGTCGTTCAGCTCATGGAACCGCGCGTCACCCGCCGCCCACAGCCGGTCACGGGCTGCGAAGGCTTCGGGATGGAACGCTGACAGTCCCAGCAGGTAGTCGCTGCCCCACATCACGAGATCGATCGCCAGGTCATTGCCGGTATAGACCCGGTAGTCCGGCCGGCGCGCGTCGCGGACGGCGAGGCGTTCCCATTCCAGTTCGCGGGAAAGTGAGCTGTGCTTGGCCCCCTTGAGCTGCGGCAGGTCCAGCAATGCCTTGTAAGTTTCCAAGTCCCAGATGCGGCCGAACGGCACGAACATTTCCCCGAGTTCAAAGCCGAGGAACTCGTCGCACTCCGCCGCCACGCCGCGGAAGACGTCCACCAACTGCGGGCCGGAAAGCGGCTTCAGCGCGGAACACGGAAACAGGATCGGCAGGCCGCCCGCGCAGTAGATCGCATTGCATTCGCGGCGGTAGAGGCGGATCGGATCGCCTTCCTCACCCTCGATAAACGCCCCCGCCACGAAGCGCCGCCCCCGCGCGAGACTGTTCACGAGGCCGAGGATTTCGCCACGTTCTTCGCGGCTCAGGAGGTTCGTGTAGCCGGTGTCCATATTCACCGCTGGCGTAAGCCCGGCCGCCCAAGTGCGCTCGACCAGCCGCGCGTAGGCCTCGAAGTCCGCCGTTCCATCCGCCCGAAACGGCAGGAGGACCGCGGAAATGCCCTCGATCGGCCGACGGGGTTTCATCGCGGGAATCTGCATGCGCGCGAAGCAAACGGGAAACGGTCCCGGAGGAAAAGTCGGAACCTGATTCCTCCCCGCCGCCGTCACCGGAATCGGGACCGGGAAATTCAACTTGTTTCAGCCGGAGCCATGCAGTGCATTCAGCCACCAGCACGCCATGAACAAACTCGTCAACCGCCTCCAGGCCCTGCGTCAGCGCGCCGGCCAGCTCAAATCCGCGGTCGAGGCCGCTCCGGCCAAGGCCGCCCAACTGCGCGACGCCGTCCACGCGACGACCGGCCAGCTGCAGCAGCTCAGGGCGGATGTCCAGGGAACGGTGGCCGCGCTGAAGTCGGATACCGAAGCGACCCTCGCGGAAACGCTGGTGGAACTCGATGGCGGGCTGGGGCTGCTCGCCCGCGCCGGCTACGACCTCACGGGCGTCGATCTCGAACAGGGCGCTTCGCCCCGGCTGATCGTCCATCTGGACCAAATCGAGGCCGCCCGCACGGAACCGCTGGAACAGCTGCTCCGGGAATGCGCCGGCAAGCGGACCCTGCACGCGATCGCGCAGGCCCTGATCCGCGCCGAGGCGCTCGAAGAGAAGGTTCAGCTGGGCGACCTGAGTTTCCGCGGGCTGATCGTCCATGTCGGCCCGATGCCCACGGTGCGCCTCTGCTGGCGTCGGCCAGCAGACGAGGAGGACGAAATTGCCCCCGCGGAAGGGCCTGCCACGACGCCATCTCCCGCCTCCCGGCCGGCCGCAACGCCGCCACCGTTGCCGCTCTCCGCCTACGGCACAGGCTCGTTTTTTGAGCGAACCAGCGCGCCAGCGACCGCGCCTCAGGCGCAGCCAAGTCCGGCGACATCACCTTCCCCGGTCGCCCCCCAAACGATGCCTGACCGTCCGGAGTCCCCGCGCGAATCGTCGCCGGTCAATACCGGCGACTGGCGCAAAGACGCCCTCGCGCGCTTTAAGAAGATGCCGGACCTTCGGCGTTGAAACCACCGGTCACTTCGCCGTCCTCAACGCGTAGTTCCTCCACATCTGCGATGGGTTATTGCAGATGATTCCGTCCACCCCGAGGTCGAGCAGCTGGTTTGCGACTGCCGCCTCGTCGATGGTGTAAACCCACACTTTGAGGCCTCGCGCGTGGGCGCTTTCAAGGCCCTCGCGGCGGACCTGGCGATTCCAGACGATCGCCCGGACGCCGGTTTTGATCGCCTCGTCCACCCAGCGGGGGCTGAGCCACTTGTCCTCGTCGGAAAGCTTCTGCCCTCGGTATGAGCCCCAAGGTCCAAGGCCACCCAGCACCTGTGCAGGTTCCAGCCGGTGATAGTCGGCGAGGTATTCCCAGTCGAACGACTGCACGACGACCCGGTTGAGCAGGGACTTCCGTCGGATGAGTTCCACGCAGTCCTTCGCCGGGCCGGCCTTCCGCTCGATCAACGTGACTCCACCGGCCTGGATCACCTCCAATGCCTCCTCCAGCCGCAGAAGGCGGGTGCCGGCATAACCGCCGCCAAACCAGGCGCCGGCATCCAGATCGCGCAATTCCGGCCACGTGAAGTCGGCCACCTTGAGATCCTTGCGGGACCAGCGGTTGGTGGCGGAGGTGGTCCGGTCGAGCGTGAAATCGTGGATGACCGCCAGCTCGTTGTCCTTGGTGTGATGGTAATCCAGCTCCACCAGGTCGGCTCCCGCCGCGAGCCCGAGGCGGAACGCCGGGAGCGTGTTTTCCGGAGCCGCGGCACTGAACCCCCGGTGGGCGATCACCAGCGGGCGCCGCTCCTGAAGGAGCCGTTCGGCCGGAGTCTGGGCGCACACGGCGCCCCAGGCGAAGGCGACGAACAAAACGGGGAAGAACTTGTGCATGACGCCACCCTTCGGAGTCCGGGATGCGGAGTCGAGTCCGTTCTCCCGCAAAGGAGGACCACCGAACCGACCGGAGGCGAGCTCGGTGCGGACTATCCCGGAACGCCGGCCCGTGAATCGCGGCCTTTCGCCGGCCTGGCCGGGCGGTTACCAAGGGGGCGTGCGTTTTCCGTGGAACTTGGCCGTGTGGGCCAGCCTCTTCATGACCAACCTTTCCGTTGATGCCGCCGGCGCGGCCGACGCGGCGCCCGAGCGCCCGCGCATCTACCAGCTTTTCCTGCGGCAGTTCAGCAACGTGAACGAGACCCGCAAGCCGAACGGCACCCTGGCCGAGAACGGCGTGGGCAAGTTCGCCGATCTCGATGACCGGGCGTTGCGATCGCTCCGGGAACTCGGCGTCACCCACATTTGGCTGATGGGCACGCTGCGCCACGCCACCGCGACCGACTACTCGGCGGTCGGCCTGCCGCCGGACGATCCCGACCTGCTCAAGGGGTTGGCCGGTTCGCCCTACGCCGTGCGCGATTACTTCGACGTTTGCCCGGATTACGCCACCGATCCCGCCCGGCGGCTGGATGAATTCCGGGCGCTGGTGGACCGCATTCACCGGAACCGGCTGCGGGTGTTGCTCGACTTCGTGCCCAATCACGTCGCGCGCAGCCATCGGTCGGTCGTGAAACCGGAGCTCGACTTCGGCCTTCACGACCACCGCGGAGTCTTCTTCGCGCCGTCGAACAACTTCTACTACCTGCCCGGTGCCCTGCGCCTGCCAACCGTGCGGGATGGCGAGGCGATCAGCCCCACCTGCAAGGTCATCGGCGGCTGCGACGGGGCCTTCGCCGGCGAATCGGAGTGGTCACGGGTCACCGGCAACAACGGGGTTACCAACGCCCCGAACGCGGGCGACTGGTATGAAACCGTGAAACTGAACTACGGCTTCGACTTCACCCGGGGCCGGCACGGTCCGAAGGAGTTTCCGACCGCGGAGGATCCGGCGAAGCCGGTGCCCGACACGTGGCGGAAGATGAACGCCGTGCTAGCCCACTGGCAGTCCCTCGGAGTGGATGGCTTCCGCTGCGACATGGCGCACTGGGTGCCGCTCGAGTTCTGGCGCTGGGCCATCGGCCGCGCCCGGGCGCGCCAGGCGAATGCGCTCTTCCTCGCGGAGGCCTACGACAACGACCCCAACAAGCTCACCGATGGGAATGTGCTGAAGGCGCTGGTCGAAGCCGGATTCGGCGCGGTTTACGACGACCAGAGCTACGACATCCTGAAGGACATCCACGACGGCCCGAAATGGGCCAACGACCTTGATGGAGTCCTCGGCGCGGTCGCACCGCTCCACCAGTCGCTGCGCTACGCCGAAAATCACGACGAAGTCCGCCTCGCGAATCCGCAGCACTGGGGTGGACTCGGCGCCCGGGTCGGCCGGCCGGTTGCCGGCCTGCTGTTCGCCGTCGGCCGCGGCCCGGTGCTGCTCTACAACGGACAGGAGGTCGGCGAACCGGCGCTCGGAGCCGAGGGCTTCGGGGGAGATGACGGCCGGACGAGCATCTTCGACTACTGGTCGATGCCCGAGCTGGCGAAGTGGGTGAACGGCCATCGTTACGACGGCGCCGCCCTGTCCGCCCAACAGCGCGAACTCCGGGCCTGGTATGCCCGCCTGTTGCAAACCGTCCGGCATCCGGCCCTCACCCAGGGCGAATTCCTGCCACTGAACGGAATCAACCGCGACAATCCCCGCTTCGGCCGGTTGCCGGGAGAAACCGCGAGCGGGCACTGGCTTTATGCGTTTCTCCGCCATGCCCCGGCGGGAAACCAGGCCGTGCTGGTCGTGGCCAACCTGCACGGAAGCGAGACCCTCCGGGATGTGAACGTCCGTTTCAGCGGCGAGGCGCTGACCGCACTGGACGCGGCCCACGCGGATGCGCCCGTCGAATTCCGGGACCTGCTGGCCCGCAAGCGGGCATTCCGTTTTCGCACCAGTTCACGGCCGCTGCGCGAGGCGGGGCTGGCCCTGGGCAACCTGCCGCCACTGGGGATATGGTATTTCGAAGTCCGGCGCCCGCACTGATCGCCGGTCACGCCTCGACGAGCCCGTGCCGGATCGCGTAGCGGACCAGCTCGGTAATCGAGTGAAGCCCCAATTTGCGCATCAGGTTGGTCCGGTGCGTGTCCACCGTTTTCACGCTGATGCCGAGCTGGCGGGCGACATCCTTGTTGGAATGCCCCTGCGCCAGCAGCTTCGTGATCTCCGTCTCCCGCGCCGACAGCGGCACGGGCGGCGGTTCGGCCACCGGTGCCTTTTCCGCGGAGCGCAGAAACGTATCGAGCACGATGTTGGTCACCGACGGGGTGAGGAACGGCTGATCCTGCATCACGGTCTCGACCGCCGTGGGCAGGTCCTTGCCGGCCTCGGACTTGAGGAGATAGCCCTTGGCGCCGGCCTGCATGATTTCCCGGACCACCTGGGCCGAGTCATGCACGGTCAGCACGAGCACCCGGATTTTGGGCGCCTTCTCCCGGAGCACCCGGGCGACCTCGAGGCCGTTCTGCTTCGGCATGTTGACGTCGAGGACCAGCAGGTCGGGCTTGAGCTTGAGGGATTGCCGGACCGCCTCCTCGCCGTCGCCGGCTTCACCCACGACTTCCCAGCCGGACCGCTCCTCGAGCGTGGACCGCAGGCCGCGCCGGACGAGCTCATGGTCGTCGGCGATGAGGATGCGGACGCGGTTCATAACTCCTGGGGCGACACGGGCAGCATGACCCAGATGCGCGTTCCCGGTGAGCCGGGTTCGATCTGGAACGTGCCCCGCAGCTGGCGCACCCGTTCACGCATGCCGGAAAGGCCGACACCGGTGGACGCGCCGGAACGGTTGAACTCGGTGAGGACCTTCTCGGGAATGCCCTCCCCCTGGTCGGAAACTTCCAGCCGAACCGAACGCTTTTCGCGCACCAGCCGGATGTCGGCCGTCTTGCTGCCCGAGGAACGGTGGATGTTGGACAGGCATTCCTGGACGATGCGAAACAGGGTGAGCTCGATCTGCTCCGGCAGCCGGTCAAAATCGTCGCTCGCGTGGAAGCTGACCTCGATGCCGCTTCGCTGGGCGAAGCCGTCGAGGAACCAGCGCACCGCCGAGACGAGGCCCATTTCATCCAGCAGCGGCGGGTGCAGCAGATAGGACATCGTGCGGATCTCCTGGGAGCACTGCCGGGCGAGTTTCACGCACTGGGTAAGGCTGCCACCGGCCGGCGAATCGGTTCCGCCCAACTGCCGCTGGATGCGCGAAAGTTCGATCTCCAGCGCCGCCATGGACTGGGCCGTGGAATCGTGAAGCTCACGGCCGATCCGGCGACGTTCGTCGTCCTGCGACCGCATCAGGGCGCCGGCCAGCAGGGACATGGCGTTCTCGGCCTGCTTCTGCTCGGTGAGATCGCGCATGATCGTCGCGATCGAGTCCACCCGTCCATTTTCGCCGAACCGGGCGACCAGGACCTGGGAAACCGGCATTTCAAATCCGGTCAGGCGCCGGAGGAAGCCTTCGCCCGACCAAACCCCGCGAAGTCGCGCCTGCGGCAGGGCGGTTTCCATGAATTCGTCCCGCGAGGAAGGCGACACCAGGTCGGCAAGTGACAGTTTGTCCACCGGATCTTCCTCACCCAATCCAAGCAGGTTCCGCCCGGCCTGGTTCAGGTAAACCAGCCGCCCATCCGCCTTGGCCAGGCCGACGAGGTCCGGTGTGGCCTCCAGCATCGCCAGCAGGCGGGCCTGGGTTTCGGCAGCCTCCCGGCGCAACGCGTCCTGTTTGTGCAGGCGGGCTTCCACCGCGCCCAGCAACGACAGCGTGTCGAAGGGCTTCTGGAGGTAATCATCCGCCCCGCTGTCCATTCCGCGGCGCATGTCCGTGGCTTCCTGACGGCCGGTCATCATGATGACCGGGACCGTGGCGATCGCCGGGGTGGCCCGGATCTCGGAAAGCAGGGAAAATCCATCGGCGTCGCCCAGGTTGATGTCGGTCAGGATCAGATCCGGCCGGACTTCCTTGGCCAGGCGCAGCCCTTCATCCGCCGTGGCCGCCTCGATGACGGCATGGCGCTTCACGGCGAGGATTCGGCGCACAATGTCACGGCACGCCGCGTCGTCTTCGATGACGAGAATCTGGCCCACAGTTCGATAGGTGATTGGTCGGCCGGCCCACGGAAGCACCGGCGGAGGACAGCCGCCCGACGGCGGCACCCCGAAGCCGTATCGGCATCCGCGGGGAAATCTGGAGCCGGACCGGATTTCGGTGGGCGTTTGGAAAGGCCGAAGTTCCCGGCACTACGGCAGTTCCGGCTTTCGTTTGGCGGGGGTTCCTCACTAGCGTCGGGGAAATGTTCGACCGCGACGACCTCGACCACTTTTGCGAGAAGGCCATCACCGGATTGGTGCTGGCCACCATTGCCGTGGCGGCCGTCTTTTTCGGCGGGGCCCGCAACTCGGAATTCGCCGTCGTGGCGGGCATGATGGCCACGGCGCTGCTCGTTTGGCTGGTCCGTTTCTGGGTGAACCCGTCGCACCGGTTTCTGCTGCATCCCGCCGTCTGGCCGGTCTTGGGATTTGTCGGCTATGCGATCTGGCGCACCGCCCATGCCGAGGTTCCCTACGTGGCGCGGCAGGAACTCCTGCTGGTGCTGGTGGCCGCCTCGGCCTTTTTCCTCGCGCTGCACAACCTCCACAGCCAGGAGACCACCGCGGGCATTTCCCATGTCCTCGCCTGCCTCGGCTGCGTCATCGGCGCCTACGCCATCATCCAGGCGCTCGGCCAGTCGCAGCGGGTCCTTTGGCTGGTCCAGCCGCCGGACTATTTCAAGCGGGCCGGCGGAACGTTCGTGAACCCCAACCATCTGGCGGCGTTTCTCGGCCTGCTCGTGCCGCAGTCGGTCGCGCAGTTCCTCCTCGGGCGCGGCAAGCCGGTCGTGAAGATCCTGCACGGCTACTCGACCCTGATGATGCTCGGCGGAATCGGCTGCACCATGTCCCGCGGCGGGTGGGCGGCCGTGGCGATCGGATTGGGTGGCCTGCTCGCGTGGGTGGGGTTCCGCCGCCGTGAACTGCGCCTGCCCATTGCCATCCTAGCTGCTTTGTTCGCCGTCGGCGCGTTTGTCTTCTTCAAGTCCTCCGACAAGGCCGGCAGCCGCCTGGCCAACCTGAACCAGCAGGGCAACCGCGACGCTGGTATCGGCCGCCAATGGATCTGGAAGCCCGCCTTGCGCATGTGGAACGACCATCGCCTGCTCGGCGTCGGCCCCGGCCACTTCGACGTGCGGTTTCCGGGCTACCGCTCACCGGAGGTCCAGCGCAACCCCGGCTGGGTGCACAATGAATACCTCAACCTGCTCACCGACTACGGCGTGGCCGGAGCCGGTCTCGCGGCGTTGGCCATCGGGGGCTTCGCATGGGGCGTGGTGCGGTCGGTGAAATACGTCGAACGGGGCACCAGCGACCTGGGAACGCGGGGCAGCAACCGGACGGCCTTCTTTGTCGGTTCCATCGCGGGTCTGACCACCCTCGGGGTGCATTGCCTCGTGGATTTCAACCTCCACCTGCCCGCCATCGCCCTCACCGGGGCAGTCACCACCGGATTGCTCGCCTCGAACATCCGGTTCGCCACGGAACGCTTCTGGCTCCGGCCGGGGCTGCCCGGTCGGATCGTGATGACGGCGCTGATCGGATCCGCGCTGTTTTGGACCGGCCCGCTAGCAAGCAAGCTGGGCCGGGAAGGCCTACAACTGAATCAGGCCGCCAACCAGACGAACATCAGCCCGGAACTCCTCGCCGCCCTCACCCGGGCGGCCGAACTGGCCCCGGACAACCCCCGCACCGCCTACGAACTCGGAGAAAACCACCGGCGCCTCAGCTTCGGCGGCGACAGCGACTGGCGGAAACAGGCCGCAACCGCCATCGAATGGCTGGAAAAGGCCATCGCCCTGAACCCCTACGACGCCCACGCCCACCTGCGCCTGGCCCAGACCCTGAACTGGACCGGCGACAAGGAGCGGGCCACGAAGGAATTTGACCAGGCATTTCGCCTCGGGCCAAACGACGTCGCCGTGGCCAACGCCGTGGCCTGGTTCCTCCTGAACAACGGCCGTGCCGCCGAGGCCAAACCGCTCCTGGAAGCGTCGCTTAAGTGGAACTGGTGGGACAACTGGGCGGCGAAGGATTATCTCGCCAAGGTGAATTCCCAGTTGGGCGTTAGCGGTTCTCCCGCGGCACCGAACTAGTCAACCCGCCCATGCAATCGGAGTCAGCCTCAGCGCCAAAGCCGTCAGTCGGGATTGCCTGCTCTGGGCTCGGCTGGGTTCGCCGGGGAAATGAAATGTGGGCCCAGGGAATTGCCGAGGCGCTCCATTGCCGGAGCCTGCCGACATCCCTGTTCGGCGGGGGCCCCCTCCGGACGGTCTGCCCCTATCGGCGGATTCCCACTCTCCGCCGCGAGCATCCGCTGTGGCGAAACCGCGTGGACTGGGGACGGCGATACGCTTGGGAACAGTCAATCTTCGCGCTGACGCTTTCGTGGCGGTTGCGCAATGAGGGCTGCGAAATCGTCCACACCGGTGATCCGCAGGTGGCTTGGGGATTGCATCGCCGACGGCAACGGCACCGGGCGACCGTGATTTACAAGGACGGGGTCCTTCTTGGGCCCGACTGGAACCGACATTTTGACTGGGTGCAGGTGCTCGCGCCGCATTACCTCGAAGCCGGCCGCGCCGCTGGACTCGACACCAGGCGATGGCGGATCATTCCGCATTTCATTGAGCCTGAAAAATTCCGTCCGGCGAAACCAAAGGAAGACGTAAGGCGCGAACTTTTCGGAGCCAGCGTCGGTCCGGAGACCAAGCTCGTCCTCGCCGCCGGCGCGTTGGCCGTCGGGAGCAACAAGCGCCTCGAATGGATTGTCCGGGAACTGTCCACCATTCCGGACGTTCAGCTGGTGGTGGTAGGTCAGGCGGAACCGGCGGATGAGGCGGCCTTCGAAGCAACGGCCCGCCCGTGGTTGCGCGACCGCCTCCATGTGCGGACCAACCGGACCCCGGAGGAAATGCCCGCCTTTTTCCAAGCCGCCGACCTGTTTGCCCACGCGGCGCTGAAAGAGCCGTTCGGCATCGTGCTGATC
>CAIWAH010000308.1 GCA_903910585.1 uncultured Verrucomicrobiota bacterium
CCGGGCGCGCCGACGACATGCTGAAGGTAAGCGGCATCTACGTCAGTCCGTTCGAAGTCGAGGCCACGCTGATCCAGCACCCGGCCGTTTTGGAGGCAGCGGTAATCGGAAAGGAAGATACGCAAGGGCTCTTGAAGACGAAGGCATTCGTGGTCCTTAAGAACGGCACCCAAGCCAGCGAGGATGAACTCAAGGCCTTCGTGAAAGACCGGCTGGCGCCCTACAAGTACCCGCGTTTCATCGAATTCCTAGATGAATTGCCCAAGACCGCCACAGGGAAGATCCAGCGCTTCCGACTGCGGGAGCGCGAGTTGGCTAGGAGATCCGAACCTGCTTCATATGAACTCACCCCCCAGCGAATCCGCTAGGGTCAAGCAGGAGATCACCTATGCATGCTGCGAGCCGAGCCAAACGGTCGCCCTATTGGCCACGTAACCTTCCCATCGCGGTGGACGTACCACCGACGAGTCTCTGGTTCAACCTGGAAGTTTCCGCAGCACGATTTCCGCGCAAGCCTGCATATCTTTTCCGAAACGAGCGGCTCGAGTTCGAGGACATGCATCGGCAGGCCCTCGGGTTGGCGGCGTGGCTTCAACAGCGAGGCGTCTGTAAGGATGACAGGGTGGCCCTGCTCCTGCCGAACTGTCCTGCGTTCCCCGTTGCGTTCTACGCCACCCTTCGACTGGGAGCCTTGGTCGTCCCGCTCAGCCCCATGTACAAGGCCGAGGAGATCGGCCACGTTCTTGGGGACGCGGGCGTTCGCGCTGTCGTATGCTGGCAAGGCTTGCAGGAGGAGTTGCTCAGAGCAATCTCGGTGTCCGGTTCGGACGAGCCGCCGCTCGTTCTGGTGGTGCCGGAAAGCGGCGTCGGGGACACGGCCGGGACCGCCGAAGAGGAGACCTGGAAGGCGGCTCTGCGCACTGACGTTAGCGGCTTACAGCCGAACTGCGTGCAGCCAGGAGATCTGGCCATGCTTCCTTACACCTCGGGAACCACGGGAATGCCGAAGGGCTGCATGCATACGCACCAGACCCTGATGCACAGCGCCATTTCTTTTGCCTTGGTGCAGGAAATCACCAGCGAAGCGGTAAGTCTCACGGCTGTGCCGATGTTCCACATCACAGGGCTGGTCACCGGCGTACTGTCGAACGTGTACTTCGGCACCACGGTGGTTCTTATGCAGCGTTGGAACCGTGAGGAGGCGGCGGAACTGATTCGCCTTCACAGCGCCAGCCACTTTGTCTGCATTCCAACCATGATCGTGGACCTGCTCGGGAGTCCCCGACTAGAGGAGTTCGACTTATCCTCGCTGAATAATCTGTGCGGAGGAGGGGCCGCCATGCCTCAGGCAGTTGCCGAGCGACTGCAGGCCCGCTTCGGACTGACCTTCGTGGAGGGCTACGGTCTGACGGAGACGGCGGCCATGACCCACATGAACCCGTTGCGCCGGCCAAAGCTGCAATGCCTAGGATTGCCGGCGTTCGCAAACCGCTCGCTTGTGATCGATCCGGAAACAAAGGTGCCGCTGCCTGAAAACACCCTAGGCGAGATCGTGATCAGCAGTCCCTCCCTGTTCCTCGGATATTGGAATCGCCCGGACGCGACGGCGGAAGCACTTATCGAGATAGAAGGCCAGCGCTTCCTGCGTACCGGTGATGTTGGCTACTTCGACGAGGAGGGCTACTTCTTTCTCAGCGACAGGCTCAAGCGCATCATCAATGCCAGCGGGTTCAAGGTGTCGCCGGCGGAAGTGGAGTCCTTCCTCTATCGGCATCCGATGGTGCAGGAGGCCTGCGTGGTCAGTGCGCGGGACGGGTACCGGGGCGAGACCGTCAAGGCCTACATCGTCGCGCGTCCGGGACATACGCCGGACGCACAGCAGATCATTGTCTGGGCCCGGGAACACATGGCTACGTACAAAGTCCCACGGACCATTGAATTCGTAGACGCGCTGCCGAAGTCCGCGTCTGGAAAGATTCTATGGCGCGCTCTTCAGGATAGGGACATACATTTTAACGAGGCTGGATGAGCAGCCCGCGAGGCGAACTAAACGATTGTGGTAAGTGCTCGCCCATGAACAGCCGCTGCGAGGTCATACTCTCCCATCCCCTCCCAGTGCCATTGGCCTGTAGGACTTCGCATTAGAAGGGGGTGTTTGCTGCTCCGATGAGAGCGAGGTTCGGCAAATGTCCTTCCATATGTCTACCCACATGTAGGCCTTGAAAATGCGCCTATGCGTGCGGCGAACGGCTGTTCGGCAGGTGTATGGACTACTGGTTTGACATCGACTCGCGCGCGTCAGGAACCGAGGCGGAATGAGCAATTTCGAGAGGCGTCGAGACATACTTATAATTATCGGTATCCGTGTCTCCGACAATGGGATGACTTCGATGAATATGATCTCGCAAATGGCGGCCGAGGGATGAGTTTGGCTGGGGACCGGCATTCCTGTAATCGTAAACTGCGGCGGACACGCGTTTGAGTCTCTACGCCTGGTCGGGAGCAGCCGATCATCAAAACGCTGCGAGGCAGTGC